>JBILLV010000401.1:0-7695 GCA_044375895.1 Polyangiales bacterium | reverse complement strand
TCTCGCTCCTCGCCCTCGCGCTCCTCGCCTCGTCCCTCACCGCGTGCCGCCGCTGGCGTCCGTTCCGCCGCGCCCCCGTGGCCAACGCCCACGTGCGCCACGGCCGCGCCCTCTACAACCGCTACTGCGCGCTCTGTCACGGCCGCAAGCTCCAGGGCTACGCCGCCGACCACGCCAACGCCCTCGGCAACCAGAACTTCCTCGCCATCGCCTCCGACGACTTCCTCCGCGCGGCCATCCGCGAAGGCCGCCC
Source organism: Polyangiales bacterium (assembly GCA_044375895.1). Lineage (GTDB taxonomy): Bacteria > Myxococcota_A > Polyangia > Polyangiales > CAISKJ01. Next base: position 7,442 of record JBILLV010000401.1, on the reverse strand, counting down.
CGGCACCCCGATGTCCCCGTGGGGACGCGTGCGCGGCGGCCCGCTCGCCGAGCCCGAGGTCGACGACATCATCGCCTACATCCGCGCCCACGCGCGTCGACCGCCGCGCCAGCTCAGCAACGCCTCACTCCCCGGCGACCCCGACCACGGGCGCGTCGTGTGGGAGCAGCAGTGCCAGTCGTGCCACGGCGACCGGGGCCAGGGGACCGAGCGCGCCACCAGCGTCTCGCACCCCAACTTCCTCACCTTCGCCAGCGACCTCTACCTCCGCGAGACGATCCTCGAGGGGCGCCCGGGCACGCTGATGGCGAGCTTCCGCACGCTCCCCCCGCAGACCGTCAACGACCTCGTCCGGCACATCCGCCGACTGGGCAACCCGGTGCCGCCGCCGCCCGTCAACTACGAGCCTCCGCCGGGCCTCGACCACCTCATCATGAACCCCACCGGTCGCCCGCCGGCCTTCACGCTGCGCGAGGGGCGCTTCGTCCCCGGCGCGCAGGTGCTCCGCGCGATGAACGAGGGCCGCCGCATGGTGATCCTCGACACGCGGGCCACCTCCGACTGGTCACGCGAGCACATCGCGGGGGCGCTCCCCTTCCCCTTCTACGACATCGAGCAGATGGCGCGGCAGCTCCCGCGCGACGGCACCTGGATCGTCGCCTACTGCGCGTGCCCCCACGCCGCCTCGGGCCACGTCGTCGACCTCCTCCGCGCGCGCGGCTTCTCCCACACCGCCGTGCTCGACGAGGGCGTCACGTGGTGGGTCCGCGAGCACTACCCCACCGCGCACGCCGCCATCCTCGACACCAGCGACCACCACTGATCGCCTAGAACAACTTCCCCTGCGTCCACGGCCGCAGGAAGGGCGTCGGCCCCTCCTCTTCGGGCGCGTTCATCCCGAGGCGCTTGCAGGTGGCGTGGAAGAGCTGCCGCACGATCTCCCACCGCGGCCCATCGCCCGTCATCCGCGCCCCGAAGGCCGTCTCGTTGCGCTTGCCGCGGCGCACCTGCACGAGCGCGCTGTCCATGCGCTTCACCCGATCGGGAAAGGCCTCCGCCATGCGCGCGTCGTACACCGTCATCGTCTCCCCCGGCAGCCGCAGCGGCGTCATGAACGCGCGCCGCGCCCCCGCCGCGTGCGCCGCCTCGATCACCTTCGCGACGTCGCCGTCGTTGAGCCCCGGGATGATCGGCGACACCGACACCCCGCAGGGGACGCCCGCCGCCGCGAGCACCCGCAGCGTTTCGAAGCGCTGCGCGATGGGGCTCGCGAGGGGCTCCACCTTCCGCCGCACGGCGTCGTCGAAGAAGGGGATGCTCACGTAGACGTGCGCGGCCCCGTGGCGGGCGAGCTCGGCGAGGAGGTCGACGTCGCGCCGCACGAGGATCCCCTTGGTGATGACCCCCACCGGGTTGCGGTACGCGGCGAACACCTCCAGGCACGCGCGGGTGATCTTGTAGCGGCCCTCCAGCGCCTGGTAGCAGTCCGTGTTGCCCGAGAGCATCACGGTCTCGCCCCGCCACGACGGCCGTTCGAAGGCCTCGCGCAGCAGCGCGGCGGCGTTGAGCTTCACCACGATCTTGCGGTCGAAATCGGTGCCCGCGCCGAAGCCGAGGTACTGGTGCGTCGGGCGGGCGAAGCAGTAAGCGCAGGCGTGGCTGCATCCGCGATACGGGTTGAGCCCCCAGCGCACGGGGATGTCGGGGCTGTCGTTCTCCGTCAGGATGCTCTTCGCGCGCTCTTCGAAGACCTCGAGGGCAGCGAGCGGGGCCTCGCCCTCGTCCCACGCGACGTGCGTGGCGTGCCAGCGGTTGGGGGGGTTGTCGACGGGACGCATCGCGGCGCTGAACACACGTACAGCACCAGCGGGCCCCTTGTCACCCATAGCGCGCGAGGAGCGCTCGCACGTCGTCGGGCACGGGCACGCCCCCGAGCGCCGAGAGCCGCGCGGTCACCACCACCTGGCGCACGGTCGCGACGGGGACGCCGTCGGCCTTGCGGGTGAGCTCGTGGCGGAGGGTGATGCTCTTCTCGCCGACGCGCTCGACCGTCACGTCGATGAGCGCGACGTCGCCGTACCGAAGCGGCGCGCGGTAGTCGACCTCCACCCGCACGGAAGGCACCCCGATGTCGCGCACCATCGTCAGGTGCGCGTAGCCGCCCGGGAGCTCGTTGAACAGGGCCTCGATGGCGTCGTGACAGTAGTCGAGGTAGCGGGCGAAGAAGACGATGCGCGCGGCGTCGACGTCGGCGAAGCGCACCGGGCGTTCATAGCGGAATGGCATCGGCGACACCTCGGGTGGTCCCCCTACCGCAGAAGAAATGATCGTTGCTACGGAATAACCCCAGGCAGATAGGGGGTTTCGCGCGCGATGACGCCCTCGTTGACAACGTTGACTTGCGGGCGTCGCTGAATAGGATGCGCGCCGCCGAGGGGTGTCCCCTTTGGGCGCAGTGACAGAAAACACCTTCTAGCAACGAAATGGCGAGGCGATGGCCACCGATGTGATGATCGAGGCGCGCGACCTGACCAAGATCTATGGGTCTCAGCGTGCCGTCGACAACCTGAACTTCGAGATCAAGCGGGGCGAGGTGGTGGGCTTCCTCGGTCCGAACGGGGCGGGCAAGTCCACCACGATGAAGATCCTGACCTGCTTCATCTCACCGACCTCTGGGACGGCGAAGGTGGGCGGGTACGACGTCTTCAACGACCCCCTCGCCGTCCGCTCCGTGCTCGGGTACCTCCCGCAGCGCGCGGCGCTCTACCCCGAGATGGGCGTCGTGGAGTACCTCGAGTTCGCCGCCGACCTGCGCGCGATCCCGAAGTCCGAGCAGCGCGAGCGCATCAAGAAGGTGGTGGGCATCTGCGGGCTGGAGGACGCCCTCCGCAAGGAGATCGGTCAGCTCTCCTTCGGCTACCGCCAGCGCGTGGGCCTCGCCCAGGCGCTCATCCACAACCCGCCGATCCTCATCCTCGATGAGCCGACGGCCGACCTCGACCCCAACGAGAGCGCTGAGGTCATCAAGTACATCAAGGAGATCGGCAAGACCCGCACGGTCATGCTCTCCACCCACGACCTCGCCGAGGTGGAGACGGCGTGCGCCCGCGTGCTGATCGTCAGCCGCGGGAAGATCGTCGCTGACGGCGCGCCGGAGGACCTCCGCGCGGGCTCTGGCAGCGTGCGCTACCGCCTCGCCTTCGACGAGAAGGACGGCCTCGGGCCCGACGACAAGGCCCCGAAGAGCCACGAGGAGATCGCCGAGGCCGTCAAGCGCGTGATCTCCAGCGCGAACGTGAAGGACCTGCCCGGCGACGGGAAGTCCTTCGTGCTGGAGGCCACGGTGAAGGGGAGCGGCGACAGCCGCCGCGAGCTCTTCCAGATGGCCGTGCAGAAGGGCTGGGCGCTGCTCGAGCTGCGCCGCGAGACGCTCCAGCTCGAGGAGGTGTTCCGCCAGCTCACGACGGACGGTGAGAAGGGCGCGAAGGCCGCGAAGACTGACAAGGCTGCGAAGCCCGAGAAGGCTGCCGAGAAGGAGTGATGACGATGTCCGAGACCGCCCAGAGCGCCCCGGAGGGAGCCATCCCCGCAGGCTCCGTCGGGACCATGATCAGCAACACCTGGACGATCGCGAAGCGCGAGTTCACCTCGTACTTCTCGTCGGCCCTTGGCTACATCGTGATCGGGATGTTCCTCCTCCTGGTGGGCTTCCTGTTCTTCTTCCCGTTCGCGTTCATCGAGCAGGGCCGGGTGACGCTCTCGCCCCTCTTCGACGCGATCTCCTGGCTCCTCCCGCTCATCTCGCCGGCCATCGCGATGCGCACCTTCGCGGAGGAGAACCGCACCGGCACCCTGGAGATGCTCATCACCCAGCCCGTCCGCGACTGGGAGGTCATCCTCGGGAAGTACATGGGCGCCGCCGGCCTCCTCGGCGTCGCGCTCGTCATCACGTTCATCTACCCGATGGTCATCTCGAAGATGGGCGAGCTCGACTGGGGCCCCGTCTTCGGCGGCTACCTCGGGATCCTCCTCGCCGGCGCGGCCTACGTGTCCTTCGGCGTGATGGTCTCGTCGCACACGCGCGACCAGATCACCGCGTTCTTCGTGACCTTCATCGTGGCGGCGATGTTCTTCCTCCTCGACAAGGCCCCCATCGTCTTCGGCAACCTCGGGAACTACCTCGTGTACTTCTCGCCGGACTACCACATGCACAGCATCGGTCGCGGCGTCATCGACCTCCGCGACATCCTCTACTTCCTCTCCGTCATCGCCGTGTGCCTCCTTGCGACTGCCCGGTCCCTCGGCAGCCGGAGGTGGAGCTGAACCATGGAACGTCGTAGCCAGGCCCGCCTCGAATCGGGCGCCTTCGTCTTCATCATGATCGCGGTCGCGGTCTTCCTCAACGCCCTCGCGGCGAAGGTGCTGCACGCCCGCGCCGACCTCACCAAGCGCGAGCTCTACTCCCTCTCCGTGGGGACCAAGCGCACGCTCGAGCGCCTCACCGACCACCTCAAGATCACCGTCTACTGGTCGCCCGACCAGCCCGCCCCCGCGGGCGACGACGCGCGCCTCCTCCGCGAGCAGCTCGACGAGTACGTCGCGGCGTCGCGCGGCAAGATCGACCTCGAGTGGATCCGCGTCACCGACGCCGCCACCAAGACCGCCGCCGAGGGCGCGAGCTGCCGCGAGGGCATCCTCCAGACCGTGCGCGAGCAGCAGATGCAGGCCGTCCGCGTCTTCCGCTGCCTCTCGTTCAGCTACCTGAACAAGAGCGAGCACATGGACTTCGTGCCGATCAACGTCGAGGGCCTGGAGTACCAGGTCACCTCGATCGTGAAGAAGATGATCGACCCGGAGCGCCCCATCGGCTTCCTCACCGGCCACGGCGAGGTCGCCCCGGAGACCGACATGCCCTTCCTCTCGCGCTACCTCGAGCGCGAGCGGCTCCGCTACACCACGCGGGCCGTCGACCTCCACGGCGGCGACGACGACATCCCCGCGGACATCAAGGGGCTCGTCATCATGAACCCCACGCGCCGCATCGAGGAGCGCGAGCTGCGCCGCATCAACGCGTACCTCATGCGCGGCGGCTCGGTGGCGGTCTTCGCCTCCGGCGTCAACGTGTCGGGCACCACCAGCAGCCCCACCTCGGCGGCCGCTGAGCACAACCTCGGCCCGCTGCTCACGGGCTACGGCGTGACCCTCCGCAACAACGTCATCCTCGACGCGCAGTCGACGCAGGCGATGATCGAGATCAACGGCGAGGGCCTCCCCATCCCGCGGATGTTCTCGTACCCGCTCCTCGCGGAGGAGGGCCTCAACCAGGCCCACCCGATGACCTTCCGCCTCCCCATCTTCGTGACGCCCTACGCGTCGCCGATGGACATCGACCGCTCGCGCTACTGCGAGGCCCCCGACGAGGCCGCCGCCCGCGCCTGCGGCAACCGCCCGCGCCTCGCCATCATCGGCCGCACCAGCGGCCTCTCGGTGCTCCAGGACGCCACCGCCGACCTCAACCCGGTGTCCATCTTCGAGCGCCGCAACCAGATCTTCGCCCGCGGCGCGCGCGGCCCCTTCCTCGTCGCCGCGTCCCTCGAGGGCGAGCTCCGCAGCGCGTTCACCGGCGCCGCCCCCGCGGGCGACGGCGGCGTCGCGGCCACGCAGGCGCCCGTCCCCGACCACGCGTCGCGCGAGCACCCCGCGCGCCTCCTCCTCGTGTCGTCGGGCAAGCCCTTCACGCGTGAGCAGCTCCAGGAGTTCGCCAGCTTCCAGATGCAGAGCCGCGAGGACACCCCGATGAACCTCAAGGTGCTCTTCGGCGTGTTCGACTGGATCACGGCGGACTCCGACCTCCTCGCGGTGCGCGCCAAGAACGTCGCCCCGCCGGCGATCACCACCACCAGCGAGAACTTCAAGAAGGCCTTCCAGTGGGGCGCGATCCTCGGCCTCCCGGCGCTCGTCGGGATCCTCGGGTGGTTCCTCACGGGCCTGCGCGCGCGTCGTCGGGCCGAGATCAAGCTCTGACCGCGGTCTCCACCCTCACCACCCACCGCACAGACCAACCCATATGAACTCCAAGGGAATTGGCATCGCACTGGCCGTCCTCGCGGCCCTCGTGATCGCCACGATCTTCGCCTACCGCCAACCGGCCGCCGTGACCACCACGCCGACCAACCCCTGGCAGCGCCTCGCCAAGGACCGGGTCGACCACGTCTCCATCCACCGCCCGTCGGCCCCCGCCGACCAGCAGCACCTGGAGTTCGAGAAGGTCAACGGCGCCTGGCGCATCACCCAGCCCGGCAACGGCCCCACCGAGGCCCGCGCCGTGGAAGACCTCCTCGACCGGCTCGGCGAGATGAACGTCTCCGCCATCGCCGCGCACAACACCAGCTCGTACGAGACCTTCGAGATCGACGACGCCCACGCCACCCGCGTCACGCTCAAGAACGGCTCCACCGCGCTCCTCGACGTCTTCGTCGGCGCCGCCATCGAGCCCGGCGGCACCGCCGTCCGCGTGCCCGGCAAGCCCGAGGTGCTCCGCGTCGGCGTGTCCATGAGCTCGATGCTCTCGCGCGCCCCCCGCGACTGGCGCGACCGCGACATCACCCAGATCTCCCGCGACTCGATCCGCGCGGTGGAGTGGGCCAACCGCAACGGCACCTTCCGCTTCACCCGCAGCGGCGACACCTGGACGGCCGCCGCGGGCACCACCGTCGAGCGCCTCGACACGGCGAAGGTCAACACCCTCGTCGAGTCCATCACCAACCTCCGCGCCTCGGACTTCGGCGCGACGGGCGCGGCCACCGGCATCGGCGCTGACGCCCCGCGCGTCACCATCGAGACCGAGGTCGAGGGCTCGCCCGCCCGCATCACCCTCCGCGTCGGCAACAACAGCGGCGACCAGGAGACCTTCGCGCAGCGCGAGGGCAACGACGTGGTGTTCATCGTGTCGCGCACGCAGGCCGACGCGATCAACCCCGCGGTGTCGGCCTTCCAGGCCCCCCTCCCCGTCGACGGCGGCGGCGACGCCTCGGCCGACGCCAGCGCCCCGGAGCCCCCGCCGGCCATGCCCCCAGGCATGGGCATGCCGCCGGGAATGCCTGGGATGCCGGGCGGCGGCGGCGGTCAGCTCCCCCCCGAGCTGATGGAGCAGATCCGTCGGCAGATCCAGCAGCAGCAGGGCGGCGGCGCTCCGCACTGAGCCGCCCGCGCCACCCGCCGTCACGGATCACTTGACGGCGGGCGCCTTCCGAAGGTGCGATCACGGCACCGTGAACGCACGCTCCCTCCTCCCTCCCCGCACCCTCGTCACGCTCCTCTTCGCTGCAGGCTGCGCCACCGCGCCGCCGCCCCGCGTCGTGCAGCACGCCTACGTCTACGCCACCGACCGCGACCCGGCGAGCGGCCAGCCCGTCAACATCGGGCAGGTCGACATGCCCGTC
>JBILLV010000400.1:0-7728 GCA_044375895.1 Polyangiales bacterium | reverse complement strand
GAAGGGCGACTTGTGTCGGTGAATGGGCGCTCCCGTGGGAAGGCGCTCCTCGCGAAGTGCCTGTTCCGCGCGTACAGTGACACTCTTCCTTTGCGGCTTCCTGCCGCGGAGGAAGGGGAAACGCGCGAGTCCGCGAGCGGGGGATGGAGGCTCCGTGCTCGGCGCCAACCGCCGGGCAACTTCCGCCAGCGGGTGCTAGGTCGCGTCGACCTTCTTCGGCTCGATCGGGCAGGTGCCGATGCCGAACAGCGTGTACAGCGGACAGCTCCCCAGGAGACCGGTCGCGAGCGGGATCACCCCGAGGAAGCCCCACGGGGTGGCTGGACCCACGAAGGCGATGGCGAGGAGGCCGACGCCGAGCAGCACGCGGATGGCGCGGTCGGCGAGGTGTTCGTTGCGAGGGAAGAGCTTGTTCATCATGGTGTGGTGAGACCTCCGCTGCGCGGCGCGCAGTCGACCGTTGAGAGCCAGCGTCGACGCGCAAGGGTTCGCGCAACCGCACTCGGACCGCCGAGCGCCTCGGGATCGACCGACCGGCAGGCACCCTCCGCCCCTCGGGAGCCGTCGGCGTCGTCGTGCCAGGTGTTGCGGCGCGCCGTGTGGAGGGGGTATCCGATCGCCATGGCCCGCTACACCGCCTACGTGATGGACATCTCGTACTTCAGCGGGAAGTTCGAGGCCTACCTGCGCTACAAGGAGATCCCCTACGAGCGGGTCGACGTCGACCACCCGCGCCTCTTCGAGGTGTACCGGCAGACCGGCGCGATGAAGGTGCCCGCGGTGCGGCTCGACGACGGGCGGTGGCTCAAGGACTCGACCGTCATGATCCGCTGGTTCGAGCGGGAACACCCCGCGCGGCCGGTGTACCCGGGCGACCCCGTGCTGCGCTTCCTGGCGAGCCTGCTCGAGGACTACGCCGACGAGTGGCTCTGGCGCCCGGCGATGTGGTGGCGCTGGATGCCGACCGACTCGCGCTTCACCCTCGGCCACCGCATCGCGCGGGAGGTCATCCGCGGGGGGCCGCCGGCGCCCGTGTGGGCGATGGCGGCGTACTTCGCGTGGCGGCAGCGGCGCACCTGGCTCTGGGGCGACGGCATGACGCGGGAGAACGAGGCGCAGATCCGTGGGATGTACCCGCGGCAGTTGAAGGCGCTCCAGGCGATCCTCGACCGGCAGCCGTACCTGTTCGGCTCGCACCCGTGCATCGCGGACTTCGGGTACTTCGGGCCGATGTTTCGACACTTCGGCAACGACCCCGACCCGGCGATCGTGATGCGTCAGACGGCGCCCGCAGTCTACGAGTGGCTCGGCCGACTGTGGAACGCTCGCGCGAGCCGCCTGCCGTCGACGCCGACCTTCGTCATGCCCGAGGGTCCCGGCTGGGACGACCTCTGGGGCGACCTCTGCGGGGTCTACCTCCCGTACCTCCACCAGAACGCGGCCGCCTTCCGCGCGGGGGCTTCGTCCTTCGACTTCGAGGCGGGCGGTCTGCGCCTGCCGGGCACGAAGACCACGGACTACCGCGTCTGGTGCCTCCAGGACCTGCGCCGGCAGTACCTCGCGCTCGCCGCGGACGCGCAGGCGAGCGTGCGGGCGTTCCTCGGCCCGCGCGGGGGCGTCGGCCCGCTGCTCGCGGAGGAGATCGACAGCGGGCTCGACGACGAGCTGACGGTGCCCTTCGATCCGCGCCCCCCGGCGCCCCCGATGCGCCGCGCCCTGGCGTGGCTCCTGGGGACGCCCCGACAGGCGCGCGGCTGATCGTCCCCGTCCCGGCCGTGAGCGGCTCGTAGCCCACGCGGTGTGCGCTACGCCGACACGAACAGCCCCGCCCCCACCGCGTCGTGAAACTGCTGCGCCAGTGCCGTCGCGAAGTCCGACGGGTGGGTCACGGCGCGCCGTCGTCACGCCACCACGGCCACCCGCTGCTCCACCAGCATCGACCGCACCTTCGCGCGTGTCTCCGCGTCGAGGATGAACAGCGACGTCCCCCGCATCCCGCGCGTGAGGAGCACGCGGTACACGTTGCGAAGCTTCGTGAGCGGCGCGTCCTTCTCGCCCGCCTGCTCCGCCGCGCGGATGTCGCGCTTGAAGGTCTTGTCCTGGTTCTTCGAGAGGTCGGCGACCCAGCGGTCCTCGCGCCAGACGAGGTCCTCACCCCAGATGACGCCGACGTGGTCGAACTCGAAGCCCTGCACCGAGTAGATCGACCCGACCTGCTTGTAGTACGCGTCCTCGTTGGCCCAGCGGAAGTACTGGTTGTCGAGCGGCTGGCGCTCCTGCCCGGTCTTCTCGATCCATGGAGCCTTCCACGCGCCGAAGCGCGTGTCGCTCACGTCCTCCACGAGCTTGTTGCCGGTCCCAGGCTTCGACCAGCGCCAGCAGTAGCCCGCCACGATGCGACACTTCTCGCCCGCCGCCATGTGGCCCTTCAGCCACTCGTCCATGACCGAGACGTCGTCTTCGACACGGAGCTCGTACTCCTCCGCGTGGCGCCAGCCGAGGTCGCCCGCGCCGCGGTAGCCGAGGAGCGCGTCGACCCAACGGATGTAGCCCGCGCTTCCGTTGCAGCGAAACTGCGCGTCCAGCGGCGCCTCGATGAGCTCCACGCCCATGCGCTCCGCGGCGTCGCGAATCACCTGGGAGTGACCGATCTCACCCGCCCGCACCGCCTGGTTGTCGTCGAGGAAGAAGGCCGTGACGCGGCTCGCCTTGATGACCTCCTCGATCATCGGCGTGTCGGTGAGGTTCTTCGTCATGCCGTTGGGGTACTTGATGCGGCGGTGCTCCCACAGCCGGTGGGCCTCGTCCGCGACGACGAGGTGCTGCGGAGCGGCCCCCTTCGCCCCCGCCTTCGCCACGTCGGCGAAGGTGCAGAACATGTCCCGCACGGGCAGATCCTTCTTCTTCGTCGTCCCCTGCATCGTCTGATGCATCTCGTCCGCGAATCGAATCGTCTTCCCCTTCAGGTTGGTCTGGAAGGCCTGCGAACCCGTCGCGTGCAGCACCTTCCACCCCTGCTTCGCCCCGTAGGCGAGGAGCTGGATCGCGATCACACTCTTGCCGGTACCCGGCGCTCCCTGCACCAGCACCACCGTGTGCCCCGACGCGCTCTGCCCCTCCTGCACGGCCTGCACGATGCGATTGAACGCCACCAACTGACGCCCCACCAGCCGCCACTCGTGCTGATGACGCACGGTCTGGACGACGAGGTCGAGGAGCTTGGGCGACACGGTGCGAGTGCTCCGCGCGATCTTCGCAGCCGCCTCGTCGCCCGGCCCGTGGCCGATCTGGTGCTGGAGCCACTCTGCGAAACGGGCCTCCTCGCCCTTCGCGAAGATGGGGTAGTCGAGCACGTCGCGGCCGAAGGCGTCCTGGTCGCGGAGCATCATCGCGCACTTGCGGTCGGAGAGCCCGTGCAGCCACACGCAGCCGCCCACCTTCACGCCCTCGTCGACGAAGGCCGTGCTCGAGTGCTTGAGGGCGCTCACGTACCCGCCCACCTGCACGGAGGGGTGCGGCTTGCTCGCGTTCTGCACCCACACCTCGTAGTTGAAACGCGACTTGCCGACGTGCGACCACTGCTTCAACTCGACGACGATCGCGGCCGGCGCGCCGTCGAGGTCCTTCCCCGTGAGCACCGCGTCGCAGCGGTAGCTCCCGAGCGGCATCCACAGCTCGACGAAGATCTCCGAGCGCTTCAGCCGCTCGTCGCGGAGCACCTCGGCCAGCGCCGGGAGCGAACGCTCCCACGAGTGCACCTCCTTCTCGTTGGGCAGGGCGCCTTCGAGCCGCTCATACCGCGACGCGAGCTTCTTCGCGATCCGTCGGGCGTCGATGTCGTCGAGGAAGGTCTGGAGCGGTTCGCGGTAGAGGTACTGTGCCGCCGAAGGCAGGGGTGGGCGCTTGAGCGCCGCCTCGGCCAGACCATCGGGCTTCGGCTTCGAGATGCGGTACGGCTTCGCTGGTGGCTGCTTCTTCTCCGCCATGAGTCCCCTCTGCTGCGTGGTCCTGGATCACCCGATGCCCGTCGTTGCCTTCGGACTTCCGAGCGCGCTTCGTCGTCGCGTACCTCGCCACCGCCTCACGTGAGGCGAGGTGAGGGGCATCGTGTCCGTCATGCAGCGGCGCGAGGATAGACGTGGGGGCGAAACGAGGGGAAGCCCGATCGTCGGGCACCGCGCCGTCAACGCACTCCCCCTCCCGCACGCTTTCAACGTGGGGGAGTGGGGCGTCAACGAATCGGTGGTGGTGAGGGAGAGAGGGTGGAGGCGCCGGGAGTCGAATGCGGCGCAGGACGTGTCGGTCGACGGTGGTCCAGAGCGGTCGAGCGCGGATACGTTGGCGAAACAAGCAGTCGGCGACGAAGTGGCGGGGGAGGGGAGCGCGGTCGAGATCGGTCGAGCGCGGTCACCGTGTAGCAATGTAGCAAGCGGGGTCGCGCGGGCGGCCCTGCTTCGAGGGCTTCGATGGAGGCGAACCTTCAGCGCGCACGCCGTCGCGGTCGGGGTGACGGCTCGTGCACGCTTCTCGACGTCCGACGCACTGCAAGAGCAGGGTCCCGCGCGTGTCCGACTCCGTCGAGTACCCGCTCGAGAGGCTCTACGCCGACCAGGACTACGACTGGGTCGTGGACTCGATCCCCGCCGTGCTCGCGTGGGTACCCGGCGACATCGAGAGCGACCGGGAGCCGCCGTTCCTGTTCAACGTCGCCTACGCGCCCGACGCGAAGCGGCGGCCCCGCTCCGTCACCCTCGCCCTGGGTTGGGACTTGAAGAAGCTCTCGGCGCGCGATCCCGAGGTGCTCGTGAAGGCCAGGCGCTACCGCTCCGGACGCACGGTGCATCGGGAGCATCTGGCGGAGACGGCGGCCTACGGCCTCGCGTTCGTGGCGATCTCCGTGTTCCTGCCGGGGCGGCGCGTCGTCTGGATGCAGCGCAACGTCGCGCCCGACATCGTGCTCGACCGGACGCCCGGCGCGCTCCGCGGCGTCGAGGTGGCGGGGCGGGGGAGCGGCGGATTCACCGCCCTGCGCGCCGCGCGGGTGGGGACGGCGAGCGCGGAGGGCAAGGCCGCGCAGCTTCGGAAGCTTCCCGACGTCGCCGAGGCGTACCTTTCGCTCTGGTGCCAGTCGCCACGGGTGGCCGAGATGTATAAGGTAAAGCCGTGACGTCCGACGCCTACGATCGCGCCCTCGCCGAGGGGGGCAAGATGAAGCTGCGCGCCGGAGCCCTCCTGGCCTTCGGCGACGACGAGAGCCGTTTCCAGGCGGCGGTGCTCCTCCACGAAGCGGTGCGAGCCGAGCGGCGCGCCCTCGTGGCGCTTTCGAGCCATGACCCGCAGACGCTCCTGCGTTTCGCGATCGAACGCTGCGGAGCCCTTCTCGATGGCCTCGACCCCCTCGAAGCCAGCCGGGCATGGGGAGAGGTGCTCATTGCGAGCGAAGGCGTTCCGGCGGATCAAGCGCGGGCGCTCCGCGCGCGGATCGATCCGAAGTATGCCCGGCAGGAGAAGGAGTTCGGCGCACAGCTTCGCAAGAACCACCTGGTCCTCCAGGAAGGAGCGCTCGTCTCCACGTCGACTCCGGGCACCAGGGCCCGCAAGGAGCTCGCGGCGCTTCTGAAGGTGTACCCCGGGGTGGCAGACCTGTGGTTCCGTCAGTGTCGACTCTTCGAGCGAGAGGGACGGATTCTCGACGCGTGGCGGTCGCTCGAGCGTGCGCGGCAACTCATGCCCGAGGAACCTGCCTTCGAGGCCGCCGGTCTCTGGCTCGCGCCGCGGGTTCTGTCGCTCGCGGACGTCTCTGCGCGCTACCAGTCGGTGTTCGCGGCGATCCGTCGCGCGCCCGCAGAGGTGTGTCTCTTCTACGCGCTCGGGGAGGCCGTCACGATGCCCGCCAGCGAGAGCTCGGGCGCGCGGCGAGAGCGGGCCGGGCGCGTGCGGCGAGCGGCCATCGAAGGACAAGCCCGCCAGGGCACCCGAGACCGTGTTCGCCGGTACCTGCGCGCGCTGGAACTGCTGGCCGATGCGATTGACGCGGGGAGTTCACCCAGCGACGACAGCCTGTACCGCGCGGGGCTCGGGGACCTGGTCGTGAGCGCGCCGCAGACCGCGCGGCGGGACCCGGTCGGGCTCCTCGCGCGCTCGGTCGAGCAGACGCTGGACTGGCTTCCCGTCGCGGCGTGACCGTCAGACAGAGAGATCCTTCCCGCGCAGCCTGATGAGCCGCTCCCGTGTGCTCGGCTCGCTGCGCTGTTGGACAAGGCGCAGGATCGGAATCACACCCGTCAGAGGGAGGACGCAGAAAGAGCGGGGGGTGCCCCTCGGCGCCGACCCGCTCTTCGCTGCACGCCTGCGCTACCCGCGAGGCGATTCCTGAGTCTTTTCAATCACTTACAGGGTGGAGGCGCCGGGAGTCGAACCCGGGTCCGCAAGCGCTCGGCGATGACTTCTACACGACTTAGTCGACGATCAGATCTCGCTCCGTCTCAGGCTCGCCGACCAGCGATCCTCGGAGCCAGCTCCCTGTTTTTCTCATCCCTCACCCCGGGTGCGCGAGTGAGAGACCAGCCCGTTCGTTTACGCCACGTCTGCCAAGCACGGACGGAGCTCGCAGGGTGACGCGCTCAGCGGTTTTTCAGGCCGCGAGAGCGAAGGGAACCGCGTTATCGTTCGCAGCTCTTGTTTCCAGTGGTATTTACGCCGTCACTGGCCGGCGGTCGCGCCATCGATCACGTTGCAACCCACGTCGAAACCATTCGCCCCCAATGAGCAGTCGGGGATCGTGAGCTCGTCCGTACTCTATGTCTCGCCCCCCACCCCGTCAACCATCGCGCGCGGCCGTCGCATCTTCGCACGCCGCGCCCTTCACCTTCCCGTGGCCGCGTCCGCTCGTCGCGGGGACGCTGGTGCGCCGCCGCGACCGCTTCCTCGCCGACGTCACCCTCGCGTCGGGTGAGCCCGTCGTCGCCCACTGCGTCAACCCCGGCGCGATGGAGGGCGTCGTCCGCGCGGGGGCCCGCGTGTGGCTCACGCCCGATGACAACCCCGCGCGCAAGCTGAAGTTCACCTGGTCGATCGTCGAAGAAGACGGTGTGCTCGTCGGCGCCGACACCTCGCTCCCCAACCGCCTCGTGCGCGCGCTGCTCGACGCCCGTTGGCTCCGCGGCCTCGCGGGCTACACCGCGCTCGCGCAGGAGTTTGTTCACGCCCCCGGGTCGCGCGTCGACTTCCGCCTCACCACCCGCCGCGGCCCCCACGACGTCGAAGTCAAGAACTGCCACCTCCGCTACCCCGACGGCTACGGGTACTTCCCCGACTCGGTGAGCGAGCGGGCGACGAAGCACCTCCAGGTTCTCGCCAAGGAGGTGCGGGCCGGGGGGAGGGCCACGGTGCTCTTCGTCGTGCAGCGACCCGACGTCGTCGGGGTGCGGCCGAGCGACGTCCACGACCCCGATTTCGCCCAGGCCGCCCGTCGCGCCGCCGCGGCGGGCGTGCGGTTTCGTGCGGTGCGGGCGCACGCCACGGAGGAGGCTGTGACCGTGCTGGGGGAGGTTCCCGTCGACCTCGCCCCCTACGACCTGGAGGCCCCCCGCACGTGGCGCGCCGAGCGACGATCGACCTCGGGCTGGGTCCGCGGACCGCGGAAGACTTGAAAGCGCGCCCGTTCTCGGGCGCAATGGGCCCGTGGTCGATGGTGGCAGCATCCGAAGGGCGCTCGCGATCGGCGCC
>JBILLV010000459.1:0-5824 GCA_044375895.1 Polyangiales bacterium | reverse complement strand
TCCACCGCACGGTGCCAACTCGTGCGTGCCTTGCCCTCGAGGCCGCGGTATCGTCGCGCCCCTCGCGATGACGGCCACCTCCGACGCAGCCCCGCCTGTCGCCCCCGGTGCGTTCGTTCGCGTGCGGCAGCGCCGCTGGCTCGTCGAGCGCGCCGAGCCCTACGACCGCCTCACCGCGCTCGACCTCGCGTGCATGGAGGACGACGCGCAGGGCGAGCGCCTCTCGGTGCTCTGGGAAGCCGAACCCGACGCCCGCGTCCTCCTCGACGAGCGCACCGAGAAGCCCGCCCGCAGCCCCGACCCGCCGGCCCGCTTCGCCGCCTACCTCCACGCGCTCCGCTGGGCCTGCGTCACCTCCACCGACCCGACCCTGTTCCAGGCCCCGCTCCGCGCCGGCATCATCCCCAAGCACTACCAGCTCGAGCCCCTGCGCAAGGCCCTCGCCCTCCCACGCGTCAACCTCTTCATCGCCGACGACGTCGGCCTCGGCAAGACCATCGAGGCCGGGCTCGTGCTCCACGAGCTCCTCCTCCGCCAGCGGATCCACCGCGCCGTCATCGCCGCGCCGCCCTCGGTCGTCCTCCAATGGCGCGACGAGCTGCGCCAGCGCTTCGGCCTCGACTTCGCGATCTACGACCGGGCCTTCATCCTCGACTGCCGCCGCGCCCGCGGCTTCGGCGTCAACCCGTGGAAGACCGGCTCGTTCTTCGTCGTCTCCCACGCGCTCCTGCGCGACGAGGATCACCTCGCTGGCCTGCGCGACGCGCTCGGTGATTTCGCCGCCGGCTCGATGCTCATCCTCGACGAGGCCCACGTCGCCGCACCCGCGTCGGCCAGCCGCTACGCCGTCGACACGCAGACCACCCGCGCCGTCCGCGACCTCGCGCGACGCTTCGAGCATCGCCTCTTCCTCTCGGCCACCCCGCACAACGGCCACTCCAACAGCTTCTCGTCGCTCATGCACATCCTCGACCCGCAGCGCTTCACGCGCGGCATCGAGATCAAGGGCCCCGCCGAGCTCGCCCCCGTCATGGTGCGCCGCCTGAAGGCCGACATCCGGCGCCACGCCAACGCGCAGCTCCCCGAGCGCAAGCTCGTCGAGGTGGCGCTCGACGACACCGCCGACACCGCGCCCGAGCTCCGCCTCGCCGCGATGCTCGCCGCCTACGACGACGCCCTCACCGCCCGCGCGGCCTCGGCCGGCGAGGAGGCGCGCGCCCGCGTCCGCATCGCGGTGGAGGGCCTGCGCAAGCGCCTCCTGTCGTCGGTCTACGCCTTCCAGCGGACGCTCCGGGCCCACCGGCGCGGGGCGGGGCAGCGCATCCTCGCCTCGCTCGCGGCCCCCGACGACGACGAGGCCGGTGAGCAGCAGGAGCTCGCGGGCCTCGACGCCGAGGCGGAGCGAGCGGCCGGCGCGGTGGCGGCCTACACCGACGACCGGCTCCGCGCGATGCTCACGGAGATGGCCGACCTCGCCGAGCGCGTGGCCGACCAGCCCGACGCCCGCGCTCGCGCCCTGCTCGCCTGGGTGCGCGAGAAGCAGTGCCCGACCCTCGGCGCCGTCGGCGCGCGTTGGCTCCCGCGGCGCGTGTTGATCTTCACCGAGTACGCCGACACCCGCGCGTGGCTGGTCGACCTCCTGCGCGGCGTGTCGGAGGCCAGCGACCGCGGCGAGGAGCGCGTGGGGAGCCTCCACGGCGCGATGGATGACGACGCCCGCGAGTCCGTGAAGCAGGCCTTCAACGCCAGCACCGAGCAGCACCCCCTCCGCATCCTCGTGGCCACCGACGCCGCGCGCGAGGGCATCAACCTCCAGGCCGCCTGCGCCGACCTCTTCCACTTCGACCTTCCCTGGAACCCCGCCCGCATCGAGCAGCGCAACGGCCGCATCGACCGCACCCTCCAGCCCGAGCCGGAGGTCCGCTGCCACTACTTCCGCTACAAGAACCTCCCCGAGGATGTCGTCCTCGCGAAGCTGGTCTCCAAGAGCCACGCCATCGCCGCCGAGCTCGGCTCCTTCGCCCCCGTGGTGAGCGACCGAATCGCCTCCGTGCTCTCCCGCGGGCTCTCGCGCAGCGAGCTGGCGCGGCGCATCGCCGACATCGACGAGGCCGCGAAGCCCGAGGACTCCGCCGTCCAACGCGAGCTCGAGGCCGCCCGCGAGAAGGACCTCACCGCCAACCTCGCGGTGCTGGAGAAGCTCTACCAGAAGGCCCTGGACCACCTCGACTGCAAGCCCGACCGGCTCCGGCAGGTGGTCTCCGAGGGCCTCGTCCTCTCGGGCGGCACCTCCCTCACGCCGCGCGCCACGCCCCCGCGGAGCTGGGAGGTCCCGCGGATGGACGAGCGCCATCCCAACGACCCCACCTGGCGAGGCGCCATGGACGCCCTGCGCCCCCCGCGGCCACCGAAGATGCCCGAGGCCGAGTGGCGCGCCCGCTTCCCCCCGCGCCCGGTGCGCCTCGAGCCCGCCGACACGCTCCTCTCCGACGCGGTGCAGCTCCACCTGCAGCACCCGCTGGCGCAGCGGGCGTTGTCGCCCTTCCGCGCGCAGGCCTTCACCGAGGAGGGCCTCGCCCGCGTCACGGTGGTGGTCGACCGGACGAGCGCCCGCAAGCGCGTCCTCGTGCTCGGCCGCCTCGCCGTCTTCGGCGCAGGCGCCGCGCGCCTGCACGAGGAGCTCATGGGCGTCGCGGCCTTCTGGAGCGACGGCGACGACCCGGGCCGCATCGAGCCCTTCGTCACCGAAGAGGCCCACGAGCGGGCGATGGAGTCGTTCTTCAAGGTGCTCGACGAGCCCGAGGTGCCGCGGCTGGAGGAGCGCATCGTCGAGCGCCTCCTCGCGAGCGCAGCGCGCGACCGCCGGGCCCTCGAACCCACCCTGCGCCGCCGCGCCCTCGTTCGCACCGAGCTCGCGCGGATGAAGCTCCACGCCCGCGGCCGCGCCGAGGCCGAGGCGATGCGATCGGTGCTCGCCGCGCAGCGCGAGGCCGTGGTGCAGGCCCTCGCCGGCACCCAGCTCGCCCTCGGCTTCGAAGATGACGCCCTCGATGACGCCCAGCGCACGCAGTGGAAAGAGGACCGAGAGTTCCTCCGCCGGCGCCTGCCACAGATCGACGCGGAGATGGTGAGCGAGCCCGACCGCATCCGCGCCCTCTACGAAGACCGGCAGCACCACGTCGAGGTCGTTGGCCTCGTCTACCTCTGGCCCGCCACCTCCTGAGCATCCCATGAGCGCCCTCGACCCCCACATCCGCGCGCACCAGGACTGGCTCGGGATGCTCCAGCCGGCGGGGCTCTTCCTCGCGCCCCGCGTCCTCGTCGACGCCGGCGCCGCCCCCACCGAACCCGTCGCGGACGCGCAGCAGCAGCTCCTCGCGCTCGCACCCGGGGGCGCCATCGCCGACCGCGACGCCCTCTTCCGCGAGGTGTTCGGGTGGCCCGACGAGGTCTTCCTCCGCGGCGCGGACGTGCCGCCTGAGCTCACCCTCGCGCTCGACGGCGGGGTGCTCCTCGCACCCGACTTCGCCCTCCGCGACCTCGACGAGCCCGCCTTCGTCCTCCTCGGGATGGACGCGCCGCCGGGCCACGACCTCGACGCCGCCCTCGACGACCCGGCCTGGACCGCCACCCCCCACCAACGCCTCGAGCGCCTCCTCCGCGCCCGTGAGGTGCCCGTCGGCCTTCTCACCAACGGGCGCGCCCTCCGCGTCGTCTACGCGCCGCGCGGCGAGGCCACCGCCCACGCGACCTGGCGCATCGCCGACCTCCTTGCCCCCGCGGGCCGCCCCCTCCTCGCCGCCCTCCACATGTGCCTCAACGCGCGGCGGCTCCTCACGCTCGACCCCGCGCAGCGCCTCCCGGCCCTCCTCGCGAAGAGCCGCGAGTTCCAGAACGGTGTCAGCACCCGCCTCCAGGCCCAGGTGCTCGACGCTCTCCAGGAACTCCTCGACGGCCTGCAGCGCGCCGACCGCGTCGCCGACGGGCGCCTCCTCGCGCCCTGGCGCGCCGACCCCGCGAAGCGGGAGGCCGTCTACCGCGGGCTCGTCACGGCCCTCCTCCGCATGGTGGTGGTTCTCTTCGCCGAGGAGCGCCGACTCCTCCCGCTCGACGCCGCCCGCTACCGCGAGAGCTACGCCCTCACCACCCTCCACGCCGCCCTCACTGAGGACCACGCCCGCCTCGGGCAGCGCATCGACGCTCGCTACGGCGCGTGGGCGCGCGTGGTGGCCCTCTTCCGCATGATCTACGAGGGCGTCGACGCCCGCGCGGTGCCCGGCGGCTTCTTCCTCCCGCCGCGCCGGGGGGACTTCTTCGACCCCGACCGCTTCCCCTTCCTCGAAGGCCGCGCCGAGGGCCAGCGCCCGCCCGGCGTGCCCCTCGAGCTCCCGAAGATCTCCGACGGCGCCGTCCACCGCATCCTCGACCGGCTCCTCGTCCTCGAGGGCGAGCGGCTGAAGTACGGCGACCTCGCCGTCGAGCAGATCGGCTCCGTGTACGAGGGGATCATGGGCTACACGCTGGAGGTCGCCGCGGGCCGCGGCCTGCGCCTCCGCGTGAGCCGCAAGACCGGCGCGATCGACGTCGCCGTCGACCTCCAGCGCTTCGCGTCGCTGCCGCGCGACGAGTTCGCCAAACACCTCACCGAGGGCCTCGGGCTCGACCTCACCGACGCCGCCGAGCGCGCGGTGAAGAAGGCCGCGACCGAGGACGACGTCGCCGCGGCCCTCGGCGCGCAGCGGTCGGTGCGCAACGTCACCCGCATCGAGCCCGGCTGGCTCTACCTCCAGCCCGGCGAGGAGCGCCGGCGCTCGGGCTCCCACTACACCCCGCGGGCCCTCACGCAGCCCATCGTCGAACGCACCCTCGCGCCCGTGCTCGCGCGCCTCGGCGAGCACCCCACCCCCTCGGACATCCTCTCGCTCCGGGTGTGCGACCCCGCGATGGGGAGCGGCGCCTTCCTCGTCGAAGTGTGCCGCCAGCTCGCCGCCGCGCTGGAGGCCGCCTGGACCTTCCACCGCGCCACGCCCCCCATCCCCCCCGACGAGGACCCGCTCCTCCATGCGCGCCGCCTCGTCGCCCAGCGCTGCCTCTACGGCGTCGACCGCAACGCCCTCGCCGTCGACCTCGCGCGCCTCTCCCTGTGGCTGGAGACCTTCGCCCGCGACCACGCCTTCACCTTCCTCGACCACTGCCTCCGCCACGGCGACTCGCTGGTGGGCTGCACCCTCGCGCAGATCGCCGCCGTCTCCCTCGACACCGGGAAGGGCGCGCAGCTCCCGCTCGTCCACCGCAGGGTGACGCAGACGCTGCAGGTGGTGTCGCAGCTCCGCGAGGACATCCACCGCGCGGGCGATGGCGACCCCCCCGACAACGAGGGCCAGCGCGCCCTGTGGCGCAACGCGCAGCTCGCGATGCAGGAGGCCCGCGCCGTCGGCGACCTCGTGGTGGCGGGCTTCTTCTCGCAGAAGACCGACCGCGACCGCGCGAAGTGGCTCGCGGGCTGGCACGCCGAGCTCGACGTGTGGCTGAAGCGCCTGAGCTCGGGCACGGCAATGCTCGCGGAGGTGCGCCGCGTGCTCGACGCGAACGGGCTCGTGCCGTTCCACTGGGAGCTGGAGTTCCCCGAGGTTTTCGAGGGGGGGCGTGGGGGCTTCGACGCGTTCGTCGGGAACCCGCCGTTCCTGGGGGGCGGGAAGATCTCAGGCACGCTCGGAGGGACGTATCTCGACTGGCTCAAACAACTCCACGCGGAGAGCCACGGCAACGCGGACCTCGTCGCGCACTTCTTCCGCCATGCGTTCGACATGCTCCGCGACGAGGG
>JBILLV010000399.1:0-7733 GCA_044375895.1 Polyangiales bacterium | reverse complement strand
CTTCGACACGGTGTTCGTCCGCGCGCTCCCCGCGTCTCCCCTCGCCCACGCGCTCGTCGAACTCCTCGCGACGAGCACCTTCGGCCTCGGCGTCGCGGGGCTCGTGATGGTGCCCACCGTGTGGGGGCTGTGCCGCTCCGTCCACGACGTCGCCCACTCCGTCGCCATCACCGCGGCGGTGGTGCTCACGGCCAACGTCGTCACCACGCTCGTCGCCGTCGGCCTCCACGAGGCCTGGTCGCGCCGCCTCGCGGGCCGCTCCCTCGACGGCGCCCGCATCGGCGCCGCGCTCGTGAGCCTCGGCGCGCTGGGCCTCTTCACGGGCGTCGGCCCCCTCGGCGCGGGCGTCGCCCACACCCTCCGCACCTGGAACACCGTCCCCGCCTGGAGCCGCTTCCTCCCGACGCGCCCCATCGTCCGCTGGATCCTCGGCGACACCTCCGACGGCGCCGTCGCCCGCACCGTCGCCTTCGCGCTCATCCCCTCGCTCGTCGCGCTCGCGGCCCTGCGCTGGCGCGCCCGGCACCCCACCGACCTCTCCCTTGACGCCCCGTGGCAACCCGCTGGAACGCACCGCTGGGAGCCCGCCCTCTCGGCGTGGCGGGCCGAGCTGCGCGCGATGCTCCGTCAGGCGC
Organism: Polyangiales bacterium; assembly: GCA_044375895.1. Taxonomy (GTDB): domain Bacteria; phylum Myxococcota_A; class Polyangia; order Polyangiales; genus CAISKJ01. Next base: position 7,098 of record JBILLV010000399.1, on the reverse strand, counting down.
CCTACTTCACGCTCGCAGCGCCGGCCTTCCTCACGTTCTTCGTGCTGCTGGGCGTCGGCGCGCGCTCGGCGACGGGCGCCGACCTCCCGCTCCTCACGCTGATGGGCCTGTGCGCGTGGGCGGTGGTGGTGATGGGCGTCGCGCTCACCGGCGCCGCCTCCCGCCGCTGGCGCCGCGTGCTCACGCTCCCCACCGCGCACGGCCGCGACCACCGGGCGACGGTGCGCGGCGTGGCGCTCGCCCACCTCGCGCTCACGGCCCTCCTCGCGCTCGGCCCGCTGGTGGTGCTCCTCCGCGCGGAGCGGCCCGAGGCGCTGTGGTTCGTGCGCATGGTGCTCGGCTCGCTCGCGGCGCTCGGCGTCGGGCAGTGGATGCAGGCCAGCGCCCTCTTCTCGCTCATCGACCCGGCCCCCGACAAGCTCACGGGGCTGTCGGTGGGCTCGGTGTTCTGGGTGCTCGCGTCGACGCTCCCGGCCGCAGGGCTCGTGGTGCTGCTGTCCGCCGTCCCCCTCGCGCAGTGGGCCGCGATCCTCGCGCTGCTGGCCCTGGTCGCGTGGTCGCTGGAGCGCAGCGCCGTCGAGCGCCTCCGCTGGATCGTCGACCCCGACGGCGACCCCGACGCCGACGCCCGCTCGTGGCCCGCCCTCGCGGCCTTCGCGACGGCCATCCTCGCGCAGCTCGTGGCGATGGAGTTCTGCGGCTCGGTGCTCCACACCTCGCTCGCGACGGGCATCGTGGCGGGCTACGCGGCCTTCACCGTCGCCGTCGTCCCCCGCGCGTGGTCCGCGTGGCGGCGAGAAGCGCTGACCCCGCGGTGGAGCCTCGCGCGCGCCGTGGCGGTGGGCGCGGTGCTCGGCGCGATCAACTTCGCGGCCACGGTGGCGGCGATGCGCGCGCTGCGGGGTGTCGGCGCGGGGCACGCGAGCGCGTCGGCGCAGGCGATCGCGACCGCCACGGGGGCGACGCGCGTGACGCTGGCGGTGGTGGCCGCGTTGGTGGCGCCCGTCGCCGAGGAGCTGTACTTCCGCGGCTGGCTCCAGCACGCGTTGAAGCGCGACCTGCCCGAGCGCGTGGGGCGCTGGGCCTTCGCGATCGCCGCGGGCGTGTTCGCGGTGATGCACGCGGGCGAGCCGTGGGTGCCCGTGCTCGTCGCTGGCGTGGTGGCGGGGCTGCTGGTGGAGCGGAGCGGACGGCTGGCGGCGCCGCTGGCGTTTCACGTGACGAGCAACGGGCTGTCGGTGGCGGTGGCGCTGGGGTGGATGGGGCGGTAGCGTCGGCCGCTACGACAGGTTGGCGTCGGACCTCGATGGGTGGGCGAAGGCGAGGTCCGAGGCGATCTGCTTGTGGACACGCTACCTGGAGCGCCCGACGCCTCAGCGCACCGGGCAGCTCTCGTTCCACCGTCCGAGGAACACCCCGCGGCCATCGCCGGGCTCACGGCCGTCGGCGTAGCGCCCGACGAGACCGCCGCGCGACCCGTCCCGCAGGCCCCACACGCCCGCGAAGCGCCCGTCGCCGTAGGTGCCGCCGAGCAGCCCGTTGAAGGCCCCCGCGTTGTTGATGTGCTTGCCGAAGAAGCGCTGCTCCCCGGTGCGCGAGCGACCCCAGATGCCGCGCACCGCGCCGTGGGGCGCGCCCCCGAGGCCGAACACGCGCCCGCGGAAGGTGCCCAGGTGGGCCCGCACGCGCTGCCAGTGCCCGAGCACGAAGCCCTGGTTGCAGCCCGGCCGCTCGACGAAGGCGGCGTAGTACACCCCGTTGCGTCCGTCGGGCAGGTAGCGTACCGCGCCGTCCGCGTCGGGGAGCGGGAGGTCGAGCGTGATGGCCGCGGTGCGGAAGTGGAGCACCGGGTTGGTCGCCGCGTCGGCCCGCACGGTGAGGGCGAGGCCGTCGACGAAGGGCTGCGTGCGCGACACGAAGCTCACGGTCGACGGGTCGGTGCGGGCCGCCACGCTGTCGCCCGACTCGAAGCCGATCGAGCGCCGCACCGACACGCGCCCCGCGTCGACCGACACCGTGCCGCTCCAGTCGGTGCGCGTCGTGGGCGCGGTGACGGCGCCGGGGGCCGCCGCCTCGTTGGGGCGCGGGAGGTGACCCCAGAGCATCATCACGCGGATCACCCGACGCTGCGGCGCCTGCACGGCGTCGCCCGCGTAGCTGCCCGACTCGTCGAGCAGCGCGTCGACCCCCACCGTCTCCGAGAGCGGCGGGAGCGTGACGAAGGCGCCGTCGGCGAAGTCCGGCATCTCGGGCGCGGTGGTCATGCCCCCGTTGGGCTGCTCGAGGAGCGCCGCGGTGCTGTCGGCCGTGGCCTCATCATCGTCCTGTCCCCCACAGCCTCCGAGGTAGAGCGTGGCGACGGCGGCGGCGAGCGCGAACGAGAGCGGGCGGGCGTACTTCATGGTCTTCTCCGTGGGGTGGGTTGCGGTCACGGGAGAGCTCTTTTCAAGGGTCGGGCCACGCGCACCAGACCCCTCAAATCACTTGAATCAAAGCACTTTAGTACCCCTACCGCTGTCGCATCACGTCCACAGGTGTCGATCGCGCGGCCCCACCGTCGACGCTTGACGACATCGGCCCCCGCGGTCGATACCGCCGCCATGGGAACCGTCGCCGACAAGCTCCGAGAAGTCCTCACCCCTGAACGTCTGGCGGATGTGCGCGGCGAGGCGCTCCTGGCCTGGGCGGAGTCGCACGGCGACGACCTCGCGGCGGCCTGGGCCACGTGCCCCCGCGTCGATCACCTCATGCTGCTCGCGGGCGCCGTGCAGGCGCCGATGACCTCGCTGGTGCGCGCCGCGGGTCGCATGGTGCGCCCCCTCGCCGCGCTCGCCTCCCGCAAGGAAGCGCCGCAGGTCACCCGCGTGGTCTACGCCGCCGAGCAGTGGACGGGCGCGGCGGCGAAGCCCGTCCGCGACGTCGCCCGGCAGCTCCGTGCGACCGCGACCCGCCTTCGCGAAGAGCAGAAGGCGCAGGGCGACCGCCACCTGCTGCGCAGCATCACGGCGCTCACGCCGATCATGCAGGGCCCGACGGAGAAGGTGCTCGCGGCCCTGAAGGAGACGCCCGAGGGCGAGCGATCGGGCGAGGGCGACGCTCGCCGCGCCGGCGCCGTGCTGGAGACGGAGGTGGCCGCCGCGCTCGCCGCGGCCGACGCGAGCGGCTCCCTCCGCGTGGTGGCCGAAGAGCTGCGGCAGAACCAGCAGACCCAGGCGAGCATCATCGCGCTGCTCGCGGGCTCGGAGCTGGGTGACGCGGTGGACACCGCCTCGATGGTGATGGACACGATGCGCAAGCTCAACGCGATGGGCGAGGCCGACCCGGAGAAGATTCGCCCCGAGGTGGTGCGCGCGCTCGCGAAGGAGGGCGAAGGCTTCGAGGCCCAGGTGTACGACGACCTCGCGCGGGCGCTCTCCCTCGTGGCCGAGGCGACGGCCCGCGACGCCGCGGCGCGGTGGGCGGCGGCCAACCAGCCGGGCTTCCGCGACACGCTCGCCCGCACCGTGGTGGAGTCGTGCCTCCACGTGGCGACGCGGCCCGGCGAGCCCGTGGCCGTGTTCCCCCTGCACGTGGAGATCGAGCGGGTGATCGCGGCGGAGCGGCTCGGGCGGCTGCGCTCGATGGCCGACGCGCTCCGGGCGGCCGTCCCCGCGCCGAAGCCGTGAGCGCTCAGAAGCGGCGGATGGCGAAGTAGAGGATGTCGTAGAGGGTGTGGGTCCACGCGGCCACGGCGAAGCCGCGCGCGCGGTAGATGCCCGCGAGCGACAGCCCCAGCAGGAAGCGGAACACGAAGGTCGACAACTTGAACGAGTCGCCGAGCGGGCCGACGTAGTGGACGAGCGAGAAGAGCGCGGACGACACGAGGGCCGCCCCCACCCACGCGAACACCGGGCGCTCGGCGCGCTTCCCGAGGAGCCACGCGGGAGCGTGGAAGAGCGCCATCCGAAACACCAGCTCCTCGTGGAGACCGGCGCCGCACGACGACACCACCTGCGCGCCGAAGGACTGCGAGTCGAGCACCCCGAGGCCCATCGCGTCGACCACGTAGCCCACGAAGCCGGCGAAGAGCACCGCGTACACCGCGCTCTCGGCCAGCAGCGGGACGAAGAGCCGAGGGTGGAGCTCGGAGCCCCGGCGCGCCCAGAGGATGAGCCCGAGGAGCGCGAGGGTCACCACGATGGCGCCGAGCGCGTAGGCCCCCACGTTGCCGTTGGCGAGGTGGAGCGCGGTGCCGGTGAGGAAATCGACGCCGTTGCCCACCCAGCGGTAGCCGCCCTCAGGGGTGCGCTCGACGTTGGCCACCACGCCCACGTGGTAGACGATGAAGAGCGGGAGCACGAGGTAGAGCTGCGTCAGCGGGTCGACGCGCGTCGCGAAATACGCCCGCAGCGCGCGTGTGGTCGGCAAGACGCTGGCGAGGGAAGGGCGCTGCGGGACGTCGCTCATGGTGGTCGATCGTAGCACCTGTGCGCCGCCCATCGGGATGGCGCTCGGGGCCTCGGGGCGCTACCTTCGCGCCCCTTCCATGCAAGACCGTCCTGAGAAAAGACCCCGCGCCGTGCTCGTCGGCGTCCAGCTCCCCGATGCCACCGAGGCCGATCACCGACTCTCGCTCGCCGAGCTCGAGCGCCTCGTCCACACCCTGGGCTACGACGTGGTGGGCGCGGTCACCCAGCGCCGCCCGCACCTCGCCGCGGCCGCCGTCGTCGGCGTGGGCAAGCTCCACGAGCTGGCGCAGTACACGGGCGGCACCGGGGTGATCCCGCCGCCCGTCAAGCCGAAGAAGCGCAAGGGAGACGCGGAAGAAGACCCGGACGACGACGACGCCCCCCTCCTCGGCGTGGACGACGACGGCGACGACGAGGCCACGAGCGAGGCGACCGGCGCGACGGGCGACGCGACCGTGGTGGCCGTCGACCACGAGCTCTCCCCCACCCAGGTGCGCAACCTGGAGCAGGCCACCGGGGCCGAGGTGCTCGACCGCACGTCGGTGATCCTGGAGATCTTCAACCGCCACGCCCGCTCGCGCGAGGCCCGCCTCCAGGTGGAGATCGCGCGCCTCGCCTACGCCGCCCCGCGCCTGCGGGAGTCGGGCGGCGGCGGCGACCGCGTGCGCGGCGGCGTCGGCGGCAAGGGGGCCGGCGAGAGCGCGCTGGAGCTCGATCGCCGCAAGGTGCGCGACCGGATCGCGGAGCTTCGCCACGAGCTGGAGGCCGTCGCCCGCGAGCAGGACACGCGCCGGGCGCGACGTCAGCAGCAGTCGCGGGTGGCCCTGGTGGGCTACACCAACGCGGGCAAGTCGTCGCTCATGCGGGCCCTCACCGGGAGCGAGGTGTACGTCGCGGACAAGCTCTTCGCGACGCTCGACACCACCGTGCGGGCGCTGGTGCCGGAGAGCCATCCGCGGGTGCTGGTGAGCGACACGGTGGGCTTCATCAAGAAGCTGCCGCACGACCTGGTGGCGTCGTTCCGCTCGACGCTCGATGAGGCGCGGGAGGCGTCGCTGGTGCTCCACGTGGTGGACGGCTCAGACCCCGACCACCCCTCGCAGCTCCGGGTGACGCGCGAGGTGCTCGCGGAGATCGGCGCGGGCGACATCGACGCGAAGCTCGTCTTCAACAAGCGCGACCAGATGACCGACGCCCAGCGCGAGGAGATCGCGCGCGAGCACCCCGAGGCGCTGGTGATCTCCGCCCGCGACCCGGCGGACGTGGCGCGCCTGCGGGCGTACATCCTCGCCCACTTCGACAAGGACATGGTCGACGGCGTGGTGATGGTCCCGTACGGGGCGAAGGGCGTGATCGCGGAGGTGCACCGCGAGGCGAAGGTGGTGTCGGAGACCTACGACGAGGTGGGGGCGCGCTTCGAAGTGAGGGCCACCCCCGAGGTGCTCGCGCGGCTGCAGAGCCTCGCGGCGAAGGCGGAGTAGGCGTAGGCGCGACGGGGTCTTCGCGCGCGGTCGGCTGCGCGGGGCGCCGCTATGGCAGCTCGTTCACGGTGCGCAGAATCAACGTCTGGGAGGTAATGCTCCAACTGTAGAGGATCCACCACGTCGAACTCCCGACGCGGCGAGCCCACCTCCTTCCGTGCGGTGGGAGTAGCACTTCAACGTCCTCGTGTGCGGGAAGGTTGGGGAAGTCGGCCTCAATGCCCTCTGCGGTGACCTCGACCAGCCTCCTCAGGCCCTGCGGTACGGCGTGAAAGGTGCGGTAGAAGGGTGCGTCGCGGACGATCACGTTCGCTCGAAGTCGGCCTTGAAGCGAGCGATCATGTCGGGCGTCGCCCACGTCTCCGCATCGCGGAGAAAGGCCGCCTGCTCGTCGGAGGACAGCGGAGGCGAGAGGTCGAGGTCTTCGGCGGCGAGCTCTTCGGGCGTCATCCCGAGGTGGGCGAATCGTCGCTGCGCGTACTCGGTCGCCCGAGGCGCGGGCGCCTCCAGAATTTGTTGATGCGCAGGCGTCGTCATGGCCGGAGGCTATCACGGGTCTCGCTGCTGTGGCGGCGGTAGCTCAGCGCTCCGCGGCCCGCTGCTTCCACACCAGCTCGTCCCACTCGCGGTCGGGGTCGCTGTCCCACACGATGCCGCCGCCCGCCCCGTAGTGCAGCCCCGCGGCGTCGCGCACCAGCGTGCGGATCGCCACCGCGAGCCGCACCCGCGCGCCCGTCACCACGCCGTACACGCCCGTGTAGAGCCCGCGGCGCTCGCGTTCGAAGCGGGCGATGTGGGCCATCGCGGCGAGCTTGGGCGCGCCCGTCACCGAGCCCACCGGCAGCATCGCGCGGAGCACTTCACGCGCGGGCGTCGCCCCGTCCACCGTCGCCTCCACGGTCGACACGAGGTGGTGCACGAAGCGGTGCGGCTCCACCGCGCACAACGCGGGGACGGCGACGCTCCCCGTCGTCGCCACGCGCCCGAGGTCGTTGCGGTGCACGTCCACGGCCATCGCGTTCTCGGCGCGCTCCTTCGGGTCGGCGGCGAGCGCGGCGGCCTCGCGGGCGTCGTCCGCGGGGTCGTCGCGGCGCGGGCGCGTCCCCTTGATGGGCCGCGAAATCGCCCGGTGGAGGGCGCGGTCCCAGTCGAGGGCGAGCTCCATGCTC
>JBILLV010000428.1:0-6957 GCA_044375895.1 Polyangiales bacterium | reverse complement strand
ATCAATGCCAACGACTCCGATCGAAGGCGCCCAGCAGTCTGAACGCTTTCCGAGGGCAGGGGCGGGATCGCTTCGTTTTGGCGCTGCCGAATCGGATGAGCGGGTGGCGCCTCGTCACGCGGCACGTGCTTGGGAGGTGATGCGACACTCGCCTGTCTCTGGCGACGGGCAGGTCATTCCCGTCTCGATCGACATTGCGGTTGAGGCGTGGACAACGTTGCGCGACGAGGGCGCCACCTCGGCGACGCGTGTGGCGGCGCTCGGCGAGCTGGTGATGGAGGGCGACGACGGGCTCCCGCAGTGGCTCGCCTCCGAGCTCGAGCGCGACGACCTCGACCCGCCCTGGCGCGACGCGGTGATTGCGGCGGTTGAGCAGACGCAGGTGACCGACCCTGCGCTGCGGGCGCGCTTCGTCACCTCGCTGCTCGCGGCAGCCCGGTCGCTCCAAGGGCCGGCCCAATGGAGCGCGCTCCGTCGCTACGCCTCGATGGTGCCTGTGGCGGCGTGTGGTTCACTCCTCGAATTCCTCGCCATCGAGAGGGAGACCGGCACGATCCAGGTCGCGCTCCAGTGCATCGCCAACGTTTTCGAGGTCGAGCGTGCCGATGATCGCGCGGTGTGCGAGGCGCTGCGCGCGGCGGTGCGTGCGGTGGCGGCGGAGCGCATCGTTCCCTCTCGAGTCCAAGGGGCGGAGGACGTCGCTCTCTGCTTCAACTGCTTCATCGCGGCGTTGGCGCTGCGCGAGCCCTCCGTCGACGACATGCTGAAGCGGCTCGAGGCGCTCGGCCACCGCCGCCTTACGGAGCGGGCGCAGCAGGCACTTGCGCGCATGAGAAGCGCGCCGCTCGGGGGAGGATGAACCATGACGCTGTTCGCCGGGGGCGCCGCCTCGATGCCCCGCCACGCCGTGGTCGGCACGCGCGGTGGTGCCGCCATCCGTCACGTCGCGCTGCTCGCGGACGCGGGTGAGGTCGCCTGTGGGGCGCAGGTTCGCGCGCACGATATGGCGGGGGCCGGAGGGGTTCGACTGCCCGGGGATGACGTCGTCGCCGACGTCGGTGCCTGGCTCGACGGCGAGGACGCGCTCACGGCGTCGGAGTCTGACGGCATCGACCTCTGGCTCGCCGACGTGCGGACGCAGGTGGAGGCCGGGGCGCTGCGCAACTGGATGGCCTACATCGTTCTGCCGGCCGTGAAGCGCGACGAGGTGAGCGGTCGAGTCGTGTACAAGCGCTTCAGTTGCGCGGGCTTCGTGGCGGAGGCGTACGGCGAGGGGGCCGGGGTGCGCCTCGTCGACGAGTCCGACCTCCCGCAGGCCGAACTCCCCCTCATCGAATCGGTGTGGGGGCAGTTCCATCCGCGCCAACGCGCCTTCGCGGGGCTGGTGGGCGACGGCGCCTGGCGCATCCTGCTCCCGGGCTACTTGCTTCATGCGATGCGTGTCCGTCGCGCGAGGCTCCCATTCCGTCCCGCGCTGGCAGACGCCGATGTGGGCGCGGTCGCCGCGGGACCCCACGGCACGGCGTCGCCGTGACCCCGTGGCGCGACCGCCTGCTGGCCGAAGCGCGCCATGCCGACCCCTGGGCCGCGCCGCAGCCCTGCTGTGCGCACCCGGGGACGTCCGCGACCGCGCCGCAGCCCTGCTGTGCGCACCCGGAGACGTCCGGGAGCGCGCTGCAGCCCTGACGTGCGCACCCGGAGACGTCCGGGAGCGCGCTGCAGCCCTGATGCGTGCACCCGGAGACGTCCGGGCGCGCGCTGCAGCCCTCCTTCGCGCTCCCGGCTTCTCCCGCGCCGGTGTCCGACGCCCGGCATGTCCGAACACCGGGCCTCTTCAGCTCCGCCGTACGCGTGCATGTTCTCTCGTGCCGGCGCGATGGTCGCGCTGGAGGAGACATGGGTTCCGATGGAGAAGCTGCGAGACGATCACTTCTTTCCGACGGTGAAGCAGGCGGTGCGCTACTGCGCGCTGCGGCTCACGTCCCGGCCCGAGCTCGCGGAGAGCGCCGCCACGATGGCGACGTGCCGCGCGACGCTCCGCCGCAGCGAGGACGCCTACGACGACGCGCTCGACGCGAAGGTCGCCGCCACCGCGGAGGTCAACTACCGCGACGGCCGCCTCGACCGCGCGGTGGCCGCCCTCGGCCGCGACGTCAACGCCCTCGTCGATGGCCGCACCGACGACCCGCGCTACCAGCGCATCATCCTGATGGCCCCGTCGGAGGGGATGCGCCCCCGCGGCGGCCCGGACCAGGACCGCTTCGTCCGCAACCTCCTCGAGACGCTGGAGACGGACGACGACTTCGCCGACCTCCGCAAGCACGCCCCGCTGATCGGCGCGTGCCAGCATGACCTCGACGAGGCCGTCGCCCGCCGCGCCACGCTGGAGCTCGCCGAGAAGCGAACCGGGCGCGAGCTCGCCATCGCCACCGCCGCCGCCCGCGACACCTACAACGAGACCGCCCACCGCGTGGCGCTCGTCTACCCGAAGGATGCGGCGCTGGTGGACTCGTTCTTCTGGTCGAAGACGCAGGAGCGGTCGGTGCGGGAGGCGGAGGGGCGTGACGCGCCCGTCCCGCTGTCCGGGGCCGAGGGGGAGGGGGCCGCGGTGGGCGCGGTGATCCAGCAGGCCGCCAACGAGTCGGCGACCGTCGTGCAGAAGGACAAGCGCGCCCGCCGTCGCCGCCGCTTCGCGTAGCGCTGCGCGACCCGGCCCGCGCCTACAGCTGCACGCCGCCGCAGTCGCCCGAGGTGCCGGTGACGCGCGAGCTGCACTGGCACACCCACTTCCCCTCCTCGTTGATCTGCTGGCGGCACATCGTGTCGGTGTAGGTGATGGTGCAGTTGCCGACGGTCATCGTGCGCGGGAGGCCGTTGGCGACCGCGGCGCAGCGGAAGTGCGTGAGGCCGCTCCAGGCGCCCGGCACGAGGCGGGTGAAGCGATCGCCAACCCTGGCCTCCTCGACCGACTGCGAGAGCCCGTCGCCTTCGCCGCCGTAACAGCCGACCCCGAGCGCAGCGCAAAGCACCAGCCAGCCCGAACGAGTGATCGTGATGTTCATGAGGTGTCTCCGTGTTGAAGGGGCGTCGTTGCCCCGCGGAGCCGTAACGCAACGCCGGTGCCACCCCCGCGATCGCGCCGGACCCGCCGGTTTTCCGCGTCATCGCGAGCGCGCAGTGTCGCGCGCGGTCGACAGGGTGTCGCGTCCCCTCCGCGCGGAGCGCTATCCCCCGTCCACGGCGAGGGCGCGTCGGGGCTCGTCCACCCCCGGCCAGCGCAACACCCCCGCGAGCTGCCGCGGCGGGATGAGCACCTCCCCGTCGTCAAACAGCTTGAACGTCAGCAGCGCCGCCAGCATCGTGAGGTGCGCCCGATCGAGCGCCTCCGGGTGCGCCGCCGCGTAGACGTCATCAAACCGATAGTGCGCCTCCACCTCGCCGTCGCGCGTGGCGATCCACCACGCGACGTGCGGGCCCTCGTGCGTCAGCGCCCCGGGCGGCGCGGGCACCTCCGCCGCGTCGACCACAGGCTCGACGGGGTCGTACGCGCGCAGTCGCAGCCCGACGTGATGCACCCGCGGCCCTCGCTCAGGGGACCAGCACCGCGGCGACCTTGGCCAGCGCGGTGAGGTCGAGCACGTCGTCGTCGAAGGCCGGCACCACGATCTGCCGCGGGATGGCCGCCATCTCACGCCGCGCGCGGGCCACCTCGGCGGCGTCGCGGCGGGCCCACACGGAGGCGTCGCGCCAGGCCCGCGCGTAGGCCGCGCCGAGCTCGTTGGAGGGCTCGACGTGCGCCTCGCGGAGGATCGTCGCGAGGCGGTCGTTGGAGGGCGCCGCGAGGTCTTCGGCCATGCGGACGCGGTTCATCACGAGGCCCTCGGCGTTCATCCCCGACTGCTGGAGGCGCTCCAGGAAGAACATCGCCTCCCCCACGGCCATCGGGTCGGGCGACGTGACGAGCACGAACGCGACGTCCTTGCCGAGCATCGCCTCGCGGACGCGCGTCGCCCGCTCCTTGAAGCCGCCGAAGAGGGTCTGGAGGTCGTTGAGAAACTCGGCGACCTGCGTGAGAAACTCGATGCCCGTGAAGGCCCCGAGGCCCGACAGCACCTTCTCCATCGCCTTCGACAAGAGGTTGAACGACAGCCGCCCCGTCTTCTCGAAGGCCGACGCGAACGCGCGGATGGCGGGCGAGTCGACGGCGCCGATCATCTTCTCGGGGGCGTCGAGGAAATCGAGCGCGTTGGACGTGGGGGGCGTGTCGAGGATGATGAGGTCGTAGCGGGGGTCGTCGCGCAGGGCGTAGAGCTTCTCCATCGCCATGTACTCGGGCGTCCCCGCGAGCGAGCCCGCCACCTCACGGTAGATGCGGTTGGCGAGGATGCGCTCGCGCACCGTCTCCGACGACGCGTACTGCGTCACGAGCTCGTCGAAGGTGTGGCGCACGTCGAGCATCATCGCCGTGAGCGACCCTTTGCCGGTCGAGCCCCAGCGCTCGGGCTCGATCACCTGCGCCTCGGAGCGCATCTCGCGGAGCCCGAGGGACGTGGCGAGGCGCTTCGCCGGGTCGATGGTGAGGCACAGCACGCGGCGCCCCGAGCGGGCGGCGGCGAGGGCGAGGGAGGCCGCGATGGTGGTCTTGCCGACGCCGCCGCAGCCGACGGTGATGACCACACGGCGCGACGAGAGGAGGTCGCCGAGAGAGCTCTGCATGGGCGGTGCGGGACCGTAGTTCCCTTCGGGGGCGGTCGCAACGTCGTTCGGCGCCGTCGACCGCTCGAAACGAACCGCGTAGCATCCGTCGCCGCCCTGCGCACCGCCATGCGAACGACCGCCCCCTTCGTCACCCTCTGCCTCGTCGCCCACGCCTCCACCGCCCTGGCCGATCCGCTCATCGACGTCATCGACCGCGGCGCCGCCCGCGTCGTCCTCGACGGCGTGCTGCGGGAGTGGCAGGGCAACCTCGTCGGCCTCGACGACCGGGCCCAGCTCACCCGCGGCGCCAACGCCTGGTCGGGCCCCGACGACGCCTCCGTCGGCTTCTGCGTCGCGCGCGATGAAGAGGCCCTCTACCTCGTCGCCGAAGTCCGCGACGACCAGGTGATTCGCTCGCGCGCCCACCGCCCCGGCGAAGACGCCCTCGTCCTCACCATCGCCTTCCCCAACGGGCGCCTCTGGACGGCCTGGGAGCTCGCCGTGATGCCCGGCGAACCTGGCTCCTTCGCGGGGGCCGTGCAGTACCGGGTGCCGCGCCTCCGGGCGCTCCCGGGCGCGCAGGTGGTCGAGGCGCCGCTCGCCAACGGTTCGGGCTTCACCGTCGAGGCCCGCATCCCCTTCGCGTCGCTCCCGGGCCTCCGCGACAACCTCGGCAGCGCGCGGATGCGCCTCGCCTACGACGACGTCGACCGCGGCGGCGCCTCCACCCTCGCCAGCGGAACGGGCGACGTCCGACGCCCGCAAGACCTCCCGCCCACCGTGGCCGCCTCCGCCGCCGTGGCCGCTCAGTCGGTCGACCAGCTCGCCCGCTTCCAGCGCGAGCACACCGTCACGGGAACCCCCGTCTTCGACCGCAGCGCCGACGCGATGGGCACCTCCGTCCCCGAGCGCGTCGTCGCCTTTCCCCGGCACCTCCTCGCCTTCGGTCGCGACATCGCGGGGGGCACCAGCTACACGTTCCTGGAGTTCCCGACGGGGCAGATCACCGGCGCGATGCTGCGTGACGTCACGGGCGACCGCCGCGCCGACGTCGTCGTCAACCTCCGCGTCCCCGGCGGACCCTTCGACCGCGAGCTCGTCCACGTCTACACCCTCGACGCGACCGGCTCGTTTCAACGTGCGTTCGTGCGGGAGACGGCCCGCGCCCAGGGCGAGCGCCGCGTCGCCAACACGCCCGCGTGGGCAGGGTCGAGCGTCACCTTCGCCGTCACCGAGAGCCGAGGCTTCGACGCCACCACGTGGCCCGCGTCCGTCGAGGCCGGCGTCGACGCGCCCGTCACGCCCTGGGGGCCGCACCGCACGCAGCGCTACCGCTGGGACGACACCGCCCGATCGTTCGTGCTCGAACGATCGGAGCCCAACGCCGCGGCCGCCCGCGCCGCCGCGCCCGTCGTCGCCGCCCCCACCGCCGCCGACGGCCCCGACGAGCCGACGGACAACGGCCCCGACGTGGCCGGCGTCCTCGCGCTCTTTCGTCAGCGCGAGCACCTCGCCCCCGACGCGCGCCCCACCCACCGAGCGACCGGCGACGCCGCGGAAGACGCGACGCCCGAACAGTTTTTTGTCTTCGGCCGCTCGCTGGTGCTCGTCGGCCCGCGGTACCAGGGGGGTCGTGCCTACGCGAGCATCGGGCTCGCGATGGGGGAGGGCGACGAGGTGGTCTCGCTGCGCGCCGCCGACATCACCGACGACGGCAAGGTCGAGGCGATCGTGACGGTGCGCCGCGCGGTGACCGTGCAGGTGCGCGGGGCGCCGCTCACGTCACGGCGCGACATGGTGTTCGCGTACTCCTTCGACGCCGCCCATCGGGGCCGCGTGTTCGCCGCGGAGATCGCCCGGCGCGTCGGGAGCGACTCCGTGGTCAACCGGGTGGTGCTGCCGCGCGGGGGGCGCGGGTCGGAGATCGCTGTCGAAACCGCCGGCGCCGCGGGCTGGACGCGCGAGACCTACCCCTTTCATGACGGCCCCGCGCAGGGCTTCGAAGCGCTCGTCCTGCCGTGGGAGGGTGTCCGTCGCGTGACATGGCGATGGACGGGCACCGGCTTCGCCCGAACGCCGTAGCGCCCCCGAAGCTCGCCGTTTCACCGCTTCGCTCGCCCGCACCGCCGCGGCGATTAGCTCATCCACCGTTTGGTGCTGGAGCTCCATGTCCTACTTGCAAGCACGGCACGACTCGTGGAGGTTGTGTCTGTCCTATGAAGGTACTCCTCTGCGACGACGACGCCGTGCTCCGTCGGA
>JBILLV010000398.1:0-7774 GCA_044375895.1 Polyangiales bacterium | reverse complement strand
AGTGAGGGTCTGCGACGAGGGAGCCCGGCTTTGCGGGCGATCCGAAGCTAGCCCAGGCGTGAGCTCCTGCGAACCCTGGGAACGCTGGACGCGCGCCAACTGACTGGCATTGAGTATAGCGACGGACGGCGCGGCGAGGCGCGCCTGGCAGGGTGACCGCGCACGTCGCTGGCCACGGCGGCGATCCCCTTGGCAAGCAGCGCCGGAGGGCGTCGCCCTGACGTGACGTCCGCGGTGGTCGCCAGGAGGTGGCGCGGCCGCCGACCGCGCGGTTCGCGCCCAACAAACGATTCCAACCACGCCCGACGGGGCGGTTTGGCGCCAACAAACGACCCCCACAACGGGCGCGGCGGCACCTCTGCACGCACTAAACGACCCCGACGACGTCCCCCGATGCGCCTCGGCGGTCACAAGTCGCGTCGTCGCTCGCGCGCGGCCATCCTGGCGCTCCCAGAGCGCCGTCCGAAGCTCGTACAACCGCTTGTTTTCAAGCTCATCTCGCCGTTGCAGCCGCTGGGGTCGCGGGTAGTGTGCGGGTCGGCACAACGCCAGGAGGAGACCCACCGCCATGCCCGCCCCGTTCTTCGACCTCAACGCCTCGCTCGACACCCTGCGTGAAGACCTCAAGTGGCTGGAGCGACGTCTCCTGCGCGACGAGCGCGCCCGCGACCTCTGCCCGCGCGTGCAGCCCCTCATCGCCGCGTGGCCCGAGGTGCAGCGGCAGCAGTTTGATCACTGGGACGCGCAGCTCGACGCGCAGGTGGACGTCACCGTCGCCGACGACACCCTCGACGCCGCCGTCGACGCCCTCGACCGCGACCTCACCGCCGCCGTCAAGGGCGACCGCACCAGCCCGCGGTACCGCGCGTACTTCAAGGTCCCTCCCTCGGAGCTCAAGCGCGCGGTGCTCGGCGCGGAGCTGGAGACGGTGCGCGGGTGGATCCCGATGCTCGACGCGGAGCCCGACGCGACGCTGCGCGCTCACGCCGAGCGCCTCACCGAGGTGGTGGCCGCAGCCGACGACGCCGCCGCGGCGCGCACCGCGGCCGACGCGCGCAACACGGCCTTCCGCACGACGGGGGCCTACGCCGCGTACCTGAAGCGCGCGATGGAGACCCGCGAGCAGGTGTGGGCCGAGCTGGAGCTGCGCCGCGCCAACAGCGTCAAGGGCGAGCTGCCGCGCGACTGGGCGACGCAGTTCTTCCGCACGCGGGCGGTGACGGTGAGCGACGCCGAGCGCGCCGCCCGCGCCGCCGAGCGCGAGCGGGAGCGCCTCGCCCGCGAGGCCGCCGAGGCCCGCAAGAAGGAGCTCAAGGAGAACCTCAAGAAGGCCCGCGCCGACCTCGCCGCGCTGGAGAAGGCCCCGAAGCGCCGCCGCACCACGGGGTAGCGCGCGGGCCTCGCAGGTCTCGGGGGGGAAGTGAACGCGCGATGGAGCGGCACGGCGGTGTGATACCGTCGACTCCCGCTCCGATGCGCGCGACCCCAACCGGAGGTCATCACCCGATGGATCCCATCGACGCCTGGCGAGACACCATCGAGCTCGTCCTGAGCGAGCACGCCGCGATCCCCTACCACCGCAGCGAGGTGCGCAGCGAGGTCGTCTTCGACCGCGCGCACGATCGCTACCTCATCGTCGACGCCGACTGGGAGCGGGGCGACCGCGTCCACGGCACGCTCGTCCATGTCGACATCATCGACGGGTGCATCTGGACCCAGTGCGACGGCACCGAGCAAGGCGTCGCCCACGAGCTCGTCGCCGCGGGGGTGCCCCGCGACAAGATCGTGCTGGGCTTCCGCGCGCCGGAGCTGAGGAAGTACACAGGCTTCGCGGCGGCGTAGCGCGGGGCTGCATGGTTCTCGCTGTACGCGATCAGCGACGGCGCGCATCGCTCCACACGCGAGCTCCCCTCCGCGGAGCCTCCAGCCCAACCACGCGCACTTCACCCAAGAGGTACCGCACGAAGCGTCGGCCGAGGCGTCGCGTCGGGGCAAGATGCTCCGCCGCGTGGCCGTAACGACTATGGCGCCGCGTCGAGGATGCGGGCGGGCCTCGGCAGGACGCCGCAGGGTGAGCCCAGGAACACGGACGCGTGCTTGTCCGACCAGACGATCACGTCGTCGAAGCCGTCTCCGTTGAAGTCGCCCGGGAAGAGCAGTGTGGCTCCGAAGTCCCGGTCGAAGGGGAGCGGTGAGGCGAGCTCCTGCGGCGGTCGGGCCGGCGCGCCGCGCGCGCTGCCGAACGTCACAATGCATTGATTGGTGCCGCCCCACATCCCGGCGAAGGTCGCGTGGGCCAGGTCGCCGAACCCGTCGCCGTTTACGTCGCCCACCCCCAACGCCCAGGCAGGGGGCGACGCAACAAGCGGCGGTTGGTACTCCGAAGGGCCGATGCCGCTCGGGGTGCCGCGGTAGATCCAGAGGGCGGTGGGTCCTCGGACCATGAGCTCCGTGAAGCCATCGCCGTCGATGTCGCCCGGGTCCCCCAGCTCCCGCCCGAAATTCCGCTTCTCTGGAGCGGGCGTAGTGACCGTGAGGTCCGCGACGCTCGCGGGGCCGTCGATTCCACCGAAAAACAGATGGACGACCCCGAGGGCCCCGAACGCGTCGGGTTCGCCGACCGCGAAGTCCGCGAAGCCGTCGCGGTTGACGTCGCCAACGCCGCGGATGGCATAGCCGAAGCGGCCGCCCAGGCCGTTTTGGGGGGTCATCACCGCCATCGGCGGCCAGCGGGGTCCGAGGGGACCGCCTCTGAGCACGATCACCTGCACGTTGCCGATGCTGATCGCAAGGTCCGCGTAGCCGTCGCGGTTCACGTCACCGATCGGGGCCGTCACCTCGATCGCTCCGCTGCGTCGAAGAAGGGGCAACTGTATCCGCTGAGGCGCGCCGTCGATGCCGCCGGGACCGCCGCGGTAAAGGAGGAGCGGCCACGGCCCCTCCTCATAGTAGGTGTCGTGTTCGGCGCCGAGCATGGCGAGGTCGGTGTAGCCGTCGCCGTTGAAGTCCGCCGTCGCCACCCGTGTCCCCGGGTCAAGGCGGACGTCTCCTTCGGGGCCGGACAGGCGTGCGACGGGCGCGTCGACGAGCCCGGTCGACGCGCCGTGGTAGACGTAGACCGTGTCGAACCACACCCCGAGCTCGCTCCGGTGCTGCGCGAAGTCCGCCCGCCCGTCGCCGTTGAAGTCCTCGAAGGCGCCGTAGCTCGCATCGACGGGGGTCGCGCGTGGCCCCACCACGAACTCCCAGGTCGCCGAAGGGGCGTCGAACTCGCCCCCCGCGCGGCGCCCCTCGACGCGCCAGAACGCCACGCCGGGTGGCAGGTCAACCTCAGGGGCCGCGGTCTCCCCGGCGACCACACGTGCGGAGAGTACGCGCGCACACGCCCTGTCGGCGCAGAGGGTGAGGCGCGCCCCATCGCGCCCGCGGCCGAGTCGCCAGCGGAGCGTGGGACGTCGGGAGGTGACCCGCGCGGTGGAGAGCGGCGCGATCGGGCGGGCGCCCGTGGCCACCGCGCACGCGCCGTCGACGCACTCCTCCCCGGCGCCGCACGCGCGCCCGCACGCGCCGCAGTGTGCGCCGTCGGCTGTGGTGTCGGCGCAGCGCGCTCCGCAGAGCGTCGAGCCTGGCGGGCACATGCACGCGCCCGCGACGCAGCTCTGCCCCCGCGCGCAGGTGTTGCCGCAGCGCCCACAATGGGCGGAGGTCGAGAGGAGCGTCTCGCACCCATTGACGTCGTTGCCGTCGCAGTTGCCCTGGGGATTCCCATAGTAGGGAACGCAGCGGACCCCGCAGGTCCCGAGCGTGCAGACCGGGTTGGAGGAGACCCGGACCGAGCACCCGGCCGTGCTGCCAGCGCAGGGAGGGCGCGGTGCAGGGGACGCGCAGGTCGCGACGCCCTCGGGACACACGCAGGTGCCACCGACGCAGCGCGCGCCAGGGCGGCACGGGCGGTCGCAGGCGCCGCAGTGGAAGGTGGACGCATCGAGGCGCTCCTCACACCCGTTGGCAGGGTCGCGGTCGCAGTCGGCGGTGCCCGCTGCGCAGCGCGTGACGAAGCACTCGCCGAGGCGGCAGGCGGTCTCCGCGCCCGCGATGGCACAGCGGTGGCCGCAGGCGCCGCAGTTCTCGGGGTCGTTCGCGCGGTCCCGTTCGCACCCGTTGGCGGCCGCGCCGTCGCAGTCCCCATAGGGAGGCTCGCAGGGGCGGGCGCAGGCGCCCCGTAGGCAGCGACCGAATGCGTGCGGCGCGCTGGGGCACACGCGCCCGCAGGCGCCGCAGTGCTCGTCCGTGCTTCGGAGCGAGACGCAGGTGTCGCCGCAGCGGGTCCGCAGCGCGGGGCACCCGCACGCGCCGTCAAAGCACACTTCACCGGCGGGGCAGCGGCGGCCGCATGCCCCGCAGTGGTCATACGAGCGCAGCGTGTCGACGCAGAGAAGCCCGCACAGGGAGAGGCCTGGCGGGCAGACGCAGGCCCCGCCGATGCACTGCAAGCCGTAGCCGCAGCGTCGCCCACAGCCACCGCAGGCGCTCCTCGACGTGGTGAGGTCGTGGCACTCTGCACCGCAAAGGGTCTCGTGTGCAGCGCACGGCGGTGTGCCCGGCACGCCCGTGCGGTCGATGAGGCCCATCACGTCGCAGGAGGAGGGGATGAAGTCCGAAGTCGGCGCGGCACGGTCCGACGCCGTGCCGCCGTCGGGCTCGGGGAGATCGGGCTCAGGGAGGTCGGGCTCAGGGAGGTCGGGCTCAGGGAGGTCGGGCTCAGGGAGGTCGGGCTCAGGGAGGTCGGGCTCAGGGAGGTCGGGCTCAGGGAGGTCGGGCTCGGAGAGGTCGGGCTCGGAGAGGGAGAGGTCGGAGGGATTGGCGTCGTCCTCGACGGACGCCTCCATGGCGGCGTCCATCGGCTTGTGCGGGGCGGGCTCCTCCGCGCACGCCGCCAGAGCACACGCGATGCCTCCGAGAGCGAGCATGAGGCGCTTCATCGAAGGATTGGGTGCTCGCCGACCGACCGTCCATTCAACTGGCACGCGAGCACGTAGCTCATCAACGCTTGCGGACCTCATGGCCGTTGAAGGTATCGTCTACGCCCGGCCTGGCGACAGCGCGAAAGTGGCGGGGGCGATGGCGCGGCAGCGCGGGAGCGGGTGGCGGCGCGTGCGTGCGTTTTGCGCGCTGATTCCCGCGTGATAGCGTCCGCCGCGATGCCGCCGCGAGACACCGTCCCCGGCGCCGCACGCACGGCGCTCGAACGTGAAGGCTGGGTGATCACCGCCGACCCGCTCGTGCTCCCGGTGGGGCTGCACAACCTCTACGTCGATCTCGCCGCGGAGCGCGTCGTCGCGGCGCAGCGTGGTGACGAGCAGATCGCGGTGGAGATCAAGAGCTTCCGGGGTCGCTCGGAGGTCGCGGACCTGGAGCAGGCGCTGGGGCAGTTTGTGCTGTACCGCGGCATCCTGCACCGCAGCGAGCCCAGGCGTCAGATGGTGCTCGCGGTGCCGCGGTCGGCCTGGACGTCGCTCTTCGAATCCGAACTCGGGCGCACCGCCCGCGAGGAACTCTCCCTCGTCGTGGTGGTGTTCGACCCGGTCCGTGAGGAGGTGTGGCAGTGGTTTCGGTAGCGGAGTATCCCGAGGTCGTGCGCTCGATCATCGAGGAGTACGCGGCGCTCAAGCCGACGTACGGCGAGGTCGAGGTCGAGACCGTCTTCGACGAGCGCCGCGGCCACTACGAGCTCGTCTACGCGGGGTGGAACGACCAGAAGCGCATCCACGGCGCCGTCATTCACATCGACGTGCGCGGCGACCGCGTGTGGATCCAGCACGACGGCACCTCGACAGGCGTCGCCAACGACCTCATCGCGCGCGGCGTCCCCGAGGAGCACATCGTGCTCGCGTTTCACCCGCCCGAGGCGCGCCTGACGGGGTGACCCTACCGCCCCCGCGGGATCACCACCGCGAACGCGCTCCCGCGCCCCGGCTCGCTCGACACGTGGAGCTCGCCGCCGTGCTGGAGCGGGATCTCCTGCGCAATCGTGAGCTGTGCCCGTTGCGCCCGCTGCCCGGCCCGCCGACCCGCCGTGCGTGGTCGCGGCCCGCGTGGGAATGGTGCATGCTCCCGCCCCGATGTCGGCCGAACTCCTCGTCCCGGAGACCCTCGTTCGTGACCTTTTGAAGCATGTCCCCGGGGCTCCCCGCGCGTTCGAGCGGCACCGGGTGGACTACTGCTGCCACGGCGCGCTCTCGGTCTCCGAGGCCAGCGCGCGCGTCGGCGCCGACGTCGACGCGGTGCTCGCTGCCCTCGCTGAGGAGGCCGCCCGACCCGACGCCGAGCCCGCCTGGGGAGACACCTTCGAACTGCTCCCGCTGGAGGACGTGGTCGAGCACCTCGTCACGGAGGTTCACGCGAAGGCGCGCCGCGATGTCGCCGAGCTGCGTGCGCTCGCACCCGCGGACAGCGCGCTGGGTCGCGCGGTGCTGGCGCTCTGCGACGAGCTGGAGCCGCACCTCGCGTTCGAAGAGCGCCACGTGTTTCCGTACGTGGTGGGCATCGAACGGACGGGGGAGGTGCCGCTGGCGCTCTTCGACACGGTGGTGGAGCCCTGCCAGATGCTCCTTCGCGAGCACGAGGCCTCCGACCACACCCTCGACACGCTGCGCGCGCTGACGGGCGGATACCAGGCGCCCGACGGGGCGGACGCGGCGACGGTGGCGCTCTACCGGGCCCTCGCCGCGTACGACAGAGACCTCGTACTGCACATGCACCTGGAGGGCAACGTGCTCTTCCCGCGCGCGCAGCAGCTCGAAGCGAAGACGCGCGCGGCGTCGCGACCGACGACCGCGCGGCGCGGTCGACGCTGATCGACCCTCAACGACCCGCGGGCTTCTTCTTCGCGGCGGGCTTCTTCTTCGCCACGGGCTTCTTCTTCGCCGTTCCCTCGGCCTTCGGCGCGCGCTGCGGCTTGAGCCCGGCGGCCACCTCCGGGTGCTCCGCCGCCAGCGCCTCGAAGCGCGCCAGGATCTTCTCCTTCGACTTCGCGAAGTGACTCCGGTTGTTGCGGAATTTCTGCACCAAGACCCGCGTCACGCGCTCCGACGGCCCCAGGTCGAGCAGCACGTAGCCGTCGTTGAAGCCGTTGAGCGCGCGCTCTGCGTTGCCCCCCCAGTCCGTCGTCAGGCGGCGGTACAGCACCGCCTCACAGCGCTCGGGCGGCAGCGCCTTCAGGATCTCGCGCACGATCGCCCGCGGCCCGCAGAACGGCGCGATCACGTCCCAGCGCGCTTCGAACGTGACGCCCGCACGCACCAGCGGGAGCAGGGTGACGACGGCGAGCGTGTCCCAGTCGTAGAGGCCGAGGCTGTCGTAGCCCACGGCGTCCGGGCGGGCGTGTGGGCCGTCCGGGCTTCGAAGCCCCACGAGAACCTCAATGAAGCCCCGCGCCCACTCCGCGGCCTCGGCGGCGTGGGCTTCGAGCGCGTGCATCACCCGTGACTCCAGCACGCTGCCGACGGAGTCCCCTTCGAGCGTGTGCTCGCCCGCGAAGGCGATGAGCTCCGCCGGGGTGAGCGCGTCGACGAAGCACGCCGGGACGCCCTGGTTGTGCTCCAGCTCGTCCTCGGTCGCGACCTCGCGCACCTTCCACAGCGGCCACGAGACCGTCTCCCCGGCGTGCTGGTAGGGGATCCGTTTGTCGAGCACCGAGGGCGCGTCGAGGCCGAGCCACTGCCGCAGGCGCCGCGGGCTCGCCGGGAGTCCGAAGCCACCGCAGCGCACGTCG
>JBILLV010000397.1:0-7790 GCA_044375895.1 Polyangiales bacterium | reverse complement strand
GGCGAGACCTCCGTCGAAGATGGCGCCCGGGCCGTCGCGCGGCGCCGCGCGGCCGGCGTCGAGATCGATCGCGTCGAGGTCTCGCTCCCGCTCCCCGCCCTCGCGCGCCTCGAGCTCATCGACACGCCGGGCTTCAACTCCGGCGACCCCGCCCACGACGACGCTGCGCGCCGCGCCCTTGCGCTCGCCGACGTCGCCCTCTGGCTCTTCGACGCGCGTCAGGCCGGTCGCCACAGCGAGGCCGAGACCCTCGCCGCGGTCGCCGCGGCGGGCGTCCCGATCGTGGGCGTGCTCAACAAGGTCGATCAGGTGCCCGAGGCCGAGCGCGAGGCCGTGCGCCGCGTGCTCGACGACGGCCTCGCGGGCGTCGCCCCCTGCGTCGCCGCGGTGTCCGCACGGGGCGCCCTCGCGGCCCTCCGCGAGCCCGACCCGGAGGTGGCCGCCGCGCGCCTCCGCGAGAGCGGCTGGGTCGCCCTCACGGCCTACCTCGACGCGAACCTCACCGCGGCGCGGGACGCGTGGAAGCACGCCCGCGTCGCCGGTCGAGCGCGCGCCCTCCTCGACGAGGCGCACGCCGAGCGGGAAGGGCGCGACCGCCGCCACCGCGCCCGCGTCGCCGCCGCGCGCGCCCTCGGCGACGAGCTGCCGCCGCTGCGCGAGGCCCTGACGCACGCCGCCACGGCCCTCCGGCGCGAGGTCGAGGTCTCCCTCCGCGACCAGCTCCGCGCGTTTGGCGACGAGCGGGCCGCCGACCGCGACGCGCTCGTCGCCGACGCCGTCGCCGAGACGTGCTGGAGGGCCCGTGAGCGGTGCCTCGCGGGGCTCCGCGGACGGGTCGGCGACGTCGCGCGACTCGGCGTCGCGGCGGGCCTCGCCCCCGAGCACGCCGCGGAGCTCCTCACCGCGCCGATCGTCCTCTGGCTCGACCACGCCGCGGGGCAGGGAGCTCGCGACGCCACGACGCGCAGCGCGAGCGACGGCGCCGCCCCCGCGGGCGACCCCCTCGCATGGATCGAGGCTGCTGCCGACCGCGCCGCGCGCGCGGTCGACGCGCCCGATGACGCGCTGTCCGCCGCGCTCGACGTCGCCCGCGACGAGCTCGAACGCTACGCGCCGCCCGAGGTGCGGACGCGGGCGGCAGACACCGGCACGCCGCGGGTGACGGGTTTCTAATGCAAAGGCGGCGCCGACCGCGGTAGAGTCGGCGGGTGAGTATGAAGGTCAACCGCTGTGCGCGCCGTGTTCGGCGTGCGCGCGCGCCTCGATCCCTTCGCTGGAGAGCAGGAGAAGCGTGATGGACGTCAGGCTGTCGATGCAGCACAAGCTGTCGCAGTCGCTGGTGATGACCCCGCAGCTCCAGATGGCGATCAAGCTGCTGGCGCTCTCTCGGCTCGAGCTCATCGACCAGGTGCGGGCCGAGCTGATGGAAAACCCCATCCTCGAAGACCAGGCCGATGGCCCCGAGGGAGAGCGTCGCGCCGCCGAGGTGGCCGAGACGCCGTCGATCGACCAGCTCGCGGCCCTCGAAGCCCGGAGCGAGGCGCTCCCGACGTCGCACGAAGACCGCGCGGCGATGGAGGCGACCAAGCAGGAGGACTACTGGGACAAGTTCCTCGAGGCGTACTCCAACCAGTCGCCGCTGCCGACGCAGGGTCGGCTCAACAACGAGGAGCTCCCGTCCCTGGAGGCCACGCTCACCCGCCGCAGCACGCTCAGCGACCACCTGGAGTGGCAGATCCTGCTGTCCAACTTCAACGAGGCCGAGCGCAATTTTGCGGTGCTCGTGGCGCGCAACCTCGACGACAACGGGTACCTCACGCTCAAGGCCGTCACGCGCGACTCGATGACCCCCGCGGCGCTCGAGGCCGAGGCGAAGGAGCTCGCCGCGGCGGCCGCGCTGGTGGCCGCTGGCGGTGAGCCCGAGCCGGGCCTGTCGCTCACCATCGAAGACCTCGCCCGCGAGTGCGACCTCGACCCCGAGGACGCCGAGGAGGTGCTCAAGATCATCCAGACGCTCGACCCCATCGGCGTCGCGTCGCGCGACCTCCGCGAGTGCCTCCTCGTCCAGGCCGAGCACTTCGGCTACGGCGAAGACGACCTCGTCTGGCAGGTGATCGACAAGCACCTGCACCACGTGGAGAAGCGCAACTTCGGCGCCATCGCGCGGGAGCTGCACTGTGAGCTGACGGACGTCTACGAAGCGTCGCGGGTCATCCAGCATTTCGAGCCGCGCCCCGGCCGCAACTTCGCCACGGAAGACGCGCAGTACATCACCCCCGACGTGTACGTGCACAAGGTGGGCGACGACTACGTGGTGTCCACCAACGACGACGGCCTCCCGAAGCTCAAGATCAACGAGATGCAGGCGCGCTCGCTGATGAAGGACCCGAAGGCGAAGCAGTTTGTCCAGGACAAGCTCACCTCGGCGCGCTGGTTTCTCCGCTCCATCGACCAGCGGCAGAAGACCATCGTGAAGGTCACGCAGAGCATCGTCGAGAAGCAGCGCGACTTCTTCGAGAAGGGCATCGAGTACCTCAAGCCGATGATCCTCCGCGACGTAGCCGAGGCCGTCGGGATGCACGAGAGCACCATCTCCCGCGTTACCACCAACAAGTACGTCCACACGCCCCGCGGCATCTTCGAGCTCAAGTACTTCTTCAACAGCTCCATCTCCGTCGAAGGCGGCACCGAGATCGCGAGCGAGGCCGTCAAGCAGGCCATCAAGAAGATCATCAGCGAGGAAGACGTGCGAAACCCCCTCTCCGACGAGCAGATCGTCAAGCGCCTGGAGGGGCAGAAGGTGCTCATCGCCCGCCGCACCGTCGCCAAGTACCGCGAGATGCTCGGCATCCTGTCGAGCGCCAAGCGCAAGCAGTACTACTGACCGCCCCTCCGCCCGCCCCGCCCCGCCCCGCCTCACCGTCCGTCCCCCGCACCCTTCACGCCCCGCGTCGCGCCGTCCGCAACGGGGAGTTCACCATTCCGTGACAATGGGGGTTCCCTCCTGCGGGGGTTGGCGTTACAACAAAAGGGTCGGCGAGCGCCCGCCCTCGGCGACAGTCGGAGATCGGCGGGCAGACACTGTCCTTGCGGGTGTCACCACCGCGCCGGAATCCCCCGGGCGAAGGAATGCACCCCGCGGGACATCGGTTGGAGGACGCGATGGGCATCGCGATCACGTTCCGGCACATGGCGTCGAGTGACGCACTGAAGGAATACGTCCACGACAAGCTGGAGCGCGTGCAGAAATACCTGCGGCAGCCGCTCGACGCTCACGTCACGCTCGCCGCCGAGCGGCACCAGCACGTCGCGGAGATCTCCTTCCATTCCGCCGGTCGGCAGTACCAGGCGCGTCATGACAGCGACGACATGTACAAGTCCATCGACCTCATGATCGACAAGGTCGAGCACCAGATCTCGAAGCACCACGACGCCGTCGCCCGCGGCAAGAAGGGCGCCGAGGGCGCCCGCGCGGTGGCCCTCCAGTCGGCCCCCGACGCGCCGGGTTCTGAGGGCGGCGAGTAGCCCCAACTCCCCGCCTGCCCCAACGCCCCGTCTCCGCTTCCGCGCTCCACGCCCACACGCCACGTCACGCTGGACACCCGACGCCCGAGAGAGGTATCTCCTCGCGGCGCGATGCGACTGAGCGACCTGCTTTCCCGCGACAGGATCGACACCGGGTTGAAGGCGCCGGGCAAGGGCGAGGCCCTGACCGCGCTCGCCGACCTCCTGTCGCGCGGCCTCGAGGGTCAGACGGCGGCGTCGATCCTGCCCGTTCTCCGTGCCCGCGAGGCCCAGCAGTCCACGGGCGTCGGCGACGAGGTGGCCATCCCTCACGGTCGCATCGCGGGTCTCACCCGCCTCGTCGCCGCCATCGCCATCGTCCCAGACGGCGTCGACTTCGAGTCCATCGACCGTCGCCCCGTGCGCATCCTCGTCGCCATCCTCGCCCCGGAGAACAGCGCCGGCGACCACCTCCGCGCCCTCGCGCGGGTCGCCAAGCTCTTGCGCGACGGGCGCATCCGCCAGCGCCTCATCGACGCCCCTTCGCCGGAGGACGCCTTCCGCGCCGTCGTCGACGAGGAGTCGACCCTCCCGCCGTGACGCCAAAGCGCGGATGGCGCTTCCCGCGGGTGCGCCACCTGTAGGAGAATCGAACGTGACGCCCGTCGTCTCCCCCCTCGCGCGGGAGACCGGCGCGGCTCGTTCCTTCCCTCTGCCCTGGTGGTCGCATGAAGAAGTCGCTCCCCTCCATCCCGTGGCTGCTCACCGCGCTCCTCGCGGCCTGCTCGTCGTCGACGCCGCCGAGCACCCCCAAAGACACGCCCGACGCCGCCCCTGACGTCGCGGCGCTCGATGCCGCGACCGACATCGTCGCCACCCCCGACAAGGTGCCCACCTTCGACGTGCCGCCGCGCCCCGACACCACGATGGTGTGCATGGACACCGACCGCGACGGCCTCTCGGACGACATCGAAGGGGCGCCCCGCGTCGACACCGACCGCGATGGCATGCCCGACTTCATGGACACCGACTCGGACGACGACGGCTACCCCGACAGCGTCGAGGCCGACCGCTCGTACCCCATGTTCGACACCTCGCGCATGATGCTCGCGTGCGGCATGGTGGGCAACAACTGCGACGGCGCGCTCGCCGACGCCGCCGACACCATCCCCAACTTCCGCGACCTCGACTCCGACAACGACGGCCTCACCGACCGCGAAGAGCGCACGGGCATGACCGACCCGTGCAGCGGCGACACCGACGGCGACGGCGTCTCCGACCTCATCGAGCGCGCGGCCATGTCCAACCCGCGCGACCGCATGAGCGGCCCGCCCTCCAACGCCCTCTACGTCGTGCTCCCGTACTACCCCCCCGGGCGCATGGGGCCGCACGAGTTTCGGGAGTTCACCTTCTCCACGCGCATCCGTCAGGCCGACGTCTTCTTCCTCGTCGACAACTCGTCGAGCATGGGGATGGTCATCGCCAACCTCCGCACCAACCTCCGCTCGGTCATCGTGCCCGGCGTCCAGCGGGCCATCCCCGACGTGCAGATGGGGGTCGGCAGCTTCGACTCGATGCCCGTCCCCCCGCAGGGCTGCCCGGGCCGCGCGGGGCCGCCGTCGTCCAACCCGCGTTGCCTCCGCCCGACCCCGCCCACCACCGCGGGTGACTACACCCTCTGGATCCGCCAGCCCATCACCGCCGACGCCACCGCCGTCCAGCGCGCGTTCGACACCATGCGCACCATCGACGACGAGACGATGATGGAGTTTGTCGGCGCCGACGAGCCCGAGTGCCAGACCGAGGCCGCCTTCCAGATCCTCGACGGCGCGGGCTCCCGCGGCCACGAGAGCGACCCCGCCGCGCTGCTCTCGGTGCGCAACGCCAACGACCCCAACGGCAACGGCTGGGTCCCCGCCGTCAACCTCATGCGCGACTGCGGCGCGCGCGGCACGGAGCGCTTCGGCTGGGGCTGCTTCAACGACGGCCGCGTGCCCATCGTCGTCCTCGCCTCCGACGCCAACTGGTACGACGGCTGCGCGGCGGGCTCGCCCACCACGCCGGGCGGCATCGGCCGCACGTGCTCAGAGCTCATCGCGGCCTACAACCGCCGCGGTGCGTTCTTCATCGGCATCGACGTGGGCGACGGCGTCGAGGGGCGCACCTACCGCAACGCCTCCGTCGTCGCCCGCATGACCCGCACGCTCAACGGCATGGGCTCGCCCATCGTGTTCGGCCCCGGGCGCGACGGCGTCTCGGGCGTGTCGGCGGCCGTCGTCGACGCCATCGCCACCATCGCCGGCCAGTCGCGCCAGGACATCACCACCCGCGTCACGCCCGACGCGATGGCGATGGGCCTCCCGATGGGACGCACCACGGCCAACTTCATCCGCGCCGTCACCCCGCTGCGCGGCGACCCCGGGATGCCCACGGGCTTCGACCGCCTCGACGCGACCACCTTCTTCAACGTCTCGCCGACGACGCGCGTCACCTTCCGCGCCGACTTCTACAACGACTTCGTCGAGGGCGGCACCACCGCGCGGCTCTTCACCGCCACCATCGACGTGCTCGGCCGCGGCGGCACGGTCGTCGACACGCGCCCCGTCTTCATCGTCGTCCCGGCCCAGGGCGGCATCGTCACCCCCGGCTGAAGCCTCACCCCTCGATGCGATCGCGCCCGCCGCGCTTGGCCACGTAGAGATACTGGTCGGCGCGGCGGACGAGCTCGTCGGGTTCGCGGTCGACCGCCTCCCGCGTCGCCACGCCAGCGGACACGGTGAAGCGCATCGCCGTGCCGTCGTAGTCGAACGAGCGCTCCGCCGTCAGCCGACGGATCTTGTCGGCCACCAGGCGCGCCCCCGGCAGGTCGATCTCGGGCAGCAGCACGGCGAACTCCTCGCCGCCGAGGCGTCCGACGAAGTCCTCGCGGCGGAGGTTGGCGCGCAGCAGGTGGCCGAGCTGGCGCAGCCCCGCGTCGCCGGCGAGGTGGCCGTGCGTGTCGTTGAGCGTCTTGAAGTGGTCGATGTCGATGATGATGATGCTCAGCGGGCGCCCGTAGCGCACCGAGCGCCCGAACTCGCGGGCGATGGTCTCGGTGAAGGCGCGGCGGTTGGCGAGCCCCGTGAGCCCGTCGGTGGTCACGAGGCGGTAGATCTCCTCGTAGTAGGCTGCTTCGATGTGGCCGCTCCCGAGAAACTTGCAGATGGTGCGGCCCACCTGCACGCGGTCGCCGTGCTGCAACGCCACGCAGCTCACCGTGCGGTCGTTGACGAAGGTCCCGTTGGTGCTGCCGAGGTCGACCGCCTGCCACCGCTGCGCGCCCGCGGGGTCGACCACGGGCTCGATGCGGCAGTGCCGGCGCGACACGCTCTCGTCTTCAAACTGGAGGTCGACGTCGCCCGCGCGACCAATCACCAGCACGCCGTCGCGCAGGGGGATTCGCCGACCGATCGACTCGCCGTACAGCACCACGAGGCAGGCCTCCTGAAGCATCGGCATCTTGCTCGGACGCAGCGAGGGGCCGATCGCGCGGTGCGGGCTGGTGATCGGGTCGTCGGACACAACCGCGGAGTCTACCGCCACGAGCGCGCCAACACGAAGCGCCCGCCGCGCTTGTGCGAAAGTTGACCCGACTCCACAGAATTCGCTACCGCTCGCCCCGTGAAGATTCGAACCCGCGTGCTGGTCGTGATGGGAATGGTCGGAGTCGCGCTCCCCGTGGTCGCCGTCACCCACCGCGGGGCCCCCCGTCGGCGCGAGGGGCTGCTGGTGGCGTCCGCGCGTCCGCCGGGGCTGGGCGGGGCCGCGGGGCGCGCCGGTTCGCCGGAGATCCGCGGGGTGGTGCCGGGCTTCAACCCCGCCGCCGCGCGCCTCGGAGCCGACGGGCGCTACCACGCCCAGCTCGCCGACGGCCGCACCGCGCAGCTCACGCTCGAACCCGCCTGGCAGCGCGCGACGGTGAACCTCCTCGCCCGCCACGCCATGCCCCAGGCCAGCGTGGTGGTGCTCGACACGGCCACCGGGCGCGTGCTCGTGTGGGCCTCCCAGGGCGGCGGCGGTCGCGACCTCGCACGAGGCGCCGAGGCCCCGGCGGCGAGCGTCTTCAAGGTGGTCACCGCCTCGGCGCTGCTCGCCCACGGGATGCCCGCCGACGCCACCACCTGCTTCTCGGGCGGCTTCCATCGGCTGATGCCCGCCGACCTCGTCGCCGATCCGCGCCGCGACCGCGAGTGCGTCACGCTGGGGGAGGCCTTCGCGCGCTCGATCAACACGGTGTTCGCGCGGCG
>JBILLV010000396.1:0-7796 GCA_044375895.1 Polyangiales bacterium | reverse complement strand
CCTCCACCCGCGGACGACGCCGCGCCTCGTACGCGCGCAGTGCGGCCGGGGCCTCGCGGTGGGCCACGAGCTCACGGGCGAGCACCACGGCGTCTTCGATGGCCATCGCCGCGCCCTGGCCGAAGTTTGGCGTCATCGCGTGCGCCGCGTCGCCGAGGAGCGCCACCGACCCGCGGCACCACGGCGACTGCTCCACCTCCTCGATGTCGTGATGGAGGAGGGCCTCGCCGTCGGGCATCGCGGCGAGCACCCGCGGCACCTCGCCGCCGAAGTCCGCGAAGCGCGCCCGCACCCGCTCGACGCGCGCTTCCGCGGGGTCGGCGGGCGTCCCCCGCGGCGCATCCGCGACGAAGAACGCGTACACCTCGTCGCGCCCCAGCGGAACCAGCCCGACGCGCGCCCCGCGCCCCCACTGCTCGACCATCGCCGGCGTTCCCCCCGGGACGAGGCCCGTCCAGCGCCAGCAGGTGTAGCCCGCGTACGTGGGCTCGTTCGCACCGAACACCATCGTGCGCACCGCGGAGCGCAGCCCGTCGGCGCCGATCACCGCGCGGTAGCGCGCGCTCGCTCCCGTGGAGAGCTGCACCTCCACGCCCGCGTCGCCGAGGTCGTTGAGAGCGCTGAGCGTGGTACCGCAGCGCACGTTCACCGCGGCTTCGAGGTCCGCGACGAGCGCCTCGTGGAGGGCCCCGCGGTGAATCGCGTGGGCGTCCCCATGGCGCGGCGCGAGCGCGTCGAAGCGCGTGCACGAGAGCGTCTTCCCGTCGCGCGAGGCGATGGCGCCGCTCACCATCACCCGACCGCGC
Organism: Polyangiales bacterium; assembly: GCA_044375895.1. GTDB lineage: Bacteria > Myxococcota_A > Polyangia > Polyangiales > CAISKJ01. The sequence goes on along the minus strand of JBILLV010000396.1, from coordinate 6,990 downwards.
GCGGCGACGGCGTCCGCGCGGCCGATGGCGCCGAGGGCGCGCATCGCGTTGGCCCCGAGGGTGATGCCCGCCCCGAGCGCGCGCAGGGCGGGGGCTCGTTCGATCAGGTCGACCGCGACGCCTTGCTGCGCCAGCGCCCGCGCCAGCACGAGCCCGCCGATGCCGCCGCCCACCACCAGGATGCGTTGTTCCATGACTCGACCTCGCGCGCCTCGGTTGGAGTCGGAGGCGCTGCGCTGGTATACCGTCGGCGCGATCCTCCGGGGTACTCGCGTTCTGCCATGGCCGTCGCACCGCGAAAACAAGCGAAACAAGAGCGCTCCCGCGCGATGATCGACGCCATCCTGGAGGCGACGGCTCGCGTTGTGTCGAAGGCGGGGCTCCACCAGGCCACCACCAACCACATCGCCGAGGTGGCCGGCGTGAGCATCGGGTCGCTGTACCAGTACTTCCCCGGCAAGGAGGCGCTCCTCGCGGCGCTCATCGAGCGCGAGGCGCAGCACGACCTCGCGGCGATGCGGGCGGTGTTCGCGGCGTGCGCGCACCTCCCGCTCGCGCAGGCCATCGCGCAGGGCGTCGCCGCGCTCGTCGAGCGTCACGGCCGCGACCCCGCGCTCTACCGCTGGATGCTCACGTACGTCCCCGCGCTCGGGCAGCACCCGAAGGTGCGCGCCGTGGCCGCGGAGGGACGGGCCATCCTCCGCGACGTGCTCGGCGCGCGACGCCACGAGCTCGCCCCTGGGGTCGAGCCCGCGCTGGCGGCGATGGTCCTCGGGAGCGCCGTGGAGGCCGCGATCCACACGGCGATCTTCGAGCGCCCCGAGGCGCTCACCGACGGCACGCTCGCGACCGCGCTCGAGCGCCTCTGCGCGCGGTATCTGACGGCGTAGACGGGCACCGGGGGAGGGCGGTTCCCACGGAGGTGCGGGGCGCAAGATTCCGCTGGATGCGAGCCCCGACGGTCATGTAGCGTGTAGAACATGGAGACTAAAGAACCCACTGGGGATGGGCCTGTCACACCTCCTGTGCCGCCCACGCCCCCGAGCGAAACCATCACGGTGCCTCTTCCCATGTCAGGCGCGACGATCGTGATCGGCTCGCCACCGGGTCAGGGTGCGCCGACGCCCACCCGCGAGACTGGAATCCCGCACGACCTCGTGGCCTTCTTCCTCAACGCCGATCTGCTCAAGGTGTTCGAGCGCATCGGTCTCCTCGTCTTCATGGTGGCGCCCGACGGGCAGCCGACGCTCTCGCCCAAGGCGCGTGACGGCATCGCCGCGCTCCTCGGGGTCGACCTCAACGTTCCGGAGCAGGCCGCGGCGGTCGACACCGAGCTCGCGCAGGCGCTCACCGCCTACTCCCGCTACCTCACCCTGTCGACGGAGGCGCTCCCCTTCACCGATCAGGTCCGAGTCCTCCTGCGTGACCTCGAAGCGCCCAACCAACCCATCCCCTGACGCCCTCCCGCGGACCGCCGCGCATGCCCATCAACCCCCGGCACCGCACGGTGCAGCACGCCAGCACACGCGCCCTCTTCTCTGCGCTCGAACCACCCGTTGACGGCTGGGTCGGCTCGGTGATGGCGGCGACCGACGCCTCCATCGCCGCACGCGGAGGCGTGACGCATCGCGCCCTCATCGAGCCCATCGCGCGCGCCGTGGGCCTGCCTGACGAGATGGTCGACCGTTGCGGCGCCGTGCTCGACGCCGCGCAGGTGATGATCGACCTCGCCGACAACCTCGCCGACGCCACCGAAGACCTCGCGCGCGGGCGCGCCCCGCTCGCGCTCGCGGCGTCCATCCCGCCCGCCGCCCTCTTCTGCATGCCCGCAGTGCTGGCGGGCTGCGTGATCGGTGGCATCCATCGCTCCTTTCCGCCGCCGCTCCGTGGCGCCGCCGCCGCGACGCGGGCGACGACGGTGTTCGGTCGGATGGTGACCGGCCAGGCCGCGCCCGCCAGGAGCGACGAGCGCGTCGACCTCGCCTCGGGGATGCAATGCCTCCTCTGCTGCCTCCCCCTCTGGCTCACCTTCGACGACTCCCCTGGGGCGCGCGCTCGGTTGATGGAGGTCGAGCGGTGGGCCTTCGCGTATGGGAGGACGTGGGAGCTGCGCGAGCTCGCGCGGGAGGCACCCGGCGACGGCGAGGCGGCACGACGCTTCCGTGAAGCGTGCCAACACGCGCGCGCCGCCTGGCCGACGGCTGCCCCCTTCACGGTCGGCGAGGCGCTCGCCGTCGAGGTGCTGCTCCCATGATCGAGGCGAGATCGGAGCTCGACGTCGTCGCCACCCGACCGCCGTCCTCGCCGCCGATGCCTGGCCTTCCAGGTCCCGCGGATGTCTTCAACGACCCCGAGGCCGTCGCCTCCCTCGAAGACGGCTTCGCCCCGAAGAACATCGCCGCCGCGATCGCGATGTCGGCCTTCGCATCGGCGCTGGCGTTCGCGACGCACCGCGCGCTCACCGGTCAGTGGTCGTCGCTCGGGAGCTGGGGCGTCGCGGTGTCGCTCGTGCTGCTCGCGGTCGCCTCCACCCTGACGGTGTCCACGCGCCGCCCGCTGCTCGCACGCGACCGGGTGCGCTTCTGGCAGCTGCTCACGTTGCAGGGCGCCGCGCACCTCACCTGGCTCTACGTCGTCTGCCTGATGGTGGGAGACTTCTTCTCGCTCCTCGGGCTCGCGGCGCTCCTCGCGTGGGTCTTCAACGACACGCGCTACCTCTACGACAGCGTGCTCCTGCGCTGGCAGTACCTCGCGCCGGCGGCGGTCGTCGACCTGGGCCTCTTCACACTCTGGGCGGTGCGGCCCGAGGTGGCGGCCCACCTGCTCCCGGCGCGCGGGGGCTTCTTGGTGTTCGCCGCGGTCCAGGTCGGGCTGGTGGTGCTCACGCAGGGCCTCATCGCCACCATCGGTCGGCAGAATCGTGACCGCGACCTCCGCGCCCGCGAGGTCCGCGACCTCAACCGCCAGCTCGCGGTCTTCCGCAAGGAGCGTGAGGTGCTGGCCCGCGCCGCGCGGCTGATGACGTCGGGGCTCTCCTCGGTCAAGTTTGCCCACGACGTCGCCTCACCCCTCTCCGCGCTGAGCATCTCGCTCGACGAGGCGGAGCGGCTCGCGGCCCTCGACCCGCGTCCCGACGAGCCGGCCTCGACGGCCGCGCTTCGGGAGATGCTCGACATCGCGCGGACGTCCGCCACGCGCATCCTCGCGATGTCCGACACGCACGCCAGCGCCCTCCGCCGCGGCGACCCGCTCGCCCCCGAGGACGTGTCCGCGCTCTTCGCCCGTGCCTGGCGCGAGGCGGCGGCGACGCTCGACACCCACGGCGTCGCTGTCGTCGGCGAGCCCTCGATGACGCTCGAACCCGCGACGGTGTACGCCACCGAGGGGCACGCGTCGACCTTCGCCAACCTGCTCACCAACGGCGCGCTGCAGGCGCCGCAGATGCCGCTCGAAGTGACGGGCGCCCCCTTGGGGCCGTGGTTCTACCGCGTGACGATCCGTGACCGCGGGGTGGCGCCGGAGGCTCGGCCGGAGGCCCTGGCGCGCATCGAGCGGTCGCTCGCCCTCGATGGCGAGCTCGGCGAGGTCGAGACGTCGCGGCGTTACCGGGGCTACGGCATCGCGCTCGGCGTCGCGCGGGTGCTGCTCATTCGCCACAACGGCTGGTTGAGCGTGGGGGCGCCGAACGAGGGGCCGGGGGTGGAGTTCTACGCGGTCCTGCCGCGGGTGCCGCCCGGGGAGATACCGCCCGAGGCGAACACGCCGGAGGCCCACGCACACGTCTGATCGCGGTCGCCCATCGCGAGCCGCCGCACAAGAGGAGGGAAGAGATCATGGCTAGGGGATACATCATCACCGTCGGCGCATCGCTCGTCGATGGCCGACCGTACGGGGCTGCCGGCACCGTCTTCTCGCTGGCAGGCGCAGAGAACGAAGCGCTCGCGGTCAAGACCCAGGCGACGGCCCAGGGCTTCACGGTGAGCGCGTCCCTCGCCGGCGTCGGGGCCACCGCCGCCGCCTTTCGAAGCGCCGTCGCCGCCGTCGCCGCCACCGCGACGTCGGCCGACCTCGTCGTACTGTACTTCTCGGGACACGGCACCATCCTCCGTGCGCCGACGCTCACGGAGGATTCGAGCGCCACGACGGTGAGCTTCTTCAACGCCGCCCTCGCCTTCTATGAACGCCCCTTCCTCGACGACGAGCTGATCGGGCTGTACGCGCTGTTCAAGCCCGGCACGCGCGTCCTGGTGCTGCTCGACGCGTGCTACGCGGGTGGGATGTCGGACGGACTCGACAGCCCGCTGCTCGAGGCGCAGGTGTCGCCGGGAACGCCCGTCAGCTGGTCGGCGCCGCTCCCCAGTCGTCCGCTGCCGAGCCTCATCGAGCGCGCCTACCTCGACTGGTTCGAGCGCGGGCGTGACTCGGTCGAGGTGTCGCTCGCCTACGCGAAGCGCTTCGATCGCCTCCTCCCGTTCCATGTCGCCGAGCTCGCGTTCGTGGCCAACCTCCCGGCCTACCGGGCGGCGCTCCCCGACCGACGCTGGCCCGCGACCGTGGCGGAGTTCAACTCCAAAGCCTACGTCGCGCCGCAGACACGCCATCGCATCCAGCTCGCCCCCAAGGCCATCCGCGACAGCGTCCTCACCAGCGCGTTCTCGGAAGGGCTCGTCACCGACGACGACCCGCGCGGATTGAGCCGCTGGACGCTCGTCGGCCCCCACCGCGACCTCGTCGTCGACGTCCTCGGCGGCAAGCTCGCCCAGCGAATCCGCGGCTTCGACCACGCGCTCTCGCGCCGCACCGCCGCGCGCGCCCGCCCCGCCGTGGGACCGCACGTGCAAATGCTCTCTGCCACCCGCGATGGCTACTGTCGCATGGGCCTCTTCACGCCGCAGCTTCTCGCGCTCCAACCGGGGTACGCCCTCGACCACGTGCAGTTCGCCAAGGACCTCGACGCCGCCGTCCGCGCGCAGCCCTTGTGGTCGGGTCAGCGCGTCGCGCGCGCGTACAGCGTACCCGAGTCGACCGCCTTCACCCTCCAGCACCCGTGGCAGGTGTGAGCGACCGCCCACGCGCAAAAGGAAGCCCGCCGTGCCGCCCATTCCCTATGACCTCGCTCCCCCGGACTCGCTGTTCTTCCCGGCCGAACCCGAGATCAACGCAGGTGACGTGCAGGGGAACGTGATCCCTGGATTCGCCCAACCCCACCAGCACCACATCTTCGCCCGCGTCACGGACGTGGACGCGTTCAAGCCCGCGCTCGCGGCGCTGCTCCCACGGGTACCGTCGATGCGCGGTGTCGCCGCCGCGCGGTCGGCTCAGGCGGCCAACCTGCAATGGCTCCACGTCGCGTTCACTCACGCGGGCCTGTCTGCCCTCGGCGTGCCCGTGGCGACCGCGGACGCCGACCCTGCCTTCGTCGAAGGGATGCTCGCGCGCGCAACGACGCTCGGTGACACGGGTTCGGCAGCGCCCACGAGGTGGCAGGTGGGCGCTGCGGAGGTCCACGTGCTGCTGGTGCTGGCCAGCGACGATCGCACCGTGCTCGACAGCTTCGTCGCAGCCACCCTCGCCGCGCTCGAGGGCGCCCAAGTGCTCCACGAGCTTCGCGGCGACGCCTCCGCGCTCAGCGGCAGGGAGCACTTCGGCTATGCCGACGGCCGCACGCAGCCCGGTCTCCGTGGCTGGTTCATCACCGCTTCGGGCGCTCGGCGCGCGGTGACCGGGCGGCGCAACGCGCGCAACCGCGGCGAAGGCGCACCGGGGCAGCTGCTCGCCGCGCCCGACCTTGTTCTCACGGGGCTGGCGCCCGGCGCATCGTCCTGGTTGCGCAACGGCTCGTACCTCGTCGCGCGGGTTCTTCAGCAGCACGTCGGAGCGATGCACGCCTTCGTACGGGACGCCGCGAATCAGCTGCAGGTCGCGCCCGCGCTGGTCGCGTCACGCCTCCTCGGTCGCTGGCCGGGCGGGGCGCCCGTGCTCCGCGCGAACCACGACGACATCGGCCTCGGCACATCGCCGTGTGAGTACAACGACTTCCGCTATCGGCAGCCGTCGCGGCCGCTCCACGCACCCATGACCCCCAATGACTGCGGCCCCGGCGCGGCGCCCCCCGCCCTCGGCGACCCCGACGGACTCCGGTGTCCCTTCAGCGCCCACATCCGGAAGGCGAACCCCCGAGACGACACGGGCCGGTCACCCTCCACGGGCGCGACGCTCTCGCGCGAGAAGAACCTCGGGCGTGTCATCCTGCGCCGCTCGGTCCCCTACGGCCCCCTCAGCGGGTCGACCTTCGATGCGCCGATCGCCGACGCGCCCGGCGTCGAACGTGGGCTCATGTTTCTATGCTACCAGGCGTCCATCGAGCGGCAGTTCGAGTTTATCCAGCGCGGCATGATGATGGACCCTGACGCGCCGCGCAGCGGGAGCGGTCAGGATGCGCTCCTGGGGCGGCCGCAGCCGGGCGCACCGCGCGCGCTCTCCCTGGGTGTACTGCCTGACGGTCGCGCCGCGCGCTGCACCGTCCCGGATGCCTGGGTCACCACGCGCGGCGGCGGCTACTTCTTCGCCCCCTCCCTCTCCGCCCTCGCCGATATGACCCGCTGACGGGGTCTCTGCGCGTGGGCCGCTCGTCCACGCGCACTGCGGGTCGAAGCCGCTCCCTACACCCGCGCCTTCGCCCACTTCCCCGCGCGCCACCGCCACACGCACAGCGCCGCCCGCACCACCCAGTCGCACGCGCTCCCCGCCCACACGCCCGCGAGCCCGAGACCCATCGCCCGCACGAACAGCGTCGTCGCCGCGATGCGCACCGCGAACGACCCCGCCGTCGCCACCGCGAACGCCTCCCGCGTCGCCCCCGCTCCGCGGAGGCACTGCGCCAGCACGATCGCGACGCCCATCGGCACCTGCGCCACCGCGGCCATCCGCATCGCGGGGACGGCCATCGCGCGCGTCGCCGCGTCGTCGCGAAACGCCTGCACCAGCAGC
>JBILLV010000090.1:0-29453 GCA_044375895.1 Polyangiales bacterium | reverse complement strand
CCCCAGGTGGCGAAGCGCGTGATCGAGCGCTGCGTGCTGGCGGCGCAGGCCCGCGAGGCCGCCCGCAAGGCCCGCGAGCTCATCAACCGCAAGGGCGTGCTCGACGCCGCCTCGCTGCCGGGCAAGCTCGCTGATTGTCAGGAGCGCAACCCCGCCGCGTGCGAGCTGTACATCGTCGAGGGCGACTCCGCCGGCGGCTCCGCGAAGCAGGGCCGCGACCGGAAGTACCAGGCCATCCTCCCGCTGCGCGGCAAGATCCTCAACGTCGAGCGCGTCCGCTTCGAGAAGATGCTCTCCAACGCGGAGATCGGCACGCTCATCACCGCCCTCGGCGTCACGATCAAGAACGAGGTGCGCGGCGACGACGACAGCGTCTCCTCGGGGCCCCGCCTCGACCTGGAGAAGCTGCGCTACCACAAAATTTGCATTATGACAGATGCTGATGTTGACGGAAGTCATATCCGCACGCTGCTCCTCACCTTCTTCTACCGGCAGATGCCCGAGCTGGTGGAGAAGGGCTACCTCTACATCGCGCAGCCGCCCCTCTACGGCGTGCGGCGCGGCAAGAAGGTGGAGTACGTCAAGGACGACGAGGCCCTCGCCCGCTACGTCATCCGCTCGGGCACCGAGGGGCTGGTGCTCCGCGGCCCGAGCGGCGAGCTCCGCGACGACGCCCTGCGCGACGCGGCCTTCGAACTGCACAAGGGCGCCGCGGTGCTCGAGCGCATGCGTTTGCGCTGCGAGCCGCCGGTGGTGGAGGCCGTCGCGCGCACGGGGGCCTTTACGCAGGAGACGCTGAAGGACGAGGCCGCCATCGCCGCCGCGATGGAGACGGTGGCCGCCTACACGCAGACCTACGACCCCGAGGTGGCGCCCCTGCGGTACACCGTCGAGGACGACCACGACCACGGCTGCAAGCGCGTGCTGGTGCGCATCCGCAACGGGACGGCGGGCCGCACGACGGTGATCTCCCACGGCTTCCTCGCGGGGAGCGAGCTGCACGAGCTGGAGCGGGTGGAGTCGTACGTGCGCGAGCGCGTCGGCGCCGGGCCCTGGACCATCGTCGACGGCGACCGGGAGCACCCGGCGGCGCACGGCGGCGCGCTCTACGGCTTCATCGACGCGCGGGGCCGCAAGGGCACCGCCATCCAGCGGTACAAGGGCCTCGGCGAGATGAGCGCCGAGCAGCTCTGGGAGACCACCATGGACCCGGCCCGCCGCGTGATGCTGCGCGTGAAGGTGGAGGACGCGGCCCTCACCGACCAGGTGATGACGCTCCTCATGGGCGACGAGGTCGAGCCCCGCCGCAACTTCATCGAGAAGAACGCCCTCAACGCGCGCAACCTCGACATCTGACCGCAGGGCTCTCCGTCTGGAGAGCGTTGCGGTATCGTCGCCGCGATGGCGACCTCAGCCCCACCGCCCGAAGCCCGCCGCTTCTTCGTCACCTTCGTCGGCAACGTGCGCAACGCCCCCGAGCGCGGCGACCAGCGCCCGGCGCTCGCGTCCCTCCGCCTGAAGGAGCTCGTTGGCGTCACGCGGGTGGCGCTCCTGTACGACGCGGCCGACGCGGTCTCCGCCGGCCACGCCGAGGCGCTGGCGCACGACCTGGGTCGGCTGCACAAGGGGATCCAGCCGCGGAAATGGCCCCTCACGCTCGCCGCGCCAGGTGACGCGCACGCGACCCGCTCAGTCGAGGCGGCGGTTCGGGCGGCCGTGACGGCGATGGCCCAGGAGGAGGTGCGACGTCTCGGGGAGACGGAGTTCGTGGTGTCGGTGGCGACGGGGACCTCGGCGCTGTGGGCGGCGGCCCTCGACGCCCTCGACGGCCTCGGCGCGCGCGTGTCGGTGCTCTACGACGCCGCGGAGGGAGCGCTCTCCGTCTGGAGAGGCCCCGCGCGGGCCGTCAGCGCCGAGCCCGCCCTCAGCCTCCTGGGCGCCGCCCCCGCGGTGTGGAACGTCCTCCTCGAAGGCCCCACGGGCGCGGGCAAGACGCACGCGGCGCAGCGCCTCCACGACGCGTGGGCGAAGACCTTCCTGCGCAAGGGGAGGTTCGTGGCGATCAACGCGGCGGCGACCTCGCGCGAGCTGCTGGCGTCGGAGCTGTTTGGCCACGCGAAGGGGAGCTTCACCGGCGCGGGGAAGCCGCGCGAGGGGGCGTTTCGCTCGGCGCACGAGGGGACGCTCTTCCTCGACGAGATCGGCGACCTGCCGCTCGAGCTCCAGTCACACCTGCTCACCGTGCTCGACGTCGAGCCGCGCACCCGCACCCGTCTGGTGCGTCCGCTGGGCGACGATGACGCGAAGCCCGTCGAGGTTCGCCTCATCACGGGGACCAACCGCGACCTCCTCGCGATGGCGCGCGCGGGCACCTTCCGCCTCGACCTCCTCGGTCGTCTGTCGACGCACCGGGTGGCGCTGCCGGCGCTCGCCGAGGCCCGTCACCGGATCGTGAGCGCGTATCACCACCACCTGGAGGCGCTGGAGGGGCACTACCCCAGCGTGCAAGGTGAGCACGCGCGCTTCAGCTTCGAGCAGGCCGCGCGGCAGCGGCTGATGGCGCACGTGTTCGCCGCGACGAGCGCGTGGCCCTGGAATCACCGAGACGTGATGCAGTCGGCGGAGCGGCTCGCGATGCGGGCGTGGGCGGCCCGGGGCGGCGGGAAGCGATCGTCCGAGCAACGCCCCGCGGTTGTCATCACGCAGGCGCACGTCGAGGCCGAGCTCGCGGAGCTCACGGCCCGCTGGTCGGCGCTGGTGGATGCGCCAGGCGCCGAGCGCGAGGCGTGGGCGACGGTGGAGGCGCAGGTGCTCCCGGGGGAGTGGGTGGGGCTGTCGCAGGTGGAGCGGTGGGAGCTGCGCTTTCTGCTGGAGGCGAAGGAGGCGACGACGACCAACGCCGACGCGTGGCGTTACATCGCCGCGCGCAACCTGCTGGAGGGGGCGAGCGATCCGCGGTCGCTCCACAACGCGAGCAACGCCTTCGACAAGCGGTGGCGGCGCTACGCGGAGAAGCTGCGCGCGGCGGGGCGTTGATCGCAGGTCACGCGCGCCCGCCCAGCACCATCCCCACGAGCGCGTGAACCGCGCGCCGCTCTGAAGGCCACCCCTCGCGCCGCGCCGCTTCGAAGCGCTCGCTCGACACCGGGAACACCGCCGCCGCGCGGGGCATGCGCTCCTCGACGCCGCCGGGCCGGTCGGCGGAGCGGCGGAGGACGCGGACGTGGGTCGATCCCTCGATGGCCTCGACGACCGTCCCCCAGACGAAGGTGAGCGTCGCACCACCGCGCACCGCCGCGACGACGCAGTCGCCGACGCAGAGCGCGCGTTGCCAGTGGGTGGTGGGTCGCACGAGGGGGGGACGCTCGTGCCTCGGGCGTTCTGACAGACGAATCTCCGATGATCTCCATCTGGATAGCTATGGTTCGCCAGATGGTGATGATCGACACAGCCAGCACGAACCACCACGCAGAAAAGCCGTCTGTCGATGGCGGCATCACGGTTGCACTCTCCAGATCGCGACGACAGGCGCACCGGCGGGCGGTGCGGCGGGTCGATCGAAGGAGCGGTGCGCGATGCGTCAGCGTGTGGGGACAGGCTTGTCGACCGAGGCATGGCAGGAGGCGGCCGAGGCGGTGCGGGCGGCGACGGCGCCGTGGGAGGGCGACGGGTTTGCGGCGCTCTACGCACTCGCGCTGCGGGAGGGGCGCCAGGCGTTGCGGGGCTTTCGCACGCTCGACGACGCGCGCCGCGACGACCTCGCGGCGGAGGTGATCACGCGGCGGCTGCGCGAGGTGGCCGGCGCGACGACGCCCCGCGCGTACTTCCGCGTGGCGCTGCGGCGGACGGCGCTGTCGTGGCTCCGCGGCGAGCGCCTCACGCTGCGGGAGGAGGGCGATGGTGAGTACGTGGAGGGCCCCCTCGACGAGGAGGAGACGCGGGCTGTGTACGCGGTCGATGCGCGCGGCGCCCTCGCGGGGATGGGCGCGCGGGAGCGGGCGGTGCTGGTGGCCGATGCGTGCGGCGAGGCCCGTGAGGTGATCGCGAAGGCGTGGGGGACGTCGCGGGCGAACGTCGATCAGATCGTGAGCCGGGGGCGGAGGCGCGTGGGAGACGCGTAGGCGCTCAGGGCAGCTCGGACGGGCGCTCGCTCGATCGCCCCTCGGGAGCCCCGGCGAGCGTCTCCACGGCCTTCACCTGCGCGGCGATGTCCTCGTGGCCGTAGCCCAGCGCGCGGGCCGTCGCCGTCACCTGGTGGATCGCCGCGAGCCCAGGCATCGGCACGCGGTACCAGGCGGCCTCGGCGAGCGCGAGCGACTGGTCTTTGTGCAGGAGGTTGACGGTGAAGTGCGGGTCGAAATCGCGGCGGGCCATCGCGCCGCCCTTGAAGGTCCAGTAGGGTGAGGCGAAGCCCGAGGCCTGCACCACCTCGAGGATCTTGTCGATGGAGATGCCCGCCCGCGCGCCGAGCGTGGCCCCCTCCGCGAGGCCCTCCAGCATGAAGGAGATCACCGTGTTGCCGATGAGCTTCATCACCGCGGCGGTGCCGAGCGGCCCGACGTAGATCACCTTCGAGCCGATGGCTTCGAGCACCGGGAGGCACCCCAGGTGCGTCTCCCACGCGCCGCCCGTCATGATCACCAGGGTGCCGTCGCGCGCCCCCTGCTTCGAGCCCGTCACCGGCGCCTCGAGAAACTCCACCCCGTACTTCTTCGCCGCCTCGGACATCGCCAGCGCGGTGGGGCGGCCGATGGTGCTGGTGTCGATCCATTTCATCCCGGGGTGAACCCCCGAGAGGAGGCCATCGTGGCCCGTCGCCACCGAGGCCACCACGGTCGGCGTCGAGAGGCACGTCACGATCACGTCGCTCTGCTCGGAGAGCGCGCGCGGCGTCGCGGCCACCTTCGCGCCCAGCGTCGCGAGCGTGTCGGCGGCCTTGCGCGTGCGGTTCCACACCGCGACGGGGAAGCCCTTGCGGAGGAGGTTGGCCGCCATGCCCGAGCCCATGATCCCGAGGCCTGCCACGCCGATGCGCGGTCGCTCTGTGCCACTCATTGGGCGTGGACGGTACCAGAACTCCCGCGCCGCCGTCGCCCCCATCCCCGCGGCGGCGGCGCGAAATCCCGTGCAGGAATCAGCCCGCGCGCACCTGGCGGACGGCCTGCGAGACGACCTTCCCGTCGACCACGGCGTTGAGCGACTTCAGGTGCTTCATCGCGACGCCCGTCGCCTGGCCGTCGTTGGCCGCGGCGCGGAGGGCGTCGGCCACGGGGGCGAGCGCGGCCACCACCTCGCCCACGTCGAGCGTGCGCGGGAGCAGCGAGGCGAGCACCTCGAGCTCGCGGGTGAGCGTGGCGCGCTGGGCCTCGTCGGTCGCGGCGGCGCGCGTCTCCTCGTTGGACTTCACCAGCTTGCGAATCACCCCGAGGCAGTCCTCGTCGGTCGCCTCGCGGCCGGCGCGCGCCGCGATGGTGTCGATCTCGCCGAGGGCGACGTTGAGGACCTCCTTGGTGACCATGTCGCGGGCCTTGAAGGCCTCCGTGCGACGCTTGCGGATCTCTTCGATGAGCATGACAGACACATCCTCCCCGCGGACGACCCGGGGGGCGCGCACGGTAGCACCCTGTCAGGGAATGTCGACCGTCACCGGGCAGTGGTCGGAGACGACGGCGTACTCCGCGGTGGGCTGGTCGAGGGGGTGCGGGCGGCACGCGAGGCGCGCGCAGTAGCCGTGCACCGTCGCCGCGGAAGCCTGCGTTTCAGGCGTGGCGAGCACGTGGTCGAGCACGGAGGGTTCGAAGCGCCCGCGCGGCCCGCGCCAGAACTCGGTGCACGCAACGGCGGCTGTCGCCACGGTGAACCCGGCGGCGCGGGCCCCGTCGGTGATGCGCGCGCGCTCGCCGTGGGCGTCGTCGAGCCAGCCCGTGGAGTTGGCGTCACCGAGCACGACCACCCGCGCCGCGCCGCCCTCACGGAGACCGCGGGCGATGGTGAGGAGCCGCTCCCACTGGCGGCGACGGCGCTCGACGCGCTCGGGTTCGCCGCCTGCCGCGAGGTGGACGGTGAGCGCGTGCACCCGTCGCCCGCGGTGCACGAACACGGCGAGGAGCCCCGAGCGGTCGTCGCCCACACACGCTTCACCCCCCGCGGGGTCGAGCGAAGGAAACTCCCGCAGCGACTCCAACGTTACCGCGCGCGGGTCGTAGAGGAAGCCCACGTGGAGCGAGCGCTTGCCGCCGCAGCGGGAGACGGCGTGGGCGAAGCGTCGACCGCGCGCCGCGAGCCGCCCTTCGAGCGCCACCACGGCGTCGTCGGAGACCACCTCCTGCAGCGCGAGGGCGTCGGGGCGGGCCTCGAGGATGACGTCGGCGAGTCGGTCGAGGTCGGTGGGCTCGGCGCCGAGGTTGCGGATGTTGTACGTCCCGAGGCGCAGGGCGCTCGGCTCGCGGCACGCGGCGAGGGCGAGTGGGAGGGCGAGGAGAAGGTGCTGCTTCACGCGCGGAGTGATGAACCCCGCGCGGGCGCTTGTCACGGCGCGAGGGAGGCGACGAGCACCGACTCCACGCTGACGAGGGCCTGGCGGGCGCGGGCCAGCACCATCCCGAGGTTGGCCGACGCGCGCGACACGGTGACCACCGCGACGCCCGGTCGACGGCGGCAGCGCTGGAAGATGAAGGCCGCCCCCTCGGAGACCACCATCACGTCATGGATGGCGCTCTCGCCCTCGGAGAAGGCGTGTGCGAGCTGCGGGAGGCGCGAGCCCTGGAAGAGCATCTCTGCGGTGGAGGCGAGGAGGTCGAGGTCGTTGCCGCTCCGATCGCCGTCGACGCGCACGGCGAGGAGCATCCCGGTGGCGAGGTCGACCACCCCGGCGGCGAGGCACTCGGGGACAGCGTTGCGGACCGTGTCGATGACGTCGTCGAGCTTCATGGGGTTCTCGACGGTACCAACGGCGCGCGCGGGGCGGCGCATGAGCGGGGCGCCGCGCGGTGCTCGGACAGCGGACGCTACCAACGCGCTTCGAAGCGACGCAGGGCGGCTTCGAAGGTCCACTGGGCGCGGGCCCGGTCGCTGCGGGCGAGGAGCTCGGTGCAGGGGCGGCCGCGGGGCGCGTCGCCGGTCTCACCCGCGCAGGCCGGGTCGAGGGAGCCGTCGGCGCGCCACAGGGGATCGCCCGCGAGGAAGGCGTGCGTGAGGCCGTTGCGCGCGAGGGAGACGAGGTCGCTCCAGGAGAGGTTCCAGGCGTGGAGGGCGCGGAGGTACTCGCGGGTGAGGTCGCTGCGCGAGACGCCCTCGTCGTCGGTGGCGAGCGTCATGGGGACGCCCGCCGCGCGGTAGAGCGCGAAGGGGTGCTCGCCGCCTTGCACCCCGAGGATCACCGCCGCGCTCGTGGGGCACACCTCCACGGCGACGCCGCGCCGCGCCATCTCGCGCAAGAGGCCCGCGGCGTCGTGCTCCCACGCGACGTCGGTGCCGTGCCCGATGCGCCGCGCGCCGGCCACCTCGACCGCCGCGCGGATGTGAAAATTCGTGTCCTCGGGCGGGACGAGCGTCGGCGTGAGCTCGCCCGCGTGGAGCGTCACGGGGACGAGCGTCCCGCGCTCGGTGAGGTGCGCCACCGCGCGCATGTGATCGGCGTAGTCCCGCCGCGCGACGGGGTCGTCCTCCGGGGCCACGAGGTTGAGCGCCACCACGCGCCGGTCGCCCTGGATCACCCGCACCGCCGCGGCGATCTGCGCGAAGACCTCCTCCCGCGGCAGCGTGCGGATCACCTGCACCACGTAGCGCACGGTGACCCTGCACCCCGGGTCTTCGTCGGGCTGGCCGCAGCGCAGGAGCTCGCGCATCCGCCGCTCCTCCGCGTCGACGCGGGCGCGGGCGCCGTCTGCGAGGGTGGTGAGGTCGGCCTCGGGGAGGCGGGCGCGGAGGGCCGTGAGGTCGTCGCTCCAACCCGCGGCGCGGCCGAGACGTCCCGCGCTGCCGACGCCGAGCGACTGCATCGACTCGAGGTACCAGGTGTTCTGCCGGGCGAGGCGGGCGACCTGCTCCGCGAGCATGTCGCCGCTGCGCTCGCGGCGCGCGTCGAAGGCCCCGAAGGTGGCGAAGAAATGGTCGTGACCCGACGCGAGGGAGGGCGCAAAATTGCGCATCGAGAACGTGTCGATGAGGGTGTTGTACAGCCCCCCGTCGGCGGTGAGCGCGTCGCCCATGGGGGCCGTCCCCGCCGCGGCGTCGCAGGGGGGCGAGACGATCCCAGCGGGCGTGCGGCGCAGGCACATGCCGTCCTCGACGGCCCAGCGGAGGTACGACTCCGCGTAGATCGCCCCCGAGAGGTGGCTGTGGAGGTCGGCTCCCTTGGGCATCTCGCGCAGGAAGACGCTCTGCATCGCCGCCTCGCCGTGGAGGGACGCGAGGTGTCGGGCGGTGCGCGCGGTGGGTGACTGGGTGAGGGTAGCGGCCGACGCACAACCCAGGGAGAGCGCGGCGGCGAGCGCGAGGCGGAGGTGCGTCAAGGTCAGGGGCGGGTGACTTCGAAGCGGATCTTGTAGTCCACGGCGGCCGGGAGGTCGGCCACGGTGCTCACGCGCACGTGGTAGATGCCCGCGGCGGTGACGCGCTGGGCGAAGCCTTCGCTCTCGGTGATGGCGGGGCAGCGGTTGCCCATGGTGACCACGCCCGCGCCGCTCGCCGTCCGCCCGTCGGGCAGCACCCAGGCCATGTTGAACTCCGGCGATCCCATCTCGCAGGGCCGACCATTGATGTCGAGCATCGTGGCGCGCACCGACCCGCCGACGGGGAGCTCGACGCCGTACATGTCGAAGTCGCAGCGCCCGCCGAGGCGACCCTGCACCGTGACCGACCCCGACGCCGCGGGGGGGATGATCATGTTGGGGTCGGAGAAATCGTCGTTGGGCTCGCGCTCCATCGATCCGTCGCGGAGCTCGGCGCGGCAGAGGGCGTCGCAGCCATCGCCGGGGGTGCGGTTGCGGTCGTCGCAGGACTCGCCGTGCTCGGCGGTCCCGTCGCCGCAGGTCGCTCGCACGATGGTGATCTCGTGGCGGGCGCCCGCGGCGCGCGCGCTGTCGATGCCGATGATGTAGTCCCGCGACTCGCGCGCCCGAAACGACAGGTGCTCGTCGCGCCCGTTGCCGCACTCGTCGAGCCCCGTCACGCACGCGCGCTCGTCGCAGCCCGGCAGCACGTACAGCGCGGGGTTGCTCGCGCCGTCGAGGGCCTTGACGTGGAAGTGCCAGAGGTCGCCGGCGGTCATCGCGACGCGGAAGAAGCCGTCGTTGCCAGGGAGCGCGCGGCCCGCGCACGACGCGAGGTCGTTGAGGTCGTTGCCGAGGGTGCGCGTGTCGATCGCGTACTCGCCGGTGGTGCGGGTCACGAGCGGGACGCCCGCGGAGCAGCGGTCGGCGAGGGCGAGCGGCGGGAGCCCCATGCCATCAGGGCCGGCGTCGCGCTGGAGGTAGAGCTGCGCGTCGAACACGTTGCAGCCCGTGAGCAGGAAGAGATAGCAGGCGGCGCGGGGTGGCTTCATCGTCGGAGGTAGGGGTTGGTCTCCAGCGCGGGGTCGTTCGAGCGCGGGGCTCCTGCGTCGGCGCGAGGTCGCGGGGCGCGGGGACGGTGGCGCCCGTTGAGCTCGGCGGGCGTCTCCGCGGGCGGTGCCACGACGGGGGGCGCTGCGACCACCGGGGCGACTGGGGGCGGCGCGACCACCGGAGCGACCGCGGGGGCGGGCTCGGCGACGCGCGGGGCGACCGGCGGCACGGGCGAAGGGGTGGCTTCAGGCGCGGGACGCGAGGCGGCGGACGCTGAGGGCGTGGCGGTGTGTGAGCGGCTCCACCAGGCGGCGCCGACGGCGACGAGGGTCGACGTGATGGCCGCCGCGGCGACGATGCGGACGCGCGAGGTGGGGGCCTCCTGCGGGACGCTCAGCCGGGTGGTGGTGGCGTTGGGCTTCGCCTGCGGACCGACCTCGATCGCGGGGATGCTGGCGCTCGTCTCCTTGGGCGGCGCCGCGAGCGAGGGGGCGGGCGTGACGGCGAGGGTGTCGCCCTCGATCATGGACTTCGTGCGCGGGCGCTCGGCGACGGCGGGCGTGCGGCCGGTGGCGACGGAGCCCTGGCCGGTGGCGCGCGCGTGGTCGCGGACGAGGCTCTTGCGGCGGGTGATGTCGTCGACGAAGGCCGTGTTGACCCGCTCGGCGACCTCGCCGGTGGAGAGCGACCAGTGGGCGTCTTCGGCGACGCGGTGGAGGGCGTCGGCGAAGGCGCGGGCGGTGGGGTAGCGGCGGTCGACGTCGCGCTCCAGGGCCTTCATGCACACGTCGTCGAAGCCGTCGGGGAGCGGGAGCCGCGACGACGGGCGCTCGATGGCCATGTTGCACACCATCATCATGGTGGCCGCCTCGGTGTCGCCGCGGAAGAGCCTCCCCCGCGAGAGAAACTCCCAGAGGATGATCCCCGCGCAGAACACGTCGGCGCGCCGGTCGACGGGCTTCGCCAGCACCTGCTCGGGGGCCATGTACTGCGGCTTCCCCTTGATCATGCCGGGGCGCGAGGCGGCGATGCGCGAGGATGCCAGCGCGATGCCGAAGTCGGTGATGCGACCGAGGCCGTCGGAGCCGATGAGGACGTTGTGCGGGGAGACGTCGCGGTGGACGATGTGGAGGCTGCGACCCTCGTCGTCGGAGAGGTCGTGGGCGGCGTGGAGCCCCGCGAGCGCGTCGAGGATCACGCGGACGCCGACGCGCGTCTTCTCCTCGTCGGTGAGCTTCGGCGTCGTCCGCACGTTGCTGAGCGTGCAGCCGTCGACGTAGTCCATCACGAGGAAGTACCCGTGGGGGCTCTCGCCCACGTCGAGGATCGACACCGCGTTGGCGTGGTGGATGCGCGAGGCCACGCGGGCCTCGTCGAGGAGCATGTGGACGAACTCCTGCTCGTCGGCGAGGTGCGGGTGCATCACCTTCACGGCGTAGAGCCGCGAGAAGCCCGACACGCCCGCCATGCGCGCGAGGTACACGGCGCCCATGCCGCCCCGCGCGAGGAGCCCGATCACCTCGTAGCGCCCGATGTGCTCGCCCGGCGAGAGCACGCCGTCCTTGCCCTGGTTTACGCCTGCACCCATCAGAACGACGCTATCACTCCCACGGACGCGCCACCAGGATGCGGCCCCCCGAAGGGGAGCACCCGGGAGACGTTCGCGCGCGGTCGCCCTGACCACTCGGTGAACAAGGCCGCGCTCACCGCGGTGGCCACGCCGAGCGCCGCGGTCACGCCGATGAGCACGTTGGTGCGGGTCTCGCGGCCGACGCCGTCGTTGTATCCAGCTTCGGTGGGGTTGGCGACGTAGGCGTCGCGGGCCGTGAGCGTGTCGACGCCCGACCAGACGAGCACGCCCGCGGACACCGCCGTGAGCCCCGCGCCGATCCACACCGCCGTCGGAGGAAGCGGCCGCGTCGCCGCGGGCGGCGGGGGAGGGGGCGGCGGCGGAGGAGGGGGCGGCGGTGGCGGCGGTGGCGGTGGAGGCGGGGGTGGCGGCGGAGGCGGGGGCGGTGCGGCGGGCGCTTCGAGGGTGAGTTCGACGGTGCCGCCGGCGACGGCGTCGACCTCGCGGCGGAGGGCCGGCGCCCCTTCGAAGGACGCGTCGAGGCTGTGGTGGCCGCCGTCGACGAAGAAGGCGTGGGCGGCGCTGCGGGTCGGTCCGATGGCGCCGCCGTCGACCGTGAGGCCGCACGCGGGGGCGCAGCGGACGCGGACGCTGGCGAGCTGCGGGGTGAGCTCGGTGAGCACGGACGCGGCGAGCTGCTGGCTCTGCGGATCGGCGGTGTCGCGGTCGCGGGCGATGAGGGAGAGCGTGGCGGCGCGGGCGCGGTGCCCGGCGGCCTGGTGGTTGCGAATCGCGCTGCGCAGGGCAGCGGGCGAGGGGGCGGCGCGGTCGGCGAGTTCGAAGAGCTCGGCGGCGCGGGCGTAGTCGCGCACGAGCTGGGCCTGCTGGGCCTGCTGAAAGGCGGCGGCGGCGGCGGTGACGTCCGGGGCGCCGGGGGCGGTCTGGGCGCGCGCGAAGGGCGCGGCGGCGAGGAGCGCGAGGGTGAGGGTCGCGCGGCGCATCGGGGAGCCTCAGCCCTTCTCGTCGATGATGGTGCCGACGTCCTCGCCGAGGATGACGCGCGCGATGTTGCCGCGGTCGGCGAGGCGGAAGACGCGGATCGGGAGCTTGTTGTCGCGGCAGAGGGTCACCGCCGTCGTGTCCATCACCCCGATGCGACGCTCGATGAACGAGTCGTACGAGAGCTTCGCGAACATCTTCGCGTCGGCGTACTTCTTCGGGTCGCGCTCGTACACGCCGTCCACCTTGGTGGCCTTGAGGAAGACGTCCGCGTGGATCTCCATCCCGCGCAGCGCCGCGGCGGTGTCGGTGGAGAAGTAGGGGTTGCCCGTGCCCGCGGCGAAGATCACCACGCGGCCCTTCTCCAGGTGACGGATGGCGCGGCGGCGGATGTACGGCTCGGCGATCTGGCGCATCTCCAGGGCGGTCTGCACGCGCGTGGGGACGCCGCGCTTCTCCAGCGCGTCTTGGAGCGCGAGGGCGTTCATCACCGTGGCGAGCATGCCCATGTAGTCCGCGGTGGCGCGGTCCATCCCCGCGGAGGCGCCGCGGAGGCCGCGGAAGATGTTGCCGCCGCCGACGACGAGCGCAAACTGGGCCCCGAGGGTGCGCCAGGCCTGCGCGAGCTCCTCGGAGAGCAGGCTGATGGCCGCGGGGTCGTGGCCGAAGCCGCCCTCCTGCGCGCAGAGCGCCTCGCCAGACATCTTCAGCAGGATGCGCTTGTAACGGAGCCCTGGGGCGGGGGCGGGCGGAGGGATCGTGCGGTCGTCGCGGGTGGTCATCTTGGCGACCGCAGCTTGTAACAGAACGCCTCGACTATGGCGACCAGAAGCTGGCCCCGCCGTCGTCCGAACCGAGGAGCGTGGCGTAGGCTTCGGGCCGCGGCTCTGCGGGGACGCGGGCGGCGCGCGCCTGCGCCTCTTGCGGGGTGCGCGGCGGGCGGAGGCCGTACTGGCCGCGGAGG
Source organism: Polyangiales bacterium (assembly GCA_044375895.1). Lineage (GTDB taxonomy): Bacteria > Myxococcota_A > Polyangia > Polyangiales > CAISKJ01. The sequence goes on along the minus strand of JBILLV010000090.1, from coordinate 16,375 downwards.
TGGAGCGCGAGGTGATCGCCCTCCGCGCTCACATCGAGCTGGGTGAAGGTGCGCTCGTAGCCGTCGGCGGTGTACGAGAGCGCGACGAGCCCCCCCACCTCCCACGCCGACACCCCGAGGCCCTCACGGGTCGTGTAGCGAAACGATCGGAGCGCCCCTTCGGTGGACACGAAGGCCACGACGGCGTCGCGGGTGAGGGCCATTGCGCGGACAACGGCGCCGGGGCCCTCCGCGGGCGCTTCGAGCGCGATGCCCGAGGCCGCTCCCTGGAAGGTGAAGAGCCAGTGGCCGTTGCGCGAGAGCGTGGGAGACGCCGACAGGAGCGCCCGCGTCGCGTCGCAGCTCAGCGCGAGGGCGTACCCCTGCGGCCAGGTGGCCTCGACGCGGGCCGAGCGCGCCGACGAGCCCGCCACGCGGTACACCGTGACGTGGGTGGTGTTGGCGACGGCGAAGTAGCGCTGCTCGCCTGACGCGCACGTGAGCACGCGGAGCCCGAAGGCGGGGACGCTCTCGCGCAGCAGGCGCTCGGGCGGGTCGACGGTGAGCGCGTTCGGGGCCTCCGGGGCGCGCCGCACGACGCGCTGCTGGAGCGTCGCGTCGCTCCCCTCGGCGTGGAGCGTGGTGACGCGCCACCCGTCTCCGTCGGCGGCGACCGTCACGGCGAGCTCGCGCTGCGGGTCGCCGACGGTGAGCGGCGGCGCCCACACCGCCTGCGGATCGCGCGGGGTGACGAAGAGCCGGGCGGTGCCCTGGTCGAGCGCGGCGACCGCGAGGTGACGGTCGGTGAGGGCGGCGTCCCAGGTGAAGCGCGCGGGGTCGCCGACGTAGGTGAAATCCGCGGGCATGGGGTACGCGCCGCCGCCGAGGACGAGCCACGCGGGGCCCTGGTCGCTCTCGGCGCGCATCACGGACTCGCGCGGCGACCCCACGGGGACAGCGCTCGCGAGGGAGGCGTCGCGCAGCGCGCGGGGCGTTAGCGTGAGCTGGTGGGCGCGGCCGTCGCGGGAGAGGAAGGCGACGACGGAGGTGCCCTGCGCGAGGGTGACCCGGTCGATCTCCGGGGGGATGGGGCGGAGGCGCAGCAGGCGAGGCATCGTCGGCGAGGCGTAGCGGGAGAGGTGCGCGGGCGTCGGTCGCCAGCCCGCGCGGGTGCCGAGGGAGAGGTTGCGCACGCCGGCGAAGAGGGCGGCGAGGGGGCGCGCGAGGGACTCGCTGTCGGCGACCTCGACGCGGCGCAGCGTCGCGCGGGGAGCGCTCACCTCGCGGAGCCGGTCGCGGGTGTCGCGCGCCGCGGTGGTGAGCGCGAGGGGCGCGCCCGAGCTGCGCTGGAGCTTGTCGAGGAGCCCGTCGGCGATGGGGACGCAGCGGCCCGGCCACGCGCTCTCCTGCGGCACCGACACGGCCGCGCGGAGCCACTGGCTGAAGCGGTCTTCCCAGACGTCCGAGGCGTCACCCGCGAGGATCCACGCGGCGTCGCGGCCGAAGAGGCAGGCGCCGAGGTCTTGCGCGCGCTCGGCGAGCGGGGCGTCGCGGCGAACCACCGTGCGCTCATAACGGGCCCACCCCCGCGCCGTCAGGGCAGCGAGCGCCACGAGCACGAAGAAGGTCCACGATCCGCGGGAGGGGCGGGCGACGAAGAGCGCCATCGGGGGCGACACTACCACTTTCGTCCACCCGACGATGCGCCGCGGAACCGCCTCACCCCCCATCAACTGCCTACATGTCGCAGGGAGACCCCTCACCACTCGACTCCCCCCATGGTCAACCCGATGACCAGCCGCGACGTGCGGAAATCCCGCGAGGTTTTGTCGACGGGCGCTGGCCGAGGGATTGCACACGTCGTCTACCATGCGAGCGTTCGGAGCGATGCGGCTGGTGATCGGTGCGGTGGCGTTGCTCGGATGCGCGGTGACGCCGGAAGACGACGACGACTGGATCGACAACGACGAGGAGGCCATCGCGGTCGCGGGTCGCTGGATCCCGACGGCGGCGGCGACGGCGGCGGGCAACCGTCAGTTCGTTCGCTACGACGGCGCGGGCCCGTGGAACGGCGGGCGCAACTGCGGCGGCTCCTTCCGCCCCGGGACGCGCGAGCTCGGCGACTACCTCCGGCGCAACTTCAGCGGCGTGAGCTCCTACGGCGGCTACTCGTGCCGACCCAACACGGCCGCGACGAGCCAGATGTCGGTGCACGGGACGGGGCGCGCGATCGACGTGTTCATCCCCACGCGGAGCGGCGGCGCGGCGGACAACACGCTCGGCGACGCGGTGGCCAACTGGCTCATCTCCAACGCCCAGTCCATCGGCGTCCAGCTCGTCATCTGGGATCGCAGCAGCTGGAACGCCAGCCGCTCGTCGGGTTCGAAGCTCAGCCCCTACGGCGGCCCGCACCCGCACAACGATCACCTCCACGTCGAGCTCAACATCGACGGCGCGGCGCAGCGGACGCCGTGGTTCCGCGGCGGCTCGACGGCGCCGCCCGCGATGACGCCCGCCACGCCCCCCGCACCGACGCCGACGCCCTCCACGCCCGGCTCGATGACGACGCCCGAGCCGCCGCCCCCGGCGCCCCCCGGCGGGGTCTCCTCGCGGATGCGCGTGTTCGTCTCCGCGCTCAACCTCCGACGCGGCCCCGGCACCTCCAACGCCGTCCTCACGTCGATGCCCTGCGGCGCCTCGCTCATCGTCGTCGGCGGCCCCAGCAACGGGTGGTACCAGGTCAACTACAACGGCACCATCGGGTGGGCCTCGGGCAACTTCCTCTTCCCCGACGCGGCGTTCCAGCCCTCTGTCTGCGGCTGATCTCCCTCCGACTCCCGCGCCTCACGATCCCCCCTTCCATCCTCGGCACGCGACGTGATCTTCTCCGTCGCCATGACCCCTTCCCCCGCGCAGAACACCGGCATTTCCAGCGTTCCCTCGGTTCGCCACGCCCGTTGGCGTGACAACCGCGCGCCGTGGTTGCTGGCAACCTGGTTGGCGCTCCCCGCGTGCAGCCGTCCCGCGCAGGAGCCTCCTTCGTCCACGGCGCCGAGCGCTGCCACCCCGACGACCGCCACCCCTCCGGCGAGTCCCACCCGCACGGCGCCGCCCGCCGGGCAGACGGGTTCGGTCGAGGGTGTGGTGTCGTTCACCGGGGCGATCCCGCCGTTGCGCCCGGTGGCGATCGACGCGGAGACGGCGCGACGTCCGGGCTGCGCGGAGGCGGCGAGCCGGTACTACGCGGACTACTTCGGGGTGTCGGCGCCGGGGCCGATGGCGGAGGCTCTGGTGACGGTCGACGCCCACTCCGACGCCCAGCTCCCGGCGCGGCGGCGCTTCGCGATCTTCCGCGACTGCTCGATCACGCCGCGGGTGCTGGTGATGTCGCTCGAAGACACCCTGGTGCTCCGCGCGGAGACGGCCCAGCACCACATCCCGAAGGTCGACGGGATGGGCGGGACGATCGCGCAGCTCCTCCAGCGCAGCGAGGACCAGGAGAAGACCCTCACGCGCCCGGGCCGCTACATCCTCCACTCGGTCACCTCGCCCAACTGGATGCAGACGCCGCTGCTGGTGACGCCCAACGCCTTCTACGACCAGACCGACCGCGCGGGGCACTTCCGCATCGATCACCTGCCGCCGGGCACGTACACGATCCACGCGTGGTTCCCCAACACGGCGCCGGTAGACGCGAGCGTGACGATCCGCGCGGGCGAGGTGACGCGGCGCGACTTCTCGCTCACCGCGCTCCCCGCCGACCAGATTCGCCCGAACCAGCCCGAGAACACCCCCGCGCCGCCCGCGGGGGCGGCCATCCCGTGAGGGCGTAGCGCGAGCGTCCGAGCGACGCCTACGCGCGCAGGGCGTCCTCGACAAAATCGAGCCGGTCGTTGCCCCAGAAGAGTTCGTCGCCCACGAACATCGCCGGCGCCCCGAACATCCCCCGCGCGATGGCCTCGTCGGTGTTGGCGCGGAGCCCGTCCTTCACCGCGGGCGTATCGATGGCCGCGAGGAGCGCGTCGGCGTCGAGCCCCTGCGCCGCGGCGATGGCGCGCATCACGGCCTCGTCGGCGATGTTGAGGTCGTCGACCCACATGCCGCGGAAGAGGGCGAGCGCGAGGTCGGGCGAGTGGCCCGCCGCGACGATGAGCCGCTCGGGCTTGATGGTGTTGAGCGGGAAGTGCGAGCTCATGGTGAAGGGGACGTCGTAGCGCTTCGCCCAGCGCGTGAGGTCGACGAACATGTTCTGCGCCTTCGGTGCGCAGGTGGCGGGCATGACGTTGCCCGTGGCCTTGAACACCGCCGCCAGCACGACGGGCTTCCACGCGACGGTGGCGTGGTGGCGCGCGGCGATGGGGCCGAGCTGCGTCGCCGCGAGGTAGGAGTAGGGGGAGGAGAGGTCGAAGTAGAAATCGATGGTCTTCATCGGGGGCGGGAGGGTAGCGCCGCGGGGCCGATGAGCGCCATGGCCGATCGAGCGGCAGGCAGCGTCGTCTGCGAGGACCGTGCACCCCGGTCCCCGGTCCTCCCGCGCCTCGCCGCGCCTCCGCGTGGTGATACGCTCCGCCCCATGACGCGCCTCGCCCTCTTCGCGCTCGCCCTCGGCCTCGCGCTCCCCACGGCGGACGCCCTCGCCCAGCGCCGCCGCCGCCCGCCGCGCGATGCCGGCGCGCCCGCACCGCCCCCGCCTCCGCCGCCCGACCCCGCCACAGCCTGCTACACCGAGTGCGCCGCCGCGCGCGACCAGTGCTGCCGCACGAGCAGCGTCAACGGCGTCTGCCACATGCGCTGCGCCGACGTGGGGCACTTCTGCGAGATGGACTGCGACCGGCGATTCCCCGGCGGTCGCTACGGCCTCCGACCGCCGTCGTAGTCGCCCGCTCACCGCGCCCCACTGCCCGCTCACCCCTCACCCCCGCAGACACGCGCCCGCCCCTTCGCGCACACTCACGGCCTCCCCCCATGAGCGACCCCGACGCCCGCCGCTACGTCGCCGCGCAGCTCATCGCCCTCGCCCTCGCCGCCCTCGTCGCCCGCCGCGCGCGCGTCGACCTCCTCTCCCCCGCCTACGCGCGGCTCCTCACGCGGCCCTGGCGACTCGTCACGGGCGCGCTCGGGACGGCCTTCTTCGTGCTCGCCGCCCCCTACGCCAACGACCCCACCTGGGACGGCGCCGTCGGGCTCCTCATGTCCGTCCCGACGTACCTCACCGCCCCCTGGAGCGTCGGCGCCCTCTGGAAATGCCTCCGCCGCGAGCGCCCCCTCGCGCACGCCTACGTCGCACTCTGCGCGTGGCTCGCGAGCGCGAGCTGGGGCTACGACCTCTACAACTGGCATCGCCTCGGCGCGTACCCCGCCGCGTGGAGCGCCAACCTCGCCGCGTCGTCGGTGCTCTACGCGCTCGCGGGCCTCTGCTGGAGCCTCACCGCGCGCGAGGGGGTCGGCGTGACCTTCACCTTCCTCTGGCCCGAGTGGCCCGCGGAGCGCGCGTCATCCGACGGACGCGCCGCGCTCGCCGCGTGGGTGCTGGTGTTCGTGGTGGGCGTCGCGCTGCTGGGCCTCCCCTTCGTCGCGCCCTCCCTCGCGTGGTGGGGGCCGTAGAACGCCTCCTTCGCCCCGCGCGCCTCTGGTACCGTCGCCCGGTCATGCGAGCGATCCTCGGGTACATCATCCTCGTGATCACGGTGCTCTACGCGGTGTCGCGCAACCACCGCTGGGCCCTCTTCGGGATGATCGCCTGCGACAACATCCGCCCCGGCGACCCCTTCATCGGCTTCGGGATGGAGTCGGTGCGCTTCTCCATCACCTACTACGTCGTCGGCCTCGGGCTGCTCCTCGTCTTCTACCGCCGCTACCGCATCACCTTCGACCGCTTCCACTGGCCCATCCTGCTGCTGTTCATGTCGGTGGTGAACTCGGGGCTCCACGCCCCCTGCTGGGGCCCCGCCGTCTTCCAGATCGATTTCTGGTTCAAGATGCTGCTCCAGTACTACCTCATCTGCGCCTTCATCCGCGACGAGAAGGAGATGCGCGAGCTCTACTGGGCCATCGCCCTCTCCGTCGTCGTCGTCGGCATCCGGTACTGCTACGGGAAGTTCTTCACCTACGAGCGGCGCTTCGAAGGCGCCACCGGCGACCGCAACGAGATGGCCATGGCGATGGCGATGGCCGTCCCCTTCGTCTTCATCCTCGGCCTCACCACCCGCGACGTGCGCAAGCGGATGTTCATCTGGTCGCTGCTCATCCCCATCGGCCTCAGCAACGTGCTCTCGCTCTCCCGCGGCGGGATGCTCGGGATGATCGGCGTCAGCGGCTACCTGCTCTACCGCCTCCACCACAAGCGCTGGATCGTCGTCGTCGGCGTCGTCGGCGGCCTCGTCGTGCTCGGCAACCTCCCCACCGAGGTGACCGCCCGCTTCATGACCATCGGCCACGCGAGCCGGACCGACGAGAGCGCCCGCGGCCGCCTCAACGCCTGGGACGCCTCCAAGGCCATGGCGCGCGACCGCCCCATGACAGGCGTCGGCGTCGGCAACTTCCTCGTCTACTTCAAGCGCTACGCCCCCAACCCCAACAGCATCCACGTCGCCCACTCGTCGTTCTACCAGCTCCTCGGCGAGCAGGGCCTCCCCGGCGTCGCCGTCTGGCTCTACCTCGTCGTGATGGTGTGGGTCGTCGCGAGCTGGGCCGAGGTGAAGCTCAACCGCCTCGAGCGCGGCGCCTGGACCCCCGGCCGCTACTACCTCATCGCCCTCAAGGCCTCCTGGATCGGCTACGTCTCCTGCGGCGCCTTCCTCTCGCAGGAGGACATGGACTTCTTCTACCACCTCGTCGCCATCACCTCGCGCTTCACCGTCTTCCTCAACCACCGCGAGACCGAGCTCATCGAGAAGCGCAAGCGCGAGCTGCGCGAGCAGGCCAACCGCCCCGTCGAGCTCGCCTATCCCCTCCCCGACGGCGCGACGCCCGCCGTGTGACCGCTACTCCGTCGCGCGCGGGATGATGCACCCGCGGCGAATGCTCCCGAGCTCCGGCCGCCAGAAGCCCGGCGCCGACGTGAGCGGCCCGATCGCATCGGAGAACACCGTGCAGATCAGGTAGATCGTGGTCATCAGCAGCAGCGGGATGAAGCCGAGCGAGCGCTCGTTGCTCCGGGCCTTCTGCACGCGCTGGGCTCGGCTGGTGAACGACACGCCCGCGAGTATCCACAAATTCTCGCCGCCGACAAAGCCCCGCATGCGCTGGACGGATCCCCGGTCACGCTGGCACTCTCCCGCTCGCCGAGGAGGTCTCGTTGCGCGTCCGATCCGTGTGTCTCGCCGCCGCGCTGTTGAGCGCCGTCGTACCGCTCCCTGCGTCCGCGCAGCGACGGCGGCCTCCCCGCACGCAGACCCCGCCTCCGCCGCCTCCTCCCCCGCCGCCTCCTCCGCCCGAGCCCGAACCCGAACCCGAGCCCGCTGCGCGCGCGAGCGCCCACGACCCCTTCGCTTCGTCCTCGCACGACGCGGATGGGGGGCCACCTCCTCCCCCGCCGCACGAGGAGGCCGCGCGCCACCCGCGGATGGACATCGAAGCCCAGTACCGGCTCTACACCCGCTCGCTCACGTGGGACGGCGACGCCGAGCAGCGGGCCTTTCGTGACTACGAGCTCGGCGCCGCGTCGGCCTTTCGCGTGGCGGCGGAGGTGTACCCGCTGGCCTTCACGCGGAGCGATGCGCTGTCGCACCTCGCGGTGACGGCGGCCTTCGGGATGTCCGTCGCGCTCGACTCGCGGGACTCCATGGGGCGGCAATTCGCCACCACCGCCTACGACCTCGCCGCCGGGCTCCGCTTCCGCATCCCCCTCGCGGCGACGCTGCCCGACCTGGGGGTTCACGTCGGGTGGTCGCGGCAGGTGTTCTACGTGCGGGCCTCGGAGACGCAGGCGCTCGGGGGCGTGCCCGACCTCGTGTACGACGGGCTGCGCTTCGGCGCCTCGGCGCGCATCCCCATCGTGTGGCGCCTCTCGCTCCGCGTCGACCTCGGCGGCACGTGGGTGTTCTCCTCCGGCGAGCTCGGGGACGTCTTCCTCCCGCGCGTGAGCTCCTTCGGGCTCGACGGCGGCCTCGCGGTGGCCCTGCGCGTCGTCGCCGGCCTCGAAGCCCGCGTGGGCCTCGACGTCCGCGCGTACCTCCACAACGCCAACCGCGCTGCGGGCGATCGCTACGAGGCCACCGGCGCCACCGACACCTACGTCACCGGCACCTTCGGCCTCGCCTGGCGTCGGTAGCTCAGCCCGCGCGGCGGATGCGGGCCAGCACCGCGCGCGCGGTCGACGAGAGCCCGTCGGGATCGAGGGCGGCCTCCAGCGCGCGCGACGTCGCCGCCGCCACCCACGCCGCCTCACGCCCCGCCGCGTCGAGGTCGTGCCACGCGGGGTGCGAGCGAACCTCGCCGCGCGGTCCACGCTCGCGGTACGCCCCCGCGACGGCTTCGATCAGGGCCTCGTCGTCGTCGCTCATCGCCACTCCATCGCGAGCGCCACGCCGCGCCCTTCGAGGCACGCGGCGAGGAGCTTGCGGGCGCGGGTGAAGTTCTGGAGAAAGGTGTTGAGCCGCATGCCGAGGCGCTCCGCCAGGAGCTCGTCGGGCTCGGCGCCGCCCGCGCTCATGCGCTGCGCGAGGGCCGCGGCGGGCTTCTCGGGCAGCTCGTCGCGGCACCCCTCGATGGCCCTTCGAAGCAGCGGGTCGGGGTGCTCTGGCGGCTCGCGGGTGGCGACGTCATCGAGCACCCTTTCGAAGGCGCCCTCGTCGAGCGCCGCCGTGCGAAAGCGCCGGGCCTCGCTGAGCGCGAGGTTGCGCGACACCCGCACGGCGAAGCGGAGGAGCGCGTTGGGGCGGCCGTCGGGCTCGACCCGCGGCGCCGCCTGCCACACGCGGAGGAGCGCCTCCTGGAGCACGGCCTCGCAGTCCGCCACCGCCGCGAAGGAGCGCAGCGACACCCGCAGCTCGGGCTCCGCCGCGGTGACCCAGCGCCCGAAGGCGTCGGCGTCGCCGGCTGCGATCGCGGGGTGGTGGACGTCGAGGTCGGCCATCGGTCAGCGCTGCGGGGGAGCGGGGAGCGCGGGGGTCTCGCGACGGGGCGTGGGGTCCGACGCGCCGCCCGCGACCGCACGGTACACGAGCACCGCCAGCGCCGCGAGCACGAGGAGCAGCACCACGAGCAGCCACGGCGACCGCGCGCGGCGGGTGGCGTAGGGCCGCGGCTCGTGCACGGACGCGCTCTCCACCGAGGCCCGGACGCTCATCGACGGGGAGGGCATGGGCGCCTGCTTCGACGGCGCGGGCATCGCCGCAGACATCGGGGCGGGCTCGGCGGGCTCGGGCGCGGGTGACTCCTCCTTCGCGAGCTTCATCCGTTCGCGGCGCGCGGGCGCGGGCGCGGGCGCGGGCTTCGCGAGGGGCGGCTGCGCGGGCGGCGGTGCGCTGGGTGCCATCATCCCCCCGACGTTGATCTTGGGCTCGGGCCGCGCCTCGCGCGCCTCCCTGGGGAGGAAGGACCCGGTGGTGAGCGTGGAGTTGACGACCATGTCCAGCTCGGACTCGTCGGCCAGCCCGAGGTCGTCGAGCGCGTCGCCGTCCACCATCATCGGCATCACCACCGGCATCACCCCGCTCGCCGCGCGCAGCCCCATCCCCTCCGCCGACACCCCGTACGGAACCTCCTGCGGCTGCGTCTCTGCCCGCCGCTTGGCCTCCGGGTCGACGGTGCGCTCGCGGCTCACCGCCACCCACGACGTGAGCCGCGTCGCGATCTGGTAGTCCACGCCGAGCGCCTCGATGGCGCGATCGATCTCCGACGCGTCTCCGCCCGCCGCGAGGTGGAGCTCGTGGTCCTCCACGCGGTCGCGGGCGAAGCGGGCGCGCACGGCGCCGCTGCCTGCGGACGTGGCCTCGGGCACACGAATCGTCTGCTCCCACGACCCGCGGTCGCTCTTCGCCCGCACGCGGACGGTGGTGCCCGGCGCGCCGAGCTTGAGCGAGATGAGCACCGGCGACGCCGCGAAGACGTCGGGCAGGCGCGCGGGGGCCACCACCACCGCGCCCGCTCCCTCGACGGTGAGCTCAGTGAGGAGGGGCGCGTGGGTGCGCTCCACGAGGCGGCGGGCGGCGCGTTCGGCGTCCTCGTCGAGGCCCACCACCTGCTCGACGCCGCGACCGGCCTGCGCCGCGGGGCCGGTGAGCGCACGGTTCACCGACGAACCGACGCCCAGCGTGTGGAGACGGCACCCGCTCGGGAGCTTGCGGTAGACGGTCTCGACGATCTCGCGTTCGAACCCGATGTAGCCGTCGGTGATGAGCACCACCTGGCGCTGCGCTCCGGCGCGCAGGGGTTCGAGCGCGGCCAGGAGCGCGGCGCGCATCTCGGTGGATCCGCCCGCGGTGAGGCCCTTCACCCACGCCACGGCCTCGCGCTTGTACGCCTCGGTCGCGTACACGGGCGACACCTTCCACCGCCGCGGCTCCGACGAGAACTCGATGACCTCGACGCGGTCGCGCTCGGTGAGCGTGTCGATCATCGCGCTGGCGACGCGGGCGGCCTGCGCCAGGGGCTTGCCGCCCATCGAGCCCGACGTGTCGATGAGGAAGATGAGGTCGCGCGGGAGGGCCTTCATCTTCGCCGCGGGCGTCGGCGGGGTGATGGTGAGGAGGCCGTACGCGCTCCCCGCGTCGCCCGCGCCCTCGGGGGCCTTCGCCACGTCGAGCGCGAGGCCCGGCAGCGACTCGGCCACGGGCCAGCGCACCACCACGTCGCGGTCGAGGCGCGCGCCCTCTCCCTCGCGGAAGCTCACCACCGCCGCGCCGTCCCCGCGCACCACCTCCGTCGGGTGCGTCGGCGACTCGGGCCCGTAGCCCCCGGGGATCGTGTCGGCCACCATGAGCTCCAGCCCGAGGCGGTGCGGGAGGGGCTTCTCCGAGGCCTCGACGCGCACCTTCGCGGCGTCGGCGACGCGCCCTTCGGCGCCGAGGTAGCGGGCGCCGACGACGGTGGGGAAGCGCCACTCCCACGCGCCCTCGTCGAGCCAGGTGAGGCGCTGGTCGACGGTCACCTCGCACACCACCGTGCTGCGCGGCGGGATGTTGCCGACGCGCTGGGTGAAGAGGTTGGGGCGCTCCTGGTCGAGGAGGGCGGCGGTGCGTCCCTCGACGATCGCCTGCTCGTAGCGCTCGCGGGCGCGGTGCTTGCGATCGACCTCGCCCACCACTTCAACGCCGTCGAGTTCGAAGCGGAAGCCGCTCACCGCGCCGTCGACCGGGAGCGGGAGCTGGTAGGTGACCTCCAGCGCGTCGGCCGAGGTGTTCATGAAGGTCTGGCGGACCACCGTGCGGGCGACGCCGCCCTTCGCGCGGGCGGCGAGGGTGGTGTGGCGCAGCGGGAGCGTGCGGCCGTCGAGGCTGACGAGCGCGCCGCCAGAGGCGGGGGTGGAGGGGGCGGAGGGGGAGATCGAGTGCGCGGGCATCGCCATGATGGGGGCTCCTTGGAAGCGGGTTCGAGCGCCCAACGCGAGGGGGCGGGAGCTTGTGACAGCGGGCGATGCTTTTTTCGAAATGTACTTCGGGAAAAGGGTTTTCAGTCGAGGTCTTCCACCCGCCAGAGCCCCTCTTCGCGGACGAGCCGGGCCACGTGCTGGGTGACCCCGTAGGTCATCGTCGCGCGGTCGCCGGCCAGCTCGATGGGTCGCCCGCGGTCGAGCGCCTCCTGCAGCAGCCGCAGCATCGCCCGGTCCCCTTCGGCCCCGTCGCCCGTCCACTGCGCGCGGAGCACCTCCTCCGCGGGCTGCGGGGCCCCGCCGTCCGCCGCCGTCCCCGCCCGGAGCTGCTCGGCCACCGCGCGCGGCGCCAGTCGCAGGAGCACGTCCCACCGGCTCGCCTCCACCGCCCGCACAAACGACTGGAGCGCCTGCCGCGGCGTGTGCTGCCCGTAGAACTCCAGCGCGCTCGGGTCGATGCGCCACGCGCCGTCCTCGTAGAGCAGCCGCACGCGGTCGCCCGACGCGAGCTCGAGCTGCGTCGCCACGGGCACCTGCGTGTCGACCCGGTCGTACGCGCCGATCGCGTCGCGCAGCTCCTCGGGGCGCTCGCGGGCCGCCCGTTCAAACGCTTCGAAGGAGAGCGACGCGCGCGCCGTGGCCGAGAGCATCCGCCACGCATCGGCGTGACGGCCCTCCCGGAGCGCCGACGCGTAGGCCGCCACCGTGTCGACGGGCCCGGGCGCCGTCGCCTGACACGACACCAGCGCGAGGAGGAGGAGGAGCGTGACGGAGCCAGAGCGCACGGCGCGGACGGTAGTCGAGCGGCGCCCCGCGTGTCACCTCATCCCCGCCGCGATCCCGTGCGAGCGCTGCCCGAGCGCCACCGCCACTTCGGCCGCCGCGCGCAGCCCGAGGGCCACCGCCCCGACGCCCACGAGCGCGCGTACCCCGCCCGTCGCCTCGCGCGTCACCGGCCACGCAAAGCGCGCCGTGAGGGCCGTCACGAGCTCCGCCGCCACCACCGCGAGGAGCCCCGACGAGGCCACCAGCAGCCCGCCCGTCAGCGCCTCCCCCGTCGCGGTGAGGACCGCGCGCAGCCACCCGTCGCCCGTCGGCAACGCACCGCCCGGCAGGAGCGCCGCCCACGACGCTGACAACACCCGCAGCGCTCCGTGGTGACCGCGCGCGGCGACGAAGGTGATCGCCCCGACCCACGCCGTCAGCCGCCCCGCGACGTCCATCCCGGCGCCGTGCTGCGACAGCAGCGACGACGCGTGCTCGAGCGCCATCCACGGGAGCGCGAGGACGAGCGCGAGCGCCGCGCCCACCAGGAGCTCCCGCGCGCACGGGACCCACCACGCGGCCGCCCACGGGACCGCGGGTGCGGCCATCACGCCCGCCGCGAGCGCGAGGGAGACGGCGACGCGCGCGGGCCACGACGCCGGGCCGAGGCCCGACATCGGCAGGAGCATCACCGCAGGAGCCACCCGCAGTGTGCCGAGCGCGAGCGACCAGAGCGCGTCGATCACGGGACCAGCGTCGGGATCGCGCGCCAGACCACCTCGGCGAAGCGCACCGTCGCCGCGAAGCCCGCGGCGCCGCCGAAGGCCAGCACCGCGCCCACCGCGAGCTGGCGCGGGAGCACGGCGAGTGCGCCGTCCTGCACGCGCGTCACGGCCGAGACGAAGCCCACCAGCGCCCCCGCCGCGAGGCTCGCGGCGAGGACGGGGAGCGAGAGGGTGCTGGCGAGGAGGAGGGCCTGACGGGCGAGCTCGACGAGCGCCACGGACGATCAGTTGATGGGGTACGGGTACGTGACCGAGAACGTGGAGCGGGTGAAGGGCGGGAGCGAGGCGCGGCGGACGGCGCCGACGATGCAGCCCACCGCGGGCCCCGGGGGGATGCCGCCCACGGTGGCGGTGGTCACGCGGCCCGTGTTGGCGAACACGATGGTCACCATGGCGGTGCCGCCGGTGCCGGTGCCGCACGCGCGCACCGAGCTGGAGAGGCCGGAGAGCGCGCTGCGCACGGCGCCACGATCGGGCGTCTCGGGGAGGCCGCCGGCCGCCGCCGGAGCGGGTGCAGAGCCGCCACCGCTCGGCGCGGCCGCCGGGCGCGAGCCGCCGCCACCGCCGCCGACGCGGTTGAGGAGGTCGTCGATGTTGGTCGAGCCGCCGCCCGACGGACGCGCCGCCGGAGCGGGCGCCGAGGGGGCCGACGGGGCCGCGGTGCGGGCGCTGGCCGACGGGGCCGCGGCGCTGCCCGACGAGCCGCTGGAGGAGCTGCCCGACGAGCCGCGCTCACGCTCACGATCGCGCGAACGAGAGCCCGCCGCGGGCGCAGCCGACGGGGCCGGCGCGGCGGGAGCGGCGCTCGGAGACGGCGCGGCCTCGGGCATGGTCGGCGCGGCGGGCGCGGCCGAAGGAGGCGCCGTGGGCGCGGCCACCGCACCGACGGGCGGCGTGTTGGCGGTGGTGTTGGCGGCCATCGCGGGCTGCTGCTGCTCCGCGCCGTTGCGGCTCACGAGCCAGGCCGCGCCGACGCCGCCGCCGACGAGGATCGCGGCCACCGCCACGCCCGTCGCGAGGATGGTCTTGTTGACGCCCTGGGGCTTGGCGGGCTCGGCCATCACCGTGGGGGCGGGGACGGAGGGGACGGCCACCGGCGCGAGCACCGGCGCGGCCAGCGGCGACGCCATGCCCGACGAGGCCCCCACGCTCATGATGTCGTCGACCGAAGACTTCTTCGGCGCGCCCGGCGAGTTGAGCGCGCCGGCGAGCTTGTTGATGTCGATGAGGCCGCTCGCGTCCGAGGCCGACGGCGCCGCGGGCTTGGCGTTCTTGTCCGAGAGCTGCTGGAGCGTCGCGAGGGAGAAGAGCACCGAGTTCTCGTTGCGCTGGCCCGTGAGGCTGTCGGCGCCGGAGGTGGGCGCGGGCTTCTCGGCCTCGGCGAAGGCGGGCTTGGCCGCTTCTTCGGCGCGGGCCTCGGGCGCGAAGAGGTCGCCACCCTTGGGCACCGCGCGGGCCTTGGCGGGCTCCGCGTTGCGCGACGAGCGGGGCTCGGCCGCCGCCACCGCCGCGCCGAAGAGATCGCCGCCGGCCGCCGCCGCGGGCATCGACGTCGGCGCCGGAGGAGCCGCCGACACCGTGAGCATCGCGAGCTCGACCACGTCGCGCATCGGGAGCCAGCCGTCGAAGCCGTCGCGCCAGACGTAGGTCTCCGTGTCGATCTGCCCCTGCCCCATCAGATCGCGGAGCTGGTCGATGGAGAACGGCCCCTGCTGGTCGCCGTTGAGCACCGCGTGCCAGATGGGCTCGGTGCCCTCGTTGGAGACGACGCGCGTGGCCTCGTCCTCGCTCGGACGCTCCATCGGCGACTCGGCCTCCGCGGGTGCATCCGTGCCGCGGACGAGGATGTCCTCACCGCACTTCTTGCACTTGATCTTGAAGACCTTCTTCCCCTGGACCTTGTCGTCCGCGATCTTGTAGGTCGCGCTGCAGTTTTGGCAAACGATCTTCATGTTGGAATCACCCGTGGCGGCGTGTCGTGGCGGTGGTTGCAGAAGGTTGAATCGAAGTCACCCGATCCACCGCGAGGCGGTCGGCATTCTAGAGATCTGCCGTTTCGAGGGTCAAGCTTCGGTTCAGTGAGGATTCGATCTGTGTCCGGGTCGCCCCTTGGGTCACGATCGACGCGGGACGAGCGATGCCCCGTCCTCCCCGCAGAACACCGTCGGCGGGGGGTAGTGCCTCCCACATTTCGGGCACACTCCGTCTCCCTCGGTCGGCCCGGCGGCCGTCGAGGGGGGCGGCGCTGCCACCGGCGCGCCACCGAGCGCCGTCCCATCGTGCGGACAGAACGCGAGCTTCGCGTCGAGCAGGGTGCCGCACTTCGGACACGCCTTGGACGGTCCCGGCGGGGGCGGCGGGGGCGGTGGGGGCGGCGGGAGCTGTTCGGCAAACACGGCCCGCGCGTCGCGTCGCTGCCGCTGGTTCTGCGGAGCCGCGGGCGCCGGGGGCGCGGGGGACGGCGGGGAAGGCTGCGACGTGGGCGGCGGCAGCGTGGGCGGCGGCAGCGTGGGCGGCGGCAGCGTGGGCGGCGGCGGCGGGACGAGCGACGCGCGACGGCGGCGGACGAGCAGGGCGACCCCCGCCACGCCGAGCACCCCCGCGAGGCCCAGCAGCGCCCAGAGGAGCGACGGGGCGCGCGCGGCCGGGGGCGGCGAGGCGACGCTCACGGCGCCGACGCCGGTGCCCGTGGCGACGGGCTCCACGGCGCCCGCGTCGGGGTCTTCGAGGCGCGCCGCCACGAGGTCGCGGTAGCGATCGGCGGTGACGACGGTGACCACCGCCCGCGCGCTGAACGCCCCCGCCGCCGCGGTGAGCTCAAACTCCCCGGTGGAGGCGCCGCCTGCGACCACGAGGCAGTTGCGATCGAGCGTGGCCACGGCCTCGCCCGACACCTTGCGCAGCGTCCAGGTCACCTCGGTGCCGGACGTCTCGCAGCGCGCGGCGTCGACGAAGCGCGCCCGGAGGCACACGCGCTCCCCGGCCGTGGTGCTGCGCCGCGCGGGGGTCACCTGGAGCGCCGTCGCCGGCCCAGGGGTCGCGCAGCGTGCGGGCGGCGGCGGAGGCGGAGGCGGAGGTGGTGGCGGCGGCGGAGGTGGTGGTGGTGGTGGCGCGGCCGCGTCGGGCGGCGGGGCCGCGGCGCTCCGCTCGTACTCGCGGGTGAGCACGGAGGAGGCGCGGCACTGCGAGCCCTCGATGGTCCACTCGTAGCGGGTCTCGTCGCGGAAGCTGAGGTGCGTCGCGTCGCGCGCTTCGAGGCGGTACGAGCCGCTCTCGGACAGGGGGTTGGAGCTCGGGGTGCCGCAGGTCACCA
>JBILLV010000395.1:0-7834 GCA_044375895.1 Polyangiales bacterium | reverse complement strand
CGACTCCTCCCTCGATGGGGAGCCTCGACGCGATGGAAGACCACCCCTCACTGCTCGACGCCGCGCTCCTCTTCGGCTCGACCCGCAACCTCCCGACGCTCCTCAAGATGGTGCTCCATCGGATGGTTAACCTCCTCGGCGCCGAGCGGGCGCTCTTCGGGGTGTTCGACCACCAGGGCCACATCGAGCACGCCGAGACGCACAACCTCGCGTGGTCGGGGCCCGGCGACGCCCTCCCCATCTCGCACAAGACCATCGCGCAGGTGCGCCAGAGCGCGGAGATCTGCGCCATCGGCGACGCCAGCACCGACGCCGCCCTCGCCTCCCGCGACAGCATCAAGCTCCACAGCCTGCGCTTCATCCTCGCGATGCCCGTCCACGCGTGCGACCGCGTGGCGGGCGTGCTCTACGCCGACAGCCGCGCCCCCGCCCCCACGGAGGCCGAGCGCCAGACCGAGGTGCTCCGCGCCCTCGCGGCCTTCGTCGGCCTCGCCCTGGAGAACGTCCTCCTCTACCAGGAGCAGCGGTTTCGCGCGGCCCTCCTCGACCAGCTCGTCCACGACCTGCGCACGCCGCTCCAGGTGGTCCACTCCAACGCCGCGTGGCTCGCGGGCGACCCCGACGCCGCCGAGCGCCAGGAGGCCACCCGCGACATCGCGCTCAGCGCCGCCAAGATGAACCGCATGATCGACGTGAGCCGCCGCCTCTCGCTCGTCGACTCCGGCGTCGCCCGCGAGCGCCCCTCGGTCATCGACCTCGCCGCCGCGCTCCAGGGCCTCGCCCGTGTGCAGCGCGCCGTGGCCCGCGAGTACGACGTCACCCTCGCCGTCGACGTCGCCCCCGAGCTCCCGGCGGTGACGTCGTTCATCGACCGCGTCGACCTCGTGCTCGACAACCTCGCCTTCAACGCGCTCAAGCACGCGCGCTCCGGCAGCACCATCACCCTCACCGCCCGGCACCGCCCCGACGCCGCCCCGCCCGACCTCCCGCCGCGTCCGCACGGCGAAGGGACGGTGCTCTTTCAACGCCTCGCCCCCGTGGCGCCCGACCTCACCCGGGGCTTCGTCGAGGTGTCCGTCCACAACGTCGGCGCCCCCATCCCCCCCGAGCTCCTGCCGCATGTGTTCAGCGCCTGGGTGCACGGCCACGAGGAGCACCGGGGCCAGCGCGCGACGGGCCTCGGCCTCTCGATCGTGCAGCAGTGCGTCCGCTCGCTCGGCGGCGTGGTGTGGGTCGAGAGCGACGCCGCCACGGGCACCCGCTTCACCTTCACCCTCCCGGTGCGCCCGCTCCCCACGTCGCTGCGCGCGCCGAGTGTGTTCCCCACGGGCGCGCCGGGCGCGGTACGGTAGCGCCCCCCTATGGCACCCCTCCCCCAGCTCACCCCCGGCATGGTGTTCGCGCGCGACTTCCGCGTCGTCCGCCACCTCTCCGCCGGCGGCATGGGCGCGGTCTACGTCGTCGAGCAGGTGTCCACCCAGCGGCCCCGCGCGCTCAAGATCATGCTCCCCGACCTCGTGCGCGAGCCCAAGGCCCGCGAGCGCTTCATGCAAGAGGCGACCGTGAGCGCGCGCATCCGCAGCGACCACATCGTCGAGGTGGTGGGCGCCGGCGTCGACGACGAGACCGGCACGCCGTGGATGGCGATGGAGCTCCTGGAGGGCGAAGAGCTCGCCGACACCATGCGACGTCGCGGCTCGCTCCCGCCCGTCGAGGTGATGGAGGTGTTTCGCCAGCTCTGCCACGCGCTCGCCGCGGCGCACCGCGCGGGCCTCGTCCACCGCGACCTCAAGCCCGAGAACATCTTCATGGCCGCCGCGCGCCGCGAGGGCGTGTCGTTCACGGTGAAGATCCTCGATTTCGGCATCGCCAAGGTGGTCGGCGAGTCGCGCACCTCCGCCGCGTCGACGTCGGCCATCGGTTCGCCGCTGTGGATGGCGCCCGAGCAGGCCGAGCAGGGGATGATCCGCCCCGCGACGGACGTGTGGGCCCTCGGCCTCATCGCGTACCACCTCCTCACGGGCGTCTACTACTGGCGCATCGCCAACACGGAGAACTTCGTCTTCCCCGCCCTCCTCAAGGAGGTCTACATGGACGCGCTCGAGCCCGCGTCGCAGCGAGCCGCCGCCTACGGGCGCGCGCAGCTCCTCCCGCCGGGCTTCGACGCGTGGTTCGCCCGCTGCGTGGTGCGCGACCCGACGCAGCGCTTCCACGACGCCCACGAGGCCCTCGCGGGTCTCCTCCCGATCCTCGGCGCCGCCGCGGGCGTGCCGCCCAACGTGCCGACGTACCCTGGGCCCGCGCCGCAGATCCCCTACGCGCCGACGCCCGCCCCCTATCCGCCGCCGACGCACATGGCGACGCCTTCGGGCTACGCCTCGCTCCCCGGCACCGCCGCGCCCCCCGCCTTCGGCACCCAGGCGTGGAACCCCCACGCCACCCCCGGCACCTTCCCCGGCCCGTCCACCGCGTACGCCCCGCCGCCGATGGCGCCGCCCTCGTCGTCGTCCAACGTGGGCGTCATCGTCGCGGGCGTGGTCATCGTCTCCCTCGCGCTCATCGGTGGGGTCACGTGGGCCTTCGTCGGCCGCGCCACCAGCGCGCTCTCCGACGGCGGTGTCTTCCCGTCCATCACGCGGCCGGCCTTTCGCCTGCCGCAGTGCAAGGGGACGGGCACCCGCACGGACATCCAGGGCATCCCGCAGGCGACCTCCGTGGCCGCGGGGCGCTTCCACTCCTGCGCCTCCCTCGCCGACGGCACCGCGCGCTGCTGGGGCTGGAACCAGATCGGGCAGATTGGCGACGACACCAGCGAAGACCAGTACCTCCCGACGCCCGTCGCCAACCTCACGGGGGTGACGCAGATGGGCGCGGGCATGGGGACGAGCTGCGCCCTCGTGCGCGACGGCACGGTGTACTGCTGGGGCATGAGCGACCGCGGACCGCGCCGCGTGCCCTACCGCGTCGAAGGGCTCGACAACATCACGCAGATCTCCGTCGGCGATCAGCACAGTTGTGCGCGGCGCACGGACGGCGTCGCGCTGTGCTGGGGGATGAACAGCAACTACCAGCTCGGCGACGGCACCGACGACACCCGCTACCGCGCCGTCGTCGTGCCGGGGCTCGCCGGGGTCGCGCAGGTGTCGGCGGGCGGCAACCACAGCTGCGTGCTGCTCATCGACGGCACCGTGGCCTGCTGGGGTCGGCAGGAGCTCGGGGAGATTGGCAACGGGCGGCGCGGGCGCGACGCGGTGCGCGTCCCCACGGTGGTGGCGGGCCTCGGTAACGTGGTGCAGGTGGTCACCGGCGAGGGCCACACCTGCGCCCTCGTCCGCGACGGCACCGTGCGCTGCTGGGGGTGGAACGAGATGGGCCAGCTCGGCAACGGCGCCGAGGGCAACGCCTCCGTCCCGATGCCCGTCGCGGGGCTCACGGGCGTCGCGCGCGTCGCCGCGGGCTACCACCACACCTGCGCGCTCCAGAGCAACGGCGCCCTCTGGTGCTGGGGCGAGAACTTCACCTGCCAGCTCGGCGTCGGGCCCCTCACCGGACCCAATCACCCCGTGCGCGTCGAGGCGCCCGGCGCCCTCGTCGAGCTCGCGGGCGGCGGCAATCACACCTGCGCGCGCACCACCTCGGGGTCGGTGCGCTGCTGGGGATTCAACACCTACGGCCAGCTCGGCAACGGCACGTCGTCGCGCCAGGTGGACTTCGAACAGGGCGGCTGAGGGTCAGCGCTTCCGCGGCTCGGCGGGGAAGAAGGCCGCGACGGGCGTGCGGGTGTCGGGGCGGCGCACGGCCTCCACGCCCGTCACGGGGGAGAGCGAGATGGGCGTGCGCGTGTCGCGCCCCGGCGCCACCGAGGGGCGGCGCGGCTGCGGGTCGGGCGACGGCCGCATCCCCGGCGGCGCGAACGAGGGCCGCCCCGGCGAGAGGTTGGACGGGACCTTCACCTCGGGCAGCGGAAACCCGGGGCGCGCGAAGAGGTAGCCCTGCGCGAGGTCGACGCCGGTGTCGCGCAGGGCGTTCCACTCGTCGAGGGTCTCGATGCCCTCGGCGACGATGAGCGCGCCCATGTCCGCGCAGAGGCGGACGATGTTCTCCACCAGGCGCTGCTGCCGCGAGCCCGCCGTGAGGTTCATGATGAGGCTGCGATCGAGCTTCACCACGCGGGGCTCGAGGTCGGCCACGCGCTTGAGGTTGGAGTAGCCCGCGCCGAGGTCGTCGACGACGAGGTAGAAATTCCCCCGCGAGCGAATCTCCCGCAGCACGTCGCGGCACAGGTCGAAATACGCGAACGGCACCGACTCGGTGATCTCCAGGTACACGTCCGCGTCGTGGAAGAACATCGGGTCGTCCGGGCGCACCACCCAGCGCTCCTGGAGTTCCGTCGGGTGCAGGTTGAGAAACAGCGGCCGACCCGCGCAGGCCGGCACCGCGATCTCACGGATCATCCGCCCCAGGCGCCCCACGCAGCGCGCCTCCAGGGCGTGTTCGAACAGCGTCGACGGGTTGCTGTACTTCGGCACCCGGCAGCGCACCAGGGCCTCGTAGGCGAACACCCGGAAGGTGTCGACGTGCACGATGGGCTGAAACACCACCGACAGGTCTTCCGCCCGCACCATGCTGTTGAGCGCCACCATCGACCCGCGCGGATCGACAGGCGGAACCGCCGAGAAGGGGCTTTCGGTAAACTGGTTGGTCGCGCCTCGGGGCATCGTGGCGGCGTTGGTATCCACAGGCTTCATGAGCGACTCGATCTCCCACTGCCGAAGCTACCCAGCCTTTTTTGTGCGTGCACGCGCTGTGTCACGGCGCTTGTCCGACCTGTCGACAGAAGCCTCTGAAATGACCTCACAGCGGGTGAGGTGAATGCGCCGCCCCCCCGCCTCGTCGTGTGCGATGCGACCGACCATGCACCCACGCACCTCCCTTGCGCTCTCGGGCGACGGGTTGCTATAGGCGCGGCCGCGAAACCTCCGACGCACCCCTCGACGCAGGTACACCATGAAACTCCAACGCGCCCTCGGTTCGGGCGTCCTCGCGGCGCTCCTCCTCACCCTCCTCGACCACACCGCCGAGGCGCAGCGTCGCCGTCGGCGCACCCCCTGCCCCGAAGGCCAGCACGACAGCGCCGGCCAGTGCTGCCACGAGGGCGAGGAGTGGGTCGACGCCCGCGAAGCCTGCATCTGCCTCGCGGGTCCCGGCCGCTGCGTCGCGCCGACCGCCGCGACGCCCGCCCCGACGCCCACCCCCACGCCGACTCCGACGCCGGTCGCGACGCCCACGCCGACGCCCACCCCCACGCCGACGCCTGTTGCGACCCCGACCCCGACGCCCGTCCCCGCCGACGACACGCGCTACACGTGCCCCGAGGGCATGGTGCTGGTGCGGGGGCAGAGCTTCATGATGGGCTCCGTCCCCGGCGCGGGTGAGGCCGACGAGTCGCCCGCGCACCGGGTCACCGTCACCGCCTACTGCATCGACCGCACGGAGGTCACCGTCGCCCAGTACCGCGGCTGCATGCAGGGCGGCACCTGCTCGCTCCACACCACCGTCAGCCTCCCCGGCCTCTCCGCGCAGGACCAGCAGCTCTACAGCCAGTACTGCAACGGCGCCCGCACCGACCGCGACAACCACCCGATCAACTGCGTCGACTGGTCGCAGGCCGACGCCTTCTGCCGCAGCCGCAGCGCGCGCCTCCCCACCGAGGCCGAGTGGGAGCTCGCCGCCCGCGGCGCCGACCAGCGCACCTATCCCTGGGGCCAGCTCGCCCCCGCGCGCCTGCTGCTCAACGGCTGCGACGCCGACTGCCTCTCGCTCTTCGAACGGCCCGGTCGCCCCCGCGGCCGCGCGCTCCACGACAGCACCGACGGCTTCGGCGCCACCTCGCCCGTGGCGACCTTCCCCGCGGGCAACTCGCTCCTCGGCCTGTCGGACATGGCGGGCAACGTGATGGAGTGGGTGTCGGACTGGTACGGCCCCTACGGCAACATCCCCGTCAACGACCCCGCCGGGGCCGCGTCGGGCACGCACCACGTCGCGCGCGGCGGCCACTGGCTGTCGAGCAACCCCGCGGCCGTGCGCGGCGCCGACCGCGAGCGCGCCCTGCCCGCCACGCGCCTCTCCACGCTGGGCTTCCGCTGCGCCGTCGTCGCGACCGCCGAGGCGCCGCCGCCCCCGCCCCCGCCGCCGGTGGAGGCGACGCCGGAGCCCACCGGTCGACGCCACCGCCGCGGCCGCTGACGCGCTACGGCCGCGCGCCCGCGGTCACCTTCAGCTCCATCACCTCCCCCGCCCGAATCACCTTCACCGCCACCGCGGCCCCCGCGCGTCCGTCGAGCACCGCGAGCAGGTCGCCCGGGCCCTCCACTGCGTGGCCTTCGATCGCCACGATCACGTCGCCCACGAGCACCCCGTCGCGCGCCGCGGGAGACGCCTCGTCGAGGCCCACCACCACGAGCCCGCGCGCCGTCCCAGCCCGCTCCCGCAGCCCTTCGGAGACGCGCGCGGGGTAGACGCTCACGCCGAGGTAGCCGCGACCGACGCGACCATGGGCGAGCAGGTCGTCGGCGACGCGCTTCAGGGTCACGTAGGGGACGGTGCCGCCCGCGCGCGTGAGGGCGGCGGAGTTGATCCCGAGGAAGGCGCCGCTCGTGTCGACGAGGGGGCCGCCCGAGTAGCCGCGCGGGAGCGAGCCGTCGACCTCGATGTAGCGGTCGATCTGCGCGCCCGCCGCGCTGCGGAAGCCGTCCCCGAGCGCGCTCACCATCCCGAGCGTGGCCCGCACCGAGCGCCCCGGGCGCCCCACCGGGAGCACCAGGTGGCCCACCTTGAGCCCGGCGCCGTCCGACCACCGCGGCACCGTGAGCCCCGTGGCCTCGACGCGGAGCACGGCGAGGTCGGTCCCCGCGTCGCGCCCCACCAGCGCGGCCTTCACGGTCTGCCCATCCGCGAGGGTGACCGTGAGCCCCTCGGCCCGACCGATCGCGTGGCTGGTGGTGACCACCGCGCCGTCGGCCGACCACACCACCGCCGACGCGCCGACGCAGCGCCCGTCGACCCGCACCACCGACGCGCCCGCCGCTTCCACCGCCGACGCGAGCGCCTCTGAAAATCCGTGGATGTCCATCGCTTCACCTTTGGGTTCGCGGCGGACGAAGGAGATCGCCGCCGACGGTCACCAACCTGCGTCGCCGCGTCGGGGCGCACCATCGCCCGTTGAGTGAGGGCGCGCTGCCCGTTCGTCACGGCCCGCTGCCCGTTCGGGGAGGTGTCATTGACGCGGCGCAACCCGTGGACACGTTGCCCCCGGTGCACGTCGACGCGCCCACCCTCTACGCCGACCTCGCCCGCGTGGTCGTCGCGGCGGGCGATCCCGTCGTGCGGCGGGCGCTCGCGCGCGCCGTCGCGTCACGCTTCGAGGGGCCCGCGGTGCGCGCGGTCGCCACCCTCGACGACGCGACTGGCGAGCTCGACGCCATCGTGTGGGACCTCGGCGCCGACGAGGACGCCGCCCGCGACCGCCTCGCCGCCCACGCCCTGCCGCCCGCGCCCGTGCTCGCGCTCCTCGGCGGCGCGACGCTCGCCCGCGCGGCGGCGGCGTGGGGGGCCCGCGCGCTGCTCCTCCGCGACGTCGACGACGACACCCTCGCGGCGGCGCTGCGGGCGGCGGTGCAGGGGCTCGCGGTGGTGTCGCCGTCGCTGCTCGCCGACGCGCTCGCGGCGCCGCCCGACGCGCCCAAGGTCACCGGGGACGTCACCCTCACGGCCCGCGAGCGCGAGGTGCTCGAGCTGGTGGCCGAAGGCGTCGCCAACCAGCTCGCCGCGCAGC
>JBILLV010000089.1:0-29515 GCA_044375895.1 Polyangiales bacterium | reverse complement strand
CACGGTCGCGTCGCGCGCGCCGGCGTCGCGCGTCCCTGCGTCGAGGCCGCCGTCGCGGCGGGCCACACCTGCGTCTCGCCGCGGCTGGGCCCACGCCTCCGCGCAGCCCGCCACGAGCACCGCCATCACCATCGCTCGCCGCATCGTCAGGTCACCTTGTGAAACGCGAACCCGGCCTCTCCGACGTCGACGCGGACGGTTTCATTCGCCTTGTACCCGCCGCGCAGCAGCTCCTCGGCCAGCGGGTCTTGCAGCTGCTTGAGGATCACGCGCTTGAGGGGCCTGGCGCCGAAGGCCGGGTCGTAGCCCAGGTCGGTGAGCAGATCGCGCGCGGCGGGCGTCACGTCGAGCCCGATGAGGCTCTCCGCCAGCAGCTTGCCGAGGCGCTTGAGCTGGATGTCGGTGATCCCGCGGAGGGCCTTCTTGCTCAGCCGATCGAAGATGCACACGTCGTCGATGCGGTTGAGAAACTCGGGGCGGAAGTGCTTCTTCAGCTCCTGCTGGATCTCCTCGCGCAGGTCCTCATCGGACACGCCCTCCTCGGCGGCTTCGAGGATGCGCGGCGCCCCGACGTTGCTCGTGAGGATGATGACGGTGTTGGCGAAGCTCGCGAGCTGGCCGCGGTTGTCGCTGAGCCGCCCGTCATCGAGCACCTGGAGGAGGATGTTGAAGGTGTCGGGGTGGGCCTTCTCGATCTCGTCGAAGAGCACCACGCTGAAGGGCCGCCGCCGGATGGCCTCGGTGAGCATCCCTCCCGACTCGGAGTCGACGAAGCCTGTCGGCGACCCGATGAGCCGCCACACCGAGCCCTTCTCCATGAACTCGCTCATGTCGAGGCGCACCAGCGCGGCCTCGTCGTCGAAGAGAAACTCCGCCAGCGCCTTGGCGAGCTCCGTCTTCCCTACGCCTGTCGGCCCCAGGAAGAGGAAGCTCCCGATCGGCCGCCCCGGGTCACGCAGGCCCACCCGGCTACGGCGCACGGCCTTGGCGATGGCCCGCACGGCGCTGTCCTGCCCCACCACGCGCCCCCCGAGGTGCTCCTCCATCCGCAGCAGCTTCTCGGTCTCGCTCTCGAGCATCTTGCTCACGGGGACGCCCGTCCACTGCTCGATCACCCGCGCGACGCCCTCCTCCTCGACGCCCATCTTGAGCAGCAGCGGCTCCAGCGTCTTCAGGCGCGTCTCCGCCTCGCCGAGGGCCTTCTCCGCCGCGGGGATCTCCTGGTTGGCCACGCGGCTCGCCGCCGCCGTGTCGCCCGCCCGCGCGGCCTTGTCGCGCTCCCCGCGCAGCGCGAGGATGTTGGCCTTCGACGCGCGGAGCGCCGCGATGGCGTCGCGCTGCCGATCCCACCGGGGCTTGAGGTCGTCGAGGCGCGCGCGCACGGAGGTCAGCTCGGCCTCCACCTTCTTGCGCACGTCCACCGAGCTCACGTCTTCCTCGTCGACGAGCGAGCGGTGCTGGGCCTCCAGGGCGGTCATCCGGCGCGTCTGCTGGTCAAGCTCGGGCGGCCCCGAGTCGAGCGCGAGGCGGCACTGCGCCGCGGCCTCGTCGATGATGTCGATGGCCTTGTCAGGGAGCTCGCGGCCCTGGAGGTAGCGCGCCCCGAGCTTCACCGCGGCCACCACCGCCGGGTCGCTGATCCGCACGCCGTGGTGAACCTCGTAGCGCTCGACGATCCCGCGGCACATCTCGATGGCCTCGGCCTCGCCCGGCGCCTCGACGAAGATCGCCGCGAAGAGCCGCGAGAGGGCCTGGTCGCGCTCGATGTTCTTCTTGTACTCCGCCGGGGTGATCGTCCCGATGATCTGCACCTCGCCCCGCTGGAGCGCGGGCTTGAGCAGGTCGGCCGGCCCGCTCCCGGTCGCGCTGTTGCTAAACAGCGTGTGCAGCTCGTCGACGAACAGGATCACCCCGCCGTCCTGGTCGCGCGCCGCCTGGAGCACCGCGCGCAGCCGCTCTTCGAACTCCCCGCGCAGCTTCGCCCCGGCCACGAGCTGCCCCTGGTCGAGCTGGACGAGCTTCTTCTTCCGGAGCGGCGCGGGCACGTCGCCGAGCGCGAGGCGCGACGCGAGCGCATACACGATCGCCCGCTTGCCGACGCCCGCCTCGCCCACCAGCACGGGGTTGTTCTTCTGCCGCCGCGCGATCACCTGGAGGAGACGTCGCAGCTCGCCGTCGCGGCCTACGATGGGGTCGAAGCGATCCTGCGTCGCCGCCTGGAGCAGGTCGCGCGTGTAGAGCGCGAGCGCGTTGTTGGCGCCGCCGCCACCACCACCGCCACCGCCACCGCCACCCGAGGAGGCCACGCTCGCGGCGGCCACCTCCGGCGCGATGGGCCCATCGGGGAGCGCCTTGAGCGCCTGTCGCACGCGCTGCTCATCGACGTCGAGCGCGCGGAGCACGGCGCCCGCCAGGCTCGTCGGCTCCGAGAGGATCGCGACGACCAGGTGGCGCACCCGCACCTGCGACGCCTCCCGCGCGGCCTCGGCCTCGGCCCGCGAGCACAGCCCGAGCATCCGCGGGGAGAGGTAGGCCACCGCGCCGGGCACCTGCGTGATCTTCCGCAGCACCGCTTCGGTCTCGACGAGGGCGTCGCCCGGATCGACCCCGGCGCCCTCGAAGGCCTTCTGCGTCAGCGCGTCTCGATCGAGGAGGCGAAAGAGCAGGTGGATGCTCTCCACCTCGGCGTGGCTGCGTTCGTCGGCGAGGCTCTGCGCCCCGGCGATGGCAGAGCGTGCGTCCTGGGCATAACCTTCGAGGCGCCAGTTTCGGGTCGCGGTCATAGGGAGGGCGGACGGTATCACCAGTGCCGCCCCCGCGAGGAGATCAGAACCCGTCGGCCCGGAGCCTCCGCACGATGTCCCGGTAGAAGGCCCGATGGTCGAAGCCGCTCTCCAGGTTGGGGAGCAGGTGCGCGATCTGACCCACCTCGTCGAAGTGGTCGGCGGGGACGCACCCCATGAAGCGCCCCCAGCGCGCCGAGCGCACCTCCACCATCCCATCGTTGACATGGACGGTCGGGTCACCCTGCTCGAGGAAGCCGGCGAAGGGCAGGAGCGCGAGGGTGGTGTTGTCCACCGCGTTCGGGTTGGCGATCACCGCCGGCGTACATGCTTCGCTCCCGGACCTTCGATTGGTTCGCCCTGCGTACGACCAGTAGGCCACCCGTGGATCGTCCGGGTTCGAACGATTGAACGCGTCGGCGTTGCGCTCGCTCAGTCCATCGAGCGCCGCGCGGAGGTCGGCGCGCGCCCGCGCCTCGTTGTAGGTGAAGCCGAAGACGGTGGCGACAGCGTTGAGGAGCCCGACGCTCACGCCCGGCACGGCGCCCCCGATCGCGTCGGCGACGCGCGTCCCGCGGTGCGGGGTGGAGATGGTGACGAGGGCCGCCACGCGGTCGCCCCAACCCAGCGACGAGATGAGGTAGCGCGCGTCGAGACCCCCTTGGGAATGGGCAATCAAGACGACCTTCGCCGCGCCGGTGCGGGGCAGCACCTCCGACTCCAGGTAGCGGGCGAGCATCGCCGCGCGCGCCGCCGGCGAGTCGAAGGGAGCCACCGCGCTTTCGAACACCACCTCTCCGCGACCGCGCAGGTCGTCGGCCACGCGGAAGTAGTAGTTCACCGGACCGATGTCCCGGAAGCCGGCGAAGCCGTGCACCAGCACGAGGGGGTACGGGGCGCCGCGACCAGGACGGACGGCGGCCTCCGGCGCGGAGATCGTTCGGTCCAGTACGATCACATCGTTCGGCACCGTACGATCGACGGGCTCGTCTAGCTTCACATCCTTCGGGTCGCTGTCAACCAATTCCGTCACATCGTCGACGGAGGCGTCGGGAGGGGGCATCAGCGACCCGCCCGAGTCCGTAGAACCGCACGCAGAAACCCCCAGAGACAGGGCAATCGCGAGGAGCCCCATCCACCCGCTGACCCTTCGGAGACCCGTGATATCGTCCGCAGCCCTCATGGACACCTCGATGCTGAAGCACACGCCTCTCCACGACGAACACATCCGCCTCAAGGGTCGGATGGTGCCCTTCACGGGGTACTCGCTGCCGGTGCAGTACACGGGCATCGTCGACGAACACCACACGGTACGCAAGGCCGTGGGGCTCTTCGACGTCTCCCACATGGGCGAGCTGGTGGTGAGCGGCGCCGCGTCCCTCGCCGCCGTCGACCGCCTCGTCACCAACGACCTCCGCGGCCTGCAGGACGGGCAGTCGCGCTACACGGTGTGCTGCAACGAGCGCGGCACCGTCCTCGACGACCTCATCGTCTACCGGGTGTCGGCGACGCAGGTGCTCATCGTCTGCAACGCCTCCAACCGCGAGAAGATCGTCGGTCATTTCACCCGCTCGATCACCGACGCCGAGGTGAAGGACATCTCGGACGACACCGCCCTCATCGCCGTGCAGGGCCCCCGCGCGATGGAGCTGCTCACCGCCGCCGGGGTTGATCCCCGCGTGGTGGAGATGCCGGCCTTCCACTTCACCGACGCGGCCGTGTTCAACGTCCCGTGCACGGTGTCGCGCACCGGGTACACGGGCGAAGACGGGGTGGAGATCTTCTGCCCGCCGGGGGAGGCCGCGCGCATCTGGGCGGGTCTTCTTCAGTTCGGCGAGGCCTACGGGGCGAAGCCTGCGGGGCTCGGCGCGCGCAACACGCTCCGCCTGGAGTGCCGGATGGCGCTCTACGGCAACGACATCGACGAGACCACCAACCCCCTCGAAGCGGGCCTCGGCTGGACGGTGAAGCTGGAGAAGGGTGACTTCGTCGGCCGTGACGCCCTCGTGGCCGCCAAGGCGAAGGGGCTCACGCGCCGCCTCGTCGGCTTCGAGATCACGGACAAGGCCATCGCCCGCGACCACTGGGACGTGCTCGACGCGACCGGCGAGAAGGTGGGCTACGTCACCAGCGGCTCGCCGTCCCCGACGCTCGGCAAGAACATCGGCCTCGCCTACGTCCCCGAGGCGCTGTCCCCGGTGGGGAGCGCCCTCACCGTGCGCGACCCCGAGCGCGGTCGCACGGCCAGCGCCGTGGTCGTGAAGACCCCCTTCTACAAGCGCGCTCGCTGAGCGTCGCCGCCCTCCGCTACTCCAGCCGCAGCCAGCCCATCCGCAGCGCCAGGTACATCGTCGACGACGCGAAGGTGAGCGCGTCGATGCGGTCGAGGAATCCCCCGTGGCCCGGGAGCACGGCGCCGGAATCCTTCACCCCGACCGCGCGCTTCAAGACCGACTCGCACAGGTCGCCCATCTGACCGACCGCGCCCGCGACCGCCGCCACCGCGACCCCCGCACCGAGCGGCAGCGAGGGGAGGTAGGCGAAGTGGGCGAGGAGGGCGCCGAGCACCGCGCCGAGGAGCCCCCCAAACGCACCCGACCAGGTCTTGTTGGGCGACACCGAGGGGTAGAGCTTCGGACCGCCAAAGGCCTTGCCGAAGAACATCGCGACCGTGTCGCTGAGCCACGCGGTCATCAGGGTGAGCAGGACGAGACCCGCTCCCTGGGTGCGGGTGCCGATGTCGAGCATCAGCGGGATCGTCGCCATCATGGCCCCGATGTAGAGCGGCCCGAGCACGAGGGTGCCGGTCTGCACGAGGGCGTTGGGGATGTGCGACGGACGCGCGAGGGTGAGCAGGAGCGCGAAGGGGGCGAGGGCGGAGGCGGCGAAGGCGAAGAGGCTGCCGTGGGTGGTGCCGAAGGCGGTGTAGCGGACGATGAGGTAGTACCCGACGGAGAGGGCGACGCCGATGACGCGGCCGACGCGGTCGGGGTGGGAGAGGGCGAAGAGCTCCCACGACGCGATGGCGACAGAGGTGCCCACGAACACCGTGAACCCCACCGGGGGTGCGATGTACATGAGCGAGAGGATGATCGGCCCGAAGACGAGGGCGGTCAGGAGCCGGCGGAGGAGGTTGGACATACCGTCGCGGGGGGACCGAGGGTAGCACCACCGCGGTCCGTGGCGATGCGAGAAGGGACGAGCCCGAAGCGTCGCTCGCGGTGCTGATAGGCAGCGATCGCGTCGTACAGATCGTCCGCGGTGAAGTCGGGCCAGAGGCAGCGGGTGAAGTGGAGCTCGGCGTAGGCGGAGCCCCAGAGGAGGAAGTTCGAGATGCGGTACTCCCCGCCCGTGCGGATCATGAGGTCGGGCTGACCGTAGGCCACCGAGGGGATCTCGGCCTGGAGGGTCTCCGGGGTGATGGCGTCGGCGTTGAGTTCGCCGGCCTCCACCCGTCGGGCGAGGGCGCGCACGGCCTCGGTGATCTCTTCGCGTCCGCCGTAGGAGAGCGCCAGCGACAGGACCATCTGGTGCTCACCCGCCGTCGCGCGAGACAGGTCGTCGAGGGTGTCGCGCACGGCGGGCGGCAGCTTCTGCCAGTTGCCCACGGCGCGGAGGTGGATGCGGTTCTCGAGGAGCTCGTCGCGCTCGGAGAGGAGGTAGTCCTGGAGGAGCGCCATGAGCGCATCGACCTCTTCCCCGGGACGCCCCCAGTTCTGCTCCGAGAAGGCGTAGAGGGTGAGTTGTTCGATGCCGAGGCGACGAGCCGCGCGCACGATGCGACGGACGGCGTGACTGCCAGCGCGGTGACCGGCGGTGCGGGGCTTCCCCCGGAGTTCGGCCCAACGGCCGTTGCCATCCATGGTGATGGCGACGTGGCGCGGGAGGTTTCGGGCGTCGATGAGCGTCATAGAGGGGTGTTGGAAGCCCTTTCCTACATGATGCGAGGCGATGAGTAACCCTCCATTGGGTGCCAGCGGTTTCGTTGCCGGGTGAACGGCGCAGACTTAGGTTCGAGCGGCAGACATGAGCGAAAAAGACTTCTACCAGTTGTTGGGTGTCCCCCGTACCGCCGATGCCGATGCCATCAAGAAGGCTTATCGCGCGCTCGCCATGAAGCACCACCCCGACCGCAACCCGGGGAACAAGAAGGCCGAAGAGACCTTCAAGGCGATCAATCAAGCCAACGATGTGTTGAGCGACCCGAAGAAGCGGGCGCTCTATGACGAGTTTGGGGAGATGGGTCTCCGCGATGGCTTCAACGCCGACCAGTTTCGCCAGTATCAGGGAGCCTATGGCGGCGGCCCCGGTGGGGCGGTGAACTTCGAGGAGATGTTCGGTGGCGGCGCGGGAGCGGGCGGGGAGAACTTCTCGTCGGTGTTCGAGCAGTTCTTCGGCGGGGGCGTACCCGGTGGCCCTCGTCCCGTGGGCGGCCGTGCACGTCGACCGGCGCCCCCGCGGGTGGGTGCCGACCTGGAGGGCGCCGTCACGATCCCCCTCCCGACGGCGGTGCGTGGGGGAGAGGTGACGATCACGGTGCGGGGCGAGTCGCTGACCGTGAAGGTTCCTCCTGGGGTGAAGGAGGGGCACAAGCTGCGACTGTCGGGGAAGGGAGAGGCCCCACCGGGTGGTCGGGCGGGTGATCTCCTGCTGACGATCCACACCGAGGAGCACCCGTTCTTCTGGATGCTGGGTGATGATCTCCAGGTGCGGGTTCCGATCACCATCGTGGAGGCGTGGCATGGCGCAAAGGTGAAGGTCCCGACGCCCGATGGGGAGGTGACGGTGCGCATCCCGCCGAAGACCAACTCAGGCGCGAAGCTGCGTCTTCGGGGGAAGGGTCTCCCGGCGGTGGTCGGCCGCGCTGCCACCGACCTCATCGCACACGTGTCGATCGTGCTCCCTGAGGAGAGCGTCGAGTCCAACGCCATCATGGAGCGGATGGAGCACACGTACGCTGGCGACGTGCGCGAGACGCTGCGCTTCTAAGCCCTCATCGGGCGACAAACTCCACCCGCTGCATCGCGTCGCCGATCATGAGTTCGTCGACGACCTCGATCCCTTCCACCACACGCCCGATCCAGGGGTAGCGCGCGTCGAGGTGGGGGGAGTCCGCCGTCACGATGAAGAACTGCATCCCACCCGTGTCGAGCCCGGCCAGCGCGATGCCCACCGCCCCACGCTCGAATCGTTCTCCTGAAAGCTCCGTGGGGACGATGGTGCTGGTCCCGCCGTAGCCATCGCCGCGCGGGTCTCCGCCCTGGGCGACGAAGGCGGGGACGATGCGGTGGAAGACGGTGCCGTTGTATCGCCCGCTCCGCGCGGCCTCGGTCACCACACGCGCGGCTTGACGAGCGCTGCGCCCATCGATGCGGATCACGATCCGACCGACGGTGGTCGTGATCACCAGGTCACCTTCGTCGAGGGCGGTCTCTGGCACCGTCACGGTAGTGGTGACCTGGGCGTCGGGTTGGAGCGCCTGGCGGACCGCCCGAACACTCGTGGTGGATGTGGGCGGCGCAGTACCGAGGGCTCTGGCGAGTTGAATCGCGTTGAGCCGGGCTTCGAGCGAGGGGGCCTCGTCGAGTTCGAAGGGGGCGCGAAGGAGGCGCTCGCGGACAGGAGTGGGGAGCGCCCGCGCATGTTGCACGTGCAACGCGAGCGCATCGAGCACTGCGGCGAGCACGCCAGGGTCACGACTCGCAGCCAGCTCCTGGAGCATCGGTCGGGCGATGGCGGGCGTAAACTCCACGAGCGCCTCGGCCACCGCCTCCAACACACGCGCATCCCCATTGGCGCCACGCCACGCGGCCTGGAGCGCGAGCAGGCGGTCGCGTGAGAGGACACCTTCCTTGGCGTAGCGCGCGAGGGCGACGAGTGAGCGCCACCGATGGTTCTCGGGGGCACAGGTGTTGACGGCGTCGACGGCCCCGGAAAGCAGGTCGCGACTGACCGCGTTGGCGCACCGAAACTCCACCGTCGGACGCGGATCACCGAGGTCGACATCCGCCAGCGAAACGAGCGCGGGGAGCAACGCCGCCCGCACCTCCGGGACGGTCTTCGGCGCGGACTCGACGAGCGCCAGCCAGGTGTTGCCCCAAGCTCGCGGATTCGCCCGGACCTTCAGCGCGGTCGTCTCGATCCAGCGTCGCCAGGGGGGCGCGGGCAGTGCGGTCGCGGGTCGGGTTGCCGTGGCGCGAAAGGCGAGGGTAGCTGCGGTCGGCTGGAGGTAGTCGACGAGGTCGTACGCGGGTGCGACGTTGGGCGCCGCGAGGAGTCGCGCTGCCCCCACCTGATCGTCGAATCGCTCACTGGCGAAGAAGCGTCGCAGCGCCCCTTCGGTGAGACCGGGGACTTCCGCACGAGAGCGAAACACCCAGGTGGCGAGCGTTACATCCGCGTGCGTCATGCCCCCGAAGTCCCCAAACGCGGCGGGGAACGAGCCCCGCTGGAGCTCGGTCGTGCGACCAGCGGCGCCGCGCGCGAAGGCGTCGCGCAGCGAAGGGGGAAGCTGCGAGAGGACGGCGGGCAGTCGAACCGTGGGGACGCGTCGACCAAGGACGAAGGCCGCGTGGGTGGCGGTCACGGGGACCGGGCTCTGGGTGCCGCTGAGCCACGAAGACACCTCCGCCTCATCGAGCGGGAGTGAGACCCAGGCGGCACCCCAGTCCACGGTGGGGATCAGAGTGGGCGAAGGCGTGATGCCCGCCTCCGTCGAGACACGTGGAGCTTCGACGCGCACTGACGCATCCGCAGGACTCGGCGACGGGGGAGGTGGCGGGACAGGAGCAGTGGGACGGCAGCCGAGCAGAAGGAGTCCGGCCGTGGAGGCGAAGCGTTTCACGTGCAACACAACGAGAGAGGGTTACACGAGCGCGCCACGCGGCGCGAGGGTCGCCGTCAGACGCGACGGCCGCGCGGGTCTTCGGGGTCGAAGGCGGGGATGCCAGTCACGGCCTGACCGAGCACGAGCGTGTGGATGTCGTGCGTCCCCTCGTAGGTGATGACGGTCTCGAGGTTCAGGAGGTGGCGCGAGATCGGGTAGTCGTAGGTGATGCCGTTGCCGCCGAGGATGTCGCGGCACTTGCGCGCGCACTCGAGGGCCATGTGGACGTTGTTGCGCTTCGCCAGCGACACCTGCTCGGGGCGCATCTTCTTCTGCTCCTTGAGCTTGCCGAGACGCCACGCCACGAGCTGAGCCTTGGTGATCTCCGTGATCATGTCGGCGAACTTGGCCTGGACGAGCTGGTACCCCGCGATGGGGCGGGAAAACTGCACGCGGTTCTTGGCGTAGTCGACCGCGCACTCGAAGCACGCCATCGCCGCGCCGAGCACACCCCAGGAGATCCCGTAGCGCGCCTGCGTGAGGCAGCTCAGCGGACCCTTGAGGCCCTGCACGCCCGGCATCAGCGCGCTCTCCGGCACCTCGACGTCCTCGAGGATCAGCTCGCTCGTCACCGACGCGCGCAGCGAGAACTTCCGATCGATCTTCAGGGCCGTGAAGCCGGGGGTCTTGGTCGGCACCACGAAGCCACGGATCACGCCGTCGAGCTTCGCCCACACCACGGCCACGTCGGCAATGTTGCCGTTGGTGATCCAGCGCTTGGTGCCGTTGAGCCGGAAGCCGTTGGCGGTCCGCTCGGCGCGGGTGATCATCCCGCTGGGGTTGGAGCCGAAGTCGGGCTCGGTGAGCCCGAAGCAGCCCACGGCCTCGCCGCTCGCGAGCTTCGGGAGCCAGGTGTCCTTCTGCTCCTCCGTCCCGAACGCGTAGATGGGGTACATCACCAGCGCGCCCTGCACCGAGCAGAACGAGCGGATGCCCGAGTCAGCCCGCTCGAGCTCCTGCATCACGAGCCCGTAGGCGATGTCGCCCATGCCCGCGCAGCCGTACTTCTCGGGGAGGGTCGCGCCGAGCACGCCGAGGCGCCCGAACTCCGGGATGAGCTCGGTCGGGAAGGTACCGTCTTCGTAGTGCTTGGAAATGCCCGGGAGCACTCGCGCATCGACGAACGCCCGCACGTTGTCGCGCACCATGCGCTCGTCTTCGGTCAGGAGCGCGTCGATGTCGTAGAAGTCCACCGTCATGAGTCTCTCCTCGCGCGTGCCGGAAGTTCAGATAGGCACTGGCGCTCGAGGAACCCAATAGGGTGCACACCCCGCCCCCTGCAATGGCTTCGTGAAGAAAATCCCGCCGTGTCGCGAATCCCCCGCTGCGCACGGTAGAAACACGAAAGGCCGTGGTGGGTACCACGGCCTTTCGTGTGCGGGTGGAGCTGAAGGGAGTCGAACCCTCGGCCTCTAGAGTGCGATTCTAGCGCTCTCCCAACTGAGCTACAGCCCCGTCGCGAGGGACGTGGAATCAACCACAGGCAGACCGGGGGTGTCAAGCAACATTCGTCACCCTCCGGGCGGTGTTTGCCCGTCGATCATGAATTCACCTGTAGATTCCGGGTGTTGCAGACCACTCCGTTGCAGTGCGCGCACGAATTGAACTACGTTCGCCTCCGCTCTCCATGACCACCCGCGCGAACATCGACGAGAGGCTCAAGGATCTCGAACGTCTGCTGGAGGTGCAGGACGAGCAAGTCCTCGCCGACTTCCAGGAGCGCATCGACATGTCGTGGATCTTCTACGACACGTCGCTCGAGGGGACGGTGCTGTCGTTCCACGAGCTCAAGAGCGCCATCGACAAAGACGTCGTGTCCGACGTGTCGCTGATCCCCACGTACGACGAGATCCGCGCGCACAAGGCCGCGATCGACTTCGTGCGCGAGACGGCCGGCTCGAAGAAGAAGGTGCCCATCACGTGGGACCTGCTGAAGCACATGCAGAGCCTCGTGTCGCCCGACGACGCCGAGGTGAAGGACGGCACCTTCCGCAAGGAGACGCCCGTCCACCGCCTGTACTTCCACGACATCGCGGCGCCCGACAAGATCGCCGTCGAGGTGAAGAAGCTCAACGACTGGCTCGCCGACCCGGAGACGAAGAAGCTCTCCGCGCTGCGGCTCGCGTCGAAGCTGCACTTCAAGATCATGCAGGTGTTCCCCTTCACCAAGCACACGGGGAAGCTGGCGCGCCTGGCGATGAACCTCGTGCTGCTGCGGGCGGGGTATCCCCCGGCGATCATCCACTCGACCGAGCGCCAGCGGTACTACGAGTCGCTCCGCGGCCCGAGCCTCACGCTGCACAACCTCATGCTCGACGCGCTGGAGAACTCCATCAGCAGCGCGATCAAGTACTTCACCGAGACGCGCAGCGGTCGGCGCGCGCTGGCGTAGCTCAGCCGAGCTTCTCCAGCAGCCGCCGCGGGATGGCCTTGCCCATGAGCGCGAGGCGCTGCCCCGACTGCTCCACCACCACCGCCACCTGCTCCATCGCGCGGAACACCGCGTAGCGCCCGACGCCCTCCCAGCGCTGCTCGACCTCACCCGAGGGCGCGATCACGCACGCGCCCTGCTCCACCGGGCGGAGCACCGCGCCCTGCCGCGGGATCTCCGTCCCCGGCCAGCCCATCGCCTCCAGCGCGTCGTCTGCGCGGAGCACGTAGGCCGACTCACCTTCGCGGGGGAAGGCGAGCCAGCGGTCCTTGCCGCGCTCGGGGGCGGAGTAGAGCCGCATGGCCGCGCTCCCGTCGCGCGTGAGGCAGAGCTCGCCGGCGAGCCAGTACTCGTCGCCCATGTAGAGCAGCACGTCGCCCACCCGATGCTCACCCGCGGCGGGGGGTGAGGGGCGGCGGTTCTTCGTCGGGCTCTGCTCGTCGCGGGGAGCTTGCTGACGACCGCGGGCGCGCCGCCATCGGGCCGCGGCGGCCGCTGCACCCGCGCCCATCGCCACGAGGAGGCTGATCGAAATGGGGTCCATGGCCTACGATCCGCCGAGGGCGACGTGGAGCGCCCTCGCGTGGGAGGTGAGCTGCTCGTCGGGGACGACCAGCGCCGAGATCACCGCCGCGGCGGTGGCGCCAGCGTCGCGCACCCGCGCCGCGTTGTCGAGCGTCACGCCCCCGATCGCCACCAGCGGCACGCCCCGCTCGAGTGCGCGCCGCGCGACC
This sequence comes from Polyangiales bacterium, assembly GCA_044375895.1. GTDB lineage: Bacteria > Myxococcota_A > Polyangia > Polyangiales > CAISKJ01. Next base: position 16,681 of record JBILLV010000089.1, on the reverse strand, counting down.
ACCGCCAGCGCCGCGAGGCCCGTCACGGGGGAGGCGTCGTGCTTGGTCTGCGTCGCGAACACCGGCCCGAAGGCCACGTAGTCGGCGCCCGTCGCGAGCCCGGCGTCAAACTCCTCGGGCGTGTGCGTCGAGCACCCCACCCGCAGCGACGGGGCGAAGCGACGAACCTCGGCCACGGGGAGGTCGTCCCCCCCGACGTGCACCCCGCTGGCCCCGGCGAGGAGCGCCACGTCGGGGCGATCGTTGACGTAGAAGGGGACGTTCGCGCCCGCGCAGAGCGGCGCCAGCGCGCGGGCGAGGGCGAGCACCTCCCGCGCCCCGGCGGACTTCGCGCGGAGCTGAACCGCCGCAAGGCCGCCCGCCGCGAGGACGCGCGCGGCGAAGGGGACGACGTCGCGGCCCGCGCGGGCGAGGACGTCGAGGTCGAGGATGGCGTAGAGGCCGGGGCGCATCGGTCGCACTCGCATCGCGTCCGAGCGCCGCCCTTGTCAAGCGGAAGCGCTTCCGGCTATGTGCGTCGGACGGCAATCTCGTGAACGATCCGCGGTCGACCGATGACCGTTTCCCCTGGGCGTGGATCTCCAACATCGCCCTGGGCGCAACGGTGCTCTTCGCCTCCATGGCCCTCGCGCGGTACCGCACCTACCACAACGAGACCTTCGACCTCGCGTTCTATGCCCGCATGGTGTGGGGAGCGGGCCACTGGGACCTGGCCAATCCCCTCGTCGGCGCGCCGCTGTGGGGGCTGCACCTCTCGCTCGTGCTGTTGCCGCTCGGCGTGCTCTCGCGCTTCGTCCCGCTCATCCCGCTGCTGCTCGTCACGCAGGCGGTGTGCGTCGCGGCCGCGGGCATCCCCCTGGCGCGGCTCGCCCATCGTCGCATCGGCCACCCCGCGGCGGCCTTCGGGGCCCTCTTCGCGTACCTGCTCTTCCCGACGGTGGCGTCGGTGGCGACGTACGAGTTTCACCCCAGCTCGCTGGCGCTCCTGCCGCTCGCGCTCGCGCTCGACTGGTTCGATCGGCGCGAGCTGCGCAAGGGGGCCATCGCGCTCCTGCTCGCCGCCGCCTGCCGCGAAGACGTCGCGCTCGCGTGCGGGCTCACGGGCCTCGCGCTCGCGTTTCGTCGCTCGCACCGCGCGGTGGGCCTCGGGCTCTTCGCGTTCTTCTCCGCGTGGTTCGGGCTCTACCTCTTCGTCATCGCGCCGCGCTACCTCCCGCGCACGGGCTCGCTCCAGCTCCACTACGGGCACCTCGGTTCGTCGCCCGCCGCCATCCTCGTCCACCTGCTCCGCCACCCCATCGCCGCGCTGCGCGAGCTCGCGACGCCCGTCCGGCTGATGTACGTCCCGCGGCTCCTCCTGCCCGTGGCCTTCCTCCCGCTGCTGCGCCCGCGGTGGCTGCTGCCCGCGCTCGCGCCCGTCGCCATCAACCTCCTCTCGCAGTTTCCCACGGCGACGCAGGTGCACTCGCACTACGCCACGCTCACGGTCCCCTTCATCCTCGTCGCCGCGGCGCACGGCGTCGCGTACGTCATGGCGATGGGGGCGGCGCAGGCCAACCGCTGGGGCGCCGCCGCGGCCTGCGCGGTGCTGCTGGGCTCGCTCCACATGCAGCGCCGCGCGGGGGTGCTCCCGCTGCTCGCGCGCCGCCACGACCCGAGCGCCTACCGCGCCGACTCCCGCCTCGCCGCGCTCGACACCGTGGTGAACCTCATCCCCGGCGACGCGTCCGTCGCGGCCCCTGACTTCCTCCTCCCGCACCTCGCCGCCCGCGTGCGCATCTTCCGCTACCCCACGGAACGTCGCCCCGAGTACATCGTCCTCTCCACGGAGCACCGGCGCCGTCACTGGGGCACACAAGAGCTCTGGCGCAACAGCGAGGAGCGCGTCGTGCGCGGCGCCCTCTTCTGGAAGCGCTACGGCGTCTGGGCCGTCGTCGGCGACTTCATCCTGCTGCGCGACGGGTGGCCCATCCGCACGCACGCGCGGGGACGCTACGTGGACTTCGCCCCAGACCCCCGCGTGCACGCGTCGCACGTCGACATCGGCGAGACGATGGCCGTCGCGGGTTGGGGCGTCGAGCCCATCGCGAACGGCGCGCGGATCGTTCTCCTCCTGGTGGTGAAGCGCCCGTGGCCCTTCGACCTCGGCCTGGAGGTGGGCTGGGGGCCGATGCGACCGCACCTCGATCGGATGGACCCCTCGCGCATCCACGCCTTCCTGCCCTTCGACGGGTCGTTCATGCCCACGCACGCCCGGGTGGGTGAGGTGGTGCGCACGACGGTGGAGGTCGCGGCCACGGTCGACGAGCTCCGCGCGAACGGGGTGTACTTCGGCCCGCGCCGCATTGACGGGTCGCGCCTCGACGCCGACTCCGCCCACTGGACGAGGCTCCCGTGAGGCGCCTCGGGGTCGTCGCGGTCGCCGCGCTGCTCACGTGTCGAGGGGCCGCACCGACCCGCGTGTCGAGCAACGGCGTGGAGGTGCGACGGGTGTCGGGCGACGAGCGTGTCGCCGCGCGCTCGGCACGGGCGGCACGGGTCGGCGACTGGGTGCTGCGCGATCGGGCGCTCCAGCTCACCGTCGTGGGCGTCGAGACGGCAGCCCGCGACGAGCGCCCCGGCACCATCGCGCAGATCGTCTTCTCCGAGGCGCCCGCCGCGGAGGTGGTCCGGACGATCGCGCCGGTGCTCCGCGTCGGCCAGCGGGAGATCGACCTCGCGAACGTGACCGTCTCCACGGTGACCGGCGCGACGCCGATGCTCCGCGTCTCGGGCCGCGCCCGCAGCTCCCAAGGCCCGCTCGACGTCGTGCGCGACTACGCGCTGGAGACCGGCCGTCAGGCGTTGCACGTGTACACCCGCGTCACCAACCCCTCCAGCCAGCGCGTCGAGCGCGTCGCCTGGGGCGTGCGCATCGCCTGGGGCGGCGCGTCACCCTTCGCGCCCGGCTTCGGCTTCGTCACCGACGAGCGCCAGGGCGAAGGAGCCTGGGTGGGAGCCACCGCCGACGGCGTCGCGGCCGCGTGGAGCCCAGGACCGGTGGGGCGACCGCTCGCGCTCCACTTCAGCGCGGAGATGCACGGGGCGAACGCCAACGCGGGGCACACCGACGCGCTGGTGGCGCCGACCACGCTGCTCCCCGGGCAGACCGTCATCGACCACGCCGTGCTGCTCTTCGCCGAGGGCGACCTCACCGAAGTGGCGCGGGCCGTGGCCTTCGCGCGCGACCTCCACGTCGCCGAGGCCGCGGTGGCGCTCGGGGGCAACGCGCAGGACCCGGAGGTCATCGTCTCCGACGCCGCGGGGCACCCCGTGCTGGCGGCGCATCCGCGGGGGCGCGACGTCACCTTCCCCCTCGCGCCCGGCGACTATGTGGCTACCGCGACCGCGCCCGGACACGCGCCCGCAGACCCTGCGCGCTTCACCGTCACGCGCGACATGGCGGGGGCCGTCCCCGTGGTGCTGGAGATCCCGCGCGGAGGGCACATCCGCGTCGAAGCCCGCGACGCAGACACCGAACGTGACCTGCCCGTGCGGGTCACGGTGCGCGGCGTCGCGCCGACCCGCGACCCCAACCTGGGCTCTGCCGATCGGGCGGCGGGGGCAGGGCCGATCGCCGTTGCGCTGCAAGGACGCACGGAGGTTCCGGTGCCGCCGGGGCGCTACCGGGTGACGGTGTCGCACGGCCCCGAGTGGACGCTCGACGAGCACGAGGTGACGGTCACCGCGACGCTGCGCGCGGAGGTGCGGGCGAGCTTGCGGCACGTGGTTCCGATGGCCGCGTGGGTGGGCTGCGACCTCCACGTGCACGCCAACCCGAGCTTCGACTCGCGCGTCACCATCGAAGACCGCGTCGCGTCGCTCGTGGCCGAGGGCGTCGGGTTCGCGACCCCCACGGAGCACAACGTCGTCGGAGACTACAGCGCGGGCGTCGCGATGCTCTCGGGCGCCATCGACGAGACGCTCCAGTGGGTGCCCGCGGTGGAGGTGACCACCGACCGGAGCGCGCAGCCCTGGGGGCACTTCAACGTGTACCCCTACCGCCCCGATCCCAACGTCCCGGGGGGCGCGCCGCCGCCGTTCCTCAACACCACGCCCCGGCAGATCTTTCGCGCCGCGCGGGCGAACAACCCCGACGCGATCATCCAGGTGAACCACCCGCGGATGCAGCCCAACATCGGGTACTTCAACACCACCGGGCTCGACGTGCGGACGCAGCGCGCCGTGTCGCCCGAGTACGACCCGAGCTTCGACGCGATCGAGGTGTTCAACGGGCACTACATCAACCGCCTCGACCAGGTGGAGAACGTGCTCCGCGACTGGATGTCGCTGCTGGCCTCGGGTCGGCGCTACGTGGCCACCGGGTCGAGCGACTCGCACCGGGTGCTGTACCAGTGGGCGGGTTACCCCCGGACGTACGTGCACGTGACGGAGTCCGCGCACGCCCCGACGGACATCCTCGCGGCGCTGCGGCGCGGGAGGGCCTTCGTCACGTCGGGGCCGATGCTGTTTCTCACGGCGGGCGAGGCCGAGCCGGGCGACACCGTGCCCGTCGCCCGCCAGACGCCCGTGCGCCTCCGCGTGCGCGTGCTGGCCGCGCCGTGGATCCCGGTGGACGCGGTCGACCTCTACCGCGACGGGCAGCGGGCAGCGACGCTCACCGTGAGGCCGTCGCGTGAGGTCAACCGGCTCGATGCGGAGACGACGCTGGCGCTCTCACCGGGGAGCTTCGTCGTGGCGGTCGCGCGGGGGCCGCGGGGCGGGCTGAACCCGGCGCTGCCGTACTCGGAGGGGATACCCTTCGCGTTCACCAACCCGATCTTCTTCGGGCCGGCGGCGGGCGTCACGCGGCGAGGTCGCTGAGGGCGCCGCGCAGCTTCTGCAGGGCGCGCGCTTCGATCTGACGGACGCGCTCCTTGGAGATGCCGAGCTCGCGCCCGAGGGACTCGAGCGTCACCTCGGCCTCGGCGAGCATCCGATGCTCGAGGATCCAGCGCTCGCGCTGGGAGAGGTGCGCCATCGCCTCGTCGATGCGTTGGTGCGTGTGCTCGTCCTCGGCGTGCTCCATCGCCTGCTCCTCGGGCGACGCGGCCGTGTCGCGCAGGCGGTCGATGGCGGGCGACTCGCCGTCGGGCGAGGCGTCGAGCGACACGTCGCGCTGCTTGAGCATCGGCAGCAGCCGCGCGGCGCTCTCGGTGGAGACCCCCGCCAGCACGGCGAGCTTCGCGGGGTCGTCTTCGCGCGTGCGACGGAAGGCCCGGAGCGCGCGGCGCTCGCCCTTGCTCCCGCCGATGCGAACCACGCGGTACGCGCGCACCACGTAGTCCCGGATCTCTGCGCGGATCCAGTAGACCGCGTAGGTGATGAGCCGGCAGTCGCGCCCGGGTTCGTAGCGCGACGCGGCCTTGAGGAGGCCGAGGTTCCCCTGCTGGATCAGGTCTTCGAGGGGGACACCCCAGCGGCGATACTCCGTCGCGATGGTGATCACGAACGGCAGCGAGGCTTCGATGAGCTTGCGGCCAGCATCCTGGTCGCCCTGACGGTAGCGCTCGGCGAGCGCCCGCTCCGTGTCAGGCTTGAGGGGCGAGATGCCCGTGAGTGAATGACGGTACGCTTCGAGCGCGGTCGGAGAACCAAACAGTCCCATGTCCGCAACCTCCACGCGCGCTCCTGGTGCACGGGCGGTGCCATCGGTGCGCGCGCGAGGAAACATCTTGGTTACAAGTGTTTTCACGCGATGCGAGCGCCCCCAGAACCGCATGCGATGCGGCGCGTCATGGAGCCGCCGCAACGGTTGCGTTGACGCCAGGATCGCGTCGCGAAGAGACGAGGGATGGGGTGAGGAACGGGACCGCCGGCGCGGCGTCCCGCAGGGCTTCAGGCGCGGGCGGCGGCGCGGATGCGCACGACGTACTTGGACATCGACTCGCCCACGAAGGGGGTCGGGAGCGAGCTCTCAGCGACGTTGAGGATCGCCGCGGCCGTGGAGAGGTAGCCCGAGCGGGTAGCGGTGCGCTTGTCGAGCTTGCGGGGGGCCTGCGGGTGGAGCCGCGTCGTCACGAACAGCCACGCGGACTTCTCAACGGTGCGAAACTTGGGCTTCTGCATTTCGATCGTGCCTGTGGAATGAGGGTAATGCGGACGTAGGTCGCCCGACAGGGGGCGCTGTCATAGTCGGACGGGCGCCGTTCTGTCAATGTCTACGCGCGGTCGGCGCAACGGGGGTTTAGCGGTGGACGAGGCCGAGGGCCTGTTCGAGCACGGGGACCATCTGCTCCAGGGCGTCGGGGTCGACGGTGGCCGTGACGCCCAGCTCCTGGCAGCGCCGCTTCTGCGCGCTGTCACCGCCGATGGTGATCACGAGGGAGTAGCGGGTGTCGGGGTGGCTGCGGACGGCGGTGAGCCAGGCCTCGTCACGGACGGCGGGGGTGGGGAGCGCGACGACCACGGCGTCGATGAGCCCGCGCCCGGCGGAGCGCTCGCCGATCTCCGCGAGGGCCACCACGGCGTCGGTCTGCACGATGACTTCGAAGCGGCCCTGGAAGAGCGCGCGGAGCTGCTGCGCGCGGGCGGCGTCGGCGTCGACGATCATCACCACCGGGGTGCCCGAGCTCAGCTCCGGGGGGATCTCCATGTTGTAGCGACGGAGGAAGGCCAGGAGCGAGCGGCGGCGGAAGCGCAGGTGGCGCCCCGGCGTGCGGAAGGCCTCCATGTCGCCGCGCTCGACCCAGTTGTGCACGGTCTTGAGGTCGACGCTCCAGATGGTGGCGACCTGGGAGGCGACGAAGATGGGCTCCTTTGGGGCGATGGGGACGCGCCGACGGGGACGGCCCTTGCGCGCAGCGTCGTTGCGCTCGTCGACGCGCTGCTGAAGCTGTCGGGCTTCGGCGTCGAGGATCCACACGAGGTCGTCGAGCTGGGCGCGCGTCACCACGCGGGTGACGTCGGAGACCGTGACGGGCGGCGCGGCGTCGGCGGTGATGGCCACGACGCGGGGCGGGTCTTCGCCGGCGCGGAGGCGAGCGGCGCGCACCCAGTGGCCCGCGTCGACGCCGTCGAGCGGGATCGGGAGGACGGCGAGGTCGAGGGGAGCGCCGGCGCCGACGCGCTCGCCGAAGGAGACGAGCGCGGTGCACGCGTCGTCGACCAGGTGGAGGTAGTAGTGCGCGGTGGACCAGAGCCCGAGGGCGTTGACGACGTCCTGCGGGCGCGGCGTGTCACGCAGCGGATCGTCACCGGGTCGCACGAGGTGGAGCATCGAGACGATGCGCGCGCGCACCGCCGGGTCGGGCTCGACGAGGAGCACGTGCGGGCGGTCGTAGAGCAGCTCGTTGGGGATGGGATACCCCCAGCGCGTGAGGAAGCGGAGCACCGCCACGTGCGTGAAGCGCAGGTGACCACCCGTCGTGCGCAGGCTCTCCAGCCCGGCGGGTTCGTCAGGGTCGTCGTTGCGGTCGCACCAGTTGTGGATCGTCTTGAGGTCGACGTCGCAGATGGAGGCGAGCTGAGACGCCAGGTACAACGTCTCTTCCGCTTTCTTCTTCGCCCGTCGAGTCCCTTCGTTGTTGCTCATCGCGCTCGCTCCGCCCATCGCCCCACGTCATTGCCGATCGTTCGCTGCACGTGCTTCACGGCCACGGACGTTAAGGAACGGGAGCGGATTGTAGAAGCCCCCATGCGCGTCGTTTCATCACCTGGACCGCACAAAACGCGCACTCTGGAAAGTGCGATCACCGCTGCGGGAGCCAGGAGCCGTCGTCGTAGCGGTAGTGTGTCGCCAGTTCTCCAGACTCCGGCATGACGACACAGGGAGTGTCACCGTCGAGGACCACGAAGGGCTCGATGGGAGCGAGCGTGGCGGGCGCGCGCGCGATGACTTCATCGACGGTGCGCGCGTCGCAGAGGCCTTCGAGCGTGCGCCACGTGGGCGGCGCGAGGACGATCTCGCGGCGGAGCGCGCGCTCGATGGCGGCGCGCGGCGAGAGCCACGCGCTCGCGACGGTCTCGCTGCCGTCATGAACCGCGTGGTGCGAGCGGCTGGGCGCGCGCGCGAGGAAGAAGCGGGCGTCGAAGCGTCGGTTCTCGAGCTTCGGCGTGACCCAGCGGGCGAAGGGCACGAGCGCGCGCGCGGCGAGCGTGATGCCCGCGGCGCGCAGGGGAGGAGCGATGGGTGTCGGGGTGCGTCCTTCGAGCGCGTGACGGAGCGACGCGACCACCTCGTCGGCGACGGGCGCGGTGGCGAGGAGGATGCCCGACTCCTCCAGGCACTCGCGCAGCGCGGCGACGTGGAGCCCGCGGGCGCGTGCGGCGTCGTCTTCCTGGAGTCGTCGCGCGGCCTCTTCGGCGTCGAGGTCGCAGGGGACGCTCGGGTCGGCGTCGGCCTCGTCGAGTCGACCGCCCGGGAAGACGTAGGCGCCGCCCATGAAGCTGGCGCCCACGTTGCGCCGCACGAAGAACACCTCCGGCGCGCCGTCCCCCTCGCGGAGGACGAGCACCGTGGCGGCGTCGCGGGGCGTGACAGGCGCGCTCCCGTCGAAGCTGAAGCCGACCGTCATGGCAGCGACGCGAGCATGCCTTCGAGCTCGCCCGCGGCGTGGGAGTCGCGGGCCGCGCGGGCCGCGTCGATGCCGGCCGTGAGCCAGTCGCGCGCGTCGGCGTGGCGGCCGAGCTCGTGGAGGAGCTGCGCGGCCATGAGGTACTGCGGCACGTACGCGGGGAAGCGCGCGCGGAGCTGCGTGAACGCACCGACGGCGTCGTCCGCACGCCCGCGGGAGCGGTACTCCTGCGCGAGGCAGTACTGGGGGAAGGGGTCGTTGGGGCTCCGGGAGGCCATCATCTCCAGGGCCGGGAGGCGGTCGACGGGCATCGGGTAGACCTTACTCTTCGAGGACGCCGATGTACGGCAGGTTGCGGTACTTCTCCGCGTAGTCGAGGCCGTAGCCGACGACGAAGCGGTCTTCGATGGTGAAGCCGAGGTAGTCGATGGGGATCTTCACGCGCGAGCGGGCGGGCTTGTGGAGCAGCGAGCAGAGCTTCACGGAGCGGGGCTGGCGCGTGGCGAGGTTCTCCAGCAGGTAGCGCATGGAGAGGCCCGTATCGACGATGTCTTCGACGATGAGGACGTCGCGGCCCATGACGGGCTGCGTGAGGTCGTAGGTGATCTGCACGACGCCCGACGACTCGGTGCCCGCGCCGTACGAGCGCAGCCCGAGGAACTCGATGGAGAGGTCGAGGTCGATGTGGCGGATGAGGTCGGAGGCGAAGAGGAAGCTCCCCTTGAGGATGGGGACCACGACGAGGTCGGTGGACGACTGGTAGTCGCGGGTGATCTCGGCGCCGAGCTCGGCGACGCGCGCCTGGAGCGTCTCCGTGGTGAGGAGGGCGTTGGGCTTCTTCATGGGGGGCACTAGATCCACGCGTTGTTGAGGAGCTCGCCGAGGCCGCCGGCGCCGGGGACGATGTACTGGTGATCGTCGAGGCCGCGCTCCTGCTCGGGGTGCGTGCCGGGCACGGTGGCGAGCACTTCCTTCGAGGAGAGGGCGCGGTCGAGGCGGAAGGCGTAGACCTTCGCGTCGGGGTGATCCTTCGTGAGCCGGGTGACGTACTCGGGGGTCACGATGAGGTTCATCGCGACGACGGCGCGGGGGTCGCCGTCGAGCTTGGTCTTGTAGTGCGTCATCGCGGCGGACATCGAGCCGCCCGTGGCGCCCATGGGGTCGGGGATGAGCACGATGCGGCCCTGCACCTGGTGCCCGATCTTCGCGTCGTGCCACGCCGTGCCCGTAACGCGCCCGTGCTCGTCGGTGACGCGCGACATGAAGAGGTGATCCTGCCGCACGCCTTCGGGGTCGAGGAGCTCGTTGAGCGTCTCGTAACAGATCTGCGAGGGGACCGTGCCCGCGCGGGCGATGCCGACGGTGACGACGGGGGTCGAGCGGTCGATGGCGACGCCGCGGTACACGGCCTCGGGGCGCGACGACACCATGCGCGAGGGGACGTCGATGCGGCGGCGGGGGAGCTCGGCGCCGAGCACCACGAGCGAGAGGTGCTCGTAAAGGCGGCGGACGAGGCGACCGAGCTCGGGCTGGGTGGTCTCGCGGGCCGCGAGGCGGGCGAGCCACGCGAGCGCGACGGGGTCGTCGAGCAGGTGGACGTTGGGGCCGTAGCGGTGTTCGATCTCGGGGGGCGCGTAGCGTGAACGCGCGTAGGTGGTGTCGTGCATTGGGGTCGCTCAGGCGGTCGTATCAGAGATCGGGGCGGGGGAGCAAAGTTAGCGACGGCCCCACAGGAAGTACGCCGCCCGCACGGCCTGCCCCCGCCGCGGGCGATAGGTGGCGCCGCGGAACACGATGGCGCGGGCGTCCTGGTCCCAGTCGAAGCCGTCGGCGCGGGAGCGGGGGGCGAGCACCTGGTCGACGGCCACCCGCAGCGTCGACGACACGGGCGGCCGCGTGAGGGAGAACTCGCTCGCGGCCCCCGCGGTGGCGTCGACGATGCGCGAGAGGGCCGACGAGACCTCGGCGTCGAGGGCGGTGTCGAGGGGGATGTACGCGCCGCCGCTGCCGAGCACCACGCAGGCGGAGAAGTTCTGCACCGCGGGGCAGGGCATACGGGTGAAGATGTTGGCCATGCCGAAGGTGAGGAAGTCGCGGTCGGTGTACCAGCGGGCGGCGTTGCGCACGTGGTCGGCGCCGGTGGGTCCCCACGTCGCGGGCGAGCGCGCGAAGAAGCGGCCGTCGTCGTTCTCGCCGGACTCGTCGGTGACGAAGAACGCCACCTTCTGGGCGCCGCGGCGGAAGCTGCGTCGGGCGTCGGGATCGCTCGGCGCGCGGCGCTCCATCGCGAGGGTGGTGACCACCCCCGCGGCGACGGGCTCCTCCTCCTGGCCCTCCAGCGGATAGGGCGCGAAGGTGTCCTCCGTGAGGTTGCGGTACGGGCGGTAGGTGACCTCCCACGCGAGGCGGCGCGGGCCCATCGGGTCGGAGCCGGAGATCCACGCGAAGCCCGGGTCGTCGAGGTCGGGGCCGCTCGCGGCGCTGCCGGCCTGCACCACGCCGACGCGGAAGTCGATGCCCGCGGCGTTCATCTCGGTGAAGAAGCGCTGGGCGGTGTTGCCGAGGCGCTCCTGGTCGTCTTCCATCGAGCGCGAGGTGTCGACGAGCCAGAGGAAGTCGGCGGTGACGAGGCGGGTCGCGACGATGCGCTGGCACACCACGTCGAGCGACGCCCCGGCGCGGGCGAGCCCCGAGGTGTTGGTGACGTCCTGCAACGCGGTCGCGGTCGCGCGGCGCGGGTCGTCGTAGAAGGCCTCCGGCGCAGCGGCGAAGATCATCACGGCGCGGCCCTCGGCGGGGCGGAGCACGGTGGTCACCTCGATCACGAAGGCGCTCTGCACGGAGAAGCCCTCGCGGCTCGCGCCCGGCACCAGGCCCACCACGTCGCGGGCCACGCGGTCGCGCAGCACGGCGGCGGTGGTGGGTCGCGAGCCCACGCGGAAGGACGAGCGGCGGTAGCGGAAGCCGTCCTGCGTGTCGCCCTCGCGCCCGACGAGCACCGGCGTGGCCCCGACGGCGCCCGCCACGCGGCCCTCCACCTCGCCCGCGGTGGCCGCGAGGTCGCGCGTCGATTCGAACTCCCACACGAGGGAGGTCACCTCGTGGGCGACGTCGTCGCTCGCGACCGCGCCCGTTCCGTTGGGGCCACCGTTGTTGACGCGCGGGGTCGACCACGATCGTTCGAAGCCGAACTGCTGCGTCGAGCCGGGGAGCGGCACCACGGAGGGCTCGACGAGCGCGTACTCGGGGCAGAGCGGGTCTTCGGGCTCGGCCTCCACCACGGCGCCGCACTGGAGGCGCTCGCCGGAGGAGAGGACGTACGGGGTGGTGACGACGATGTCGTAGGTGCCCGCCGCGTCGGGCGTGAGGCTGGCCTGGTCGGTGTCGGTGGCGCGGAGCATCGCCCGCGAGCGCGCCGGCCCCTGACGGATCGACCACACGAAGCCGCTGGTGCGTGGCGTCGCGAGGTCGACCTCGGATCGCAGGGGCGCTTCGATACCGACGCGCGTGCGCACCCGGAGCGGGCGGCACACGGGGTCGATCACCACCGCATCATCGACGACCAGCGCGTCGAAGCGGAGGTCGCGCAGGCCGGTCTTCGAGCCGCACGCAGCGAGGGCCAAGGGGAAGATCAAGGCGAGAGGCGTCGGGCGCATGACCGTGATCGTATCACCGTCCGAGCGGGTGCAAGTTCTGCGACACTGCCGCCGCGCCGATGGCCCCCCCACGAGATGAACCCCTGTCGCTCCAGCGCCTGGCCGCGGCCGACCCTTCGCGCCCCATCGACGTTGCGACGCTCCAGCGGGCCCTCGGTCTCCAGAGCGCGGCGCTCGCGGGGGCGGTGCACCGGCACTTCGACCGTGACGGCGACGGGGTGGTCGCCGCGGCAACGCTGGTGCAAGGCCTCGACGCGGTGTCGGGCGGCGATGAGATGCGCCGCCTTCGCTTCGGCTTCGACCTCTTCGACCACGACGGCAACGGGCTCATCGACCGCGCGGAGCTCGAGCGCTTCGTCGGGCTGAGCCTCACCGAGAGCGGGGTGATGCTGAGCCCCGCGCGGGTGGCCGAGCTGGCGCGGGCCGTGTTCGCCGACGCCGACCTCGACGGCGACGGGCAGGTGACCTTCGGGGAGTTCTGCGCGGCGGTGGGGAAGGTGCACGGGCTGCGGGCGCTGACGTGCCGGGCGAGCGCGTCGTGGGTGTCCACGCGTCCGCGCGAGTCTGCCCCCGACAGCGCCGGCACCTGGTGGAGCGAGCACGGCCGCGTCGCCGTGGTCGCGACGCTCTACGCGCTCGCCAACCTCACGGCCTTCTCTGTCGCCGCGCTGTCGTATCGGGCCGAAGGGGCCGACGGGTACGTCCAGCTCGCGCGGGGCTTCGGTCGCGTCCTCGACGTGAACCTCCTGCTGCTCCTCCTGCCGACCTTCCGGGTGGTGGTCAGCAAGCTGCGGCAGACGCCGCTCTCGCGGCTCATCCCCCTCGACGACACCCTCGGGATGCACCGGGTGATGGGGCACGTGGTGTTCTGGGCGGGCCTTGCGCACGGCGCCGCGCACACCGCCCGCTACGTCGCGCAGGGCCGCGCCCCCGCGGTGTTCGCCGCCGACCTCGCCGCGGGGACGGGGGCGCTCCTCGTGCTCGTGGGCGCGGTGATCTGGGCCTGCGCGCTCCCCGCCGTGCGCCGCTCGCACCGCTTCGAACTCTTCTGGCTCGCGCACCGGGCGTACCTCCCGTGGCTGTGCCTCGCGGTCGCCCACACGCCGCGCACCTGGGCGTGGCTGGCGCTCCCGGTGGCCCTCCTCGGCGTCGAGCGCGCGCTGCGGCGGCTGCGGCGCGTGCGGGCGGCGAAGGCCACGGCCATCGAACCGCTGGCCTCCGGGGTCACGCGCGTGACGATCGCGACGCCGCCGGGCTTCCAACACCGCGCGGGGGACTATGTGTACGTCCGCGTGCCGTCGCTCTCACGGGGCGAGTGGCACCCCTTCACGGTGAGCTCGGCGCCGCAGCGGGAGGGGGTGTTCACGCTCCATGTGCGCAGCCTCGGCAACTGGACGCGCGCCCTCCACGAGCTGGCGGAGACGCGGGCGCGGGTGGGGGCGCGCTTCCCCGTCGACGTCGAGGTCGACGGGCCGTACGGGACGCCGAGCTCGCACATCTTCGAAGCGCGGGTGCCCGTGCTCGTGGCGGCGGGGATCGGCGTGACGCCCTTCGCGGCCATCCTGGAGTCGCTGCTGCTGCGGGCGAAGGGGCAGTGGCGGCAGACGAGCTCGGTGATGGTCGAGCGGGTGTACTTCGTCTGGGTGGCGCGCGAGCCCTTCGCGTTCGAGTGGTTCGCCGAGCTCCTCGCCGCGGTGGAGTCCTCGGTCGTGCGGTCGCACTTCGAGATCATGATCTACATGACGGCGGGGCGCACCGACGCGACGGGAGACGGCCTGGCCCTCGCGCTCGACCTTGTGTACGCGCGCTCGGGGGTCGACCCGCTGACGGGGCTGCGCGCGCGGACGCACCTCGGGGCGCCGGACTGGGACGCGGTGCTCGCGGGCATCGCCGCCGCCCACCGGGGAGACGGCCCCGAGGTGTTCTTCTGCGGACCCGACGGGCTGGCGAAGACGGTGGCGCACGCCGCCGCGCGCGCGTCGCTCCCCTTCCGCCAGGAGCACTTCTAGCCGACGCGCGGCTTCTGTGCGCGCGCGGGTTGCAAGCGCGGGCGGAGGGGGGATACGGTCTCCCTTCGACCGCGATGGGTGTGCTCTCTGGCCCGATGATCGACCCCGCTGACGTGACGGCGACCCCACAGGTCATCGGCGAGAAGTACCACGTGGTGCGCCTGCTGGGCGGCGGGGGCATGGGCAACGTCTACGAGGCGGAGAACAGTTGGACGCGCCGCCGCGTGGCCGTGAAGATGCTGCGGCCCGAGCTGGCCACCGACCCCGAGTCCGAGCAGCGCTTCATGCGGGAGGCGCAGACGGCGTCGCAGCTCTCGCACCCGCACGTGGTCGACGTGCTCGACATGGGGCGCGACGCGGCCACCGGCGCCCTCTACATCGTGCAGGAGTTTCTCATCGGGGAGGAGCTGCGGGAGCGGCTGGAGGCGCGGGGCGCGCTTCCCCCGGAGGAGGCCCTCGCGCTCATACTCCCAGTGATGGACGGACTCGCCGCGGCGCACGCGATCGGCGTCATCCACCGCGACCTCAAGCCCGAGAACATCTTCCTGGTGAAGGGCCCCGACGGGCGCGTGACGCCGAAGCTGATCGATTTCGGCATCGCCAAGGCGCTCTTCCCCGCCGAGCGCGACTTCCGCACCGACATCCCGCAGGCCATCGGGACGCCGGGGTACATGTCCCCCGAGCAGGCCCGCGGCGACGTCGACATCGACGCCCGGACGGACGTGTGGGCCCTCGGCGTGGTGCTCTTCGAGATGCTCTCGGGGCGCATGCCCTACAACTACAACCGCAACGCGGAGGTCATGATCGCGATGGTCATGACGCGCGACCCGGCGCCCCTGGAGGAGGTGGCGCCGACGGTGTCGCGCGACCTCTGCGCGGTGGTCAACCAGGCGCTGCAGCGCGACAAGGAGCGCCGCACCCCGAGCGTGAAGGCCCTCGCCGACGCGCTCTCCGCCACGCGCATCGGCAAGCAGACGCGCGCGACCCTCCGCAAGCACGCCGCGCAGCAGAAGGCGCAGCCCGCGGGCGCGACCGGACGCGGACGACGCATCGCGCTCGTGCTCCTGGCGGCGGTGGTCACCCTCGCGCTGGCGATCGGCGCGGCGGTGGCGCTGCGCCCGACGGAGCCCGCGCCCCCACCCCCGCCCGCCGAGCCCGCGCCCACGCGCGCACCCACGGCAGCGCCGTCGCGACCGCCCCCGCGCGTCGAGCGGGCGGTGGTGCCTGCTGCCATCACGGTCGACGCCGCGCCCGCGGAGGCTGGCGTGGCGGACGCGAGCGCCGACGATGCGGCGGAAGATGAGCGCCGCGCGCGACGACGGCGTCGGCGCCGCGACGATGAGGGGTTCAAATGAGGCGATGGATCAGCGTAGCGATGCTCGCGGCGGCCTGTGCGGAGACCGCGAGTGGGGTGGTCGGGGACGCGGGGCGGGTCGATGCGCCGAGCGGGGCGTGTCGATGGCGCGTCGGCGCGGTGGTCGATCTGCCGCGGCAGGGCGCCGGGGTGACGTGCGCGCTCGTCGACCTCGCCGCGGGCGCGCCGGGGGCCTGGGTCGTTCGCGCGTGTGACCGCCTCGCGGGCGACGCCGACGCGCGACGGCCGATGGTGCTCGATCGGTTGGGGACGCGCGGCGAAGCGGTGACCACGACGCGGGCGGTGGAGGGAGCGGAGGGGCGCGCCTGGCTCGCGGTCGACGACGCGCTCGATCGTCGCGCCCTGCTGTTGCAAGCCATGCCGGGCGGCGGGGAGTCGCTGGTGACGCTCGGCCGCGATGGGACGGCTGCGGCCCCGCGCGCGCTTCAACCCGACCCGATGGAGTTCTCCCTCGGCGGCCACCAGAACCTCGCCACCACGCGCGCGGGATTTTCGTGCGTGGCCCAACAGGTCCGCGCGCTCTGGGGCGTGTCGTTGCTCCAGCTCGACGCGAACGGCCAGTCGCTGATGGCGCCCGACCTCGCCTTTTCGCGGGAGTTCACCCCGCGCATCAAGCGGCTCGCGCTGCCCGACCGGGGCTTCTTCATGGCCTGGGCCGAGTCCGGCGCGATGGGCGCGAGCGCGTTGCAACTGCGCCGCTTCCAGGAGGACGGCACACCGCTGTCGACCTCCGCGCACGTGCTCGACGCGCGCCTCACCCCACAGAGCGAGCGGACGCCGCTGCGGGTGACGGCGGTTCCGACGGCGGACGACGGCGCCCTGATGGTGTGGGAAGCGGAGGCCGACACGCTCCCGCCGCTGCGAACCGTCGCGGTGCGGCGCGTGGGTCGCGACGGAGCGCCGCGCGCGGAGACGTCGCTGCTCACGTCGGTGGGGTTCTATGGCGGTGGCGTCGACGCCGCGGCGACGGGCGGCGACGTGCTCGTGACCGCGGTGACCGGGTCGGGCGTGCTGCGCCTCGTGGTGGCGGTGCTCGGTCCTGACGGCGCGCCGCGCGGGGAGCTGATCCCAGTGGCGATGGTGGCG
>JBILLV010000394.1:0-7846 GCA_044375895.1 Polyangiales bacterium | reverse complement strand
CCAGGAGATCGACCGGGCCATCGAGGAGCGTCGCCGGGGTCGTGAAGACGCGGGCTTTCGTCGCCTGCAGGGGCTCTTCGAGCGTTGTCCGTCGCCCCGCACGCTGGCCCAGCTCGCCCTCGCCGAGCACGGCCTGGGGCGCCTCCGTGAGGCCTACGTCCACCTGCGCGACGCCCTGGCCCGCGAAGACGACCCGTGGATCGCCACCCGCCGCGGGCCGCTCCGTTCGGTGCTGGCGGAGATCACGCTGCGGGTGCCGCGGCTGGCGCCGACGTGCACCGTCCCCGGGGCCGAGCTGCGGGTCGACGGGGTGCTGGTGGGGACGCTCCCGCTGGTGACCCCGTGGGTCTTGCCGCAGGCGACGGTGGTGCTGGAGGTGTCGGCGGCGGGCTTTCGCACCGACCGGCAGACCGTCACGGTGCCCGACGGGGCGGTGTGGCGCGAGTCGATCGTGCTGGCGCCGGAGGCCGCGGTCGCGGTGGTTCCCGTCGCGCCGCCGGTGGTCGTGGCCCCGCCCGCGGCGGCGTCGTCGGCGCGGCGCGCGGTGGGGTGGGGCGCCGTGGGGCTGGGCGCGGTGTTCGGCGCGGTGAGCATCTGGCAGGCGGTGGCGTGGTCGGGGCAGGCCGACGACAGCCGCCGGGCCACGGTGACGCAGGGCAACTCGCTCGGGGCGTGGGCGCGCTTTCAACGCGACGCCAACCCGGGCGGTCGCTTGTCATCGTCGACGGTGTGCGACCTCGCGGCGGCCTCGCCCACCGCCGACGGTCAAGGCGCGGCCTCGCTCTGCCAGGAGAACACCCAGCACGCCGCGCTGGCGATCGGGTTCGGCGTCGCGGCGGGCGCGCTCGCGGTGACGGGCGTGGTGCTGCTGGTGACCGGGGGCAGCGCGGAGGCCACGCCCGCGGTGCAGGTGGGCGCGTGGCTCGGCGACGGGGTGCGGGGCGCGCGCATCGAGGGGCACTTCTGACGGGGCGCTACTCCTCGCGGAGCGCGCGGAGCATGACGAGGAAGAACGGGCCTCCCACGAGCGCCGTGAGCGCACCGACGGGCGGCTCGGTGCCGAGCCAGAGGAAGACCATCCGCGCGGCGAGGTCGGCCGTGACGAGCAGCGCCGCGCCCGCGAAGAAGCAGCCCGGGAGCGTCCAGCGGTGGTCGGCGCCGAGCCATGCGCGCACGTAGTGGGGGACGATGAGCCCGACGAAGGGGATGAGCCCGCACACGCTCACCACGGCGGCCACGACGAGCGACGCCGCGAGGAAGATCGCCACCCGCGCCCGCCCCACCTGGACGCCGAGGCTCGCGGCGGTGTCGTCGCCGTGGGCGAGGAGGTTCATCGGCTTGGCGAGGGCGAGCAGCGCGGCGCCGCCGACGAGGACGATGGTGGTGATGAGGGCGACGCGGGCGGGGGGCTCTTCGGTGACGACGCCGAGGAGCAGCGAGAGGGTCTCCTGCGCGCGCCCCGACGCGGCCACGGTGCGGAGGAAGGCGAGCGCGGCGCCCGTGCACGCGTTGAAGACGAGCCCGGCGATGAGCAGCGCGCCCGCCCCCACGCGGCCCGACGCGCGGGCGGCGAGGAGGACGGCCGCGGTGGCCCCGAGCGCGCCCGCGAAGGCCGCCAGCGGGACGAGCGCGCCGACGGCCCCGAGGAGGACGGCGATGGTAGCGCCGAGCGCAGCGCCGCCCGAGATGCCGAGCGCGTAGGGGTCGCCGAGAGGGTTGCGCAACAGCGCTTGAAACGCTGCCCCCACCACGGCCAGCGCACCGCCAGCGGCCGCGCCGAGGAGCACCCGGCAGAGGCGCGCGGTGACGATGGCGGCGTCGTTGCTGGTGGGGTCGCGCCAGGCATCGGTGAAGGACACGCGGGCGACGCCGAGGCGCGCGGCGACGACCGCGGCGCACGCGGCGGCGGCGACGAGGAGCGCGAGGCGCCACGCGCGGTGGGGAGGGGCCACGGTCAGCGGTTGCGCTCCCAGAGGATGCGCAGGCCGTCGAGGGTGAGGAAGTCGTCGACCACCTCGATGGCGCGAGACTCCGGGGCGATGAGGCGCGCGAAGCCGCCGGTCGCGATCACCTTGCAGGGGAAGTTCATCTCCGCGCGGAGGCGCTCGCAGAGGCCGTCGACGAGCCCGACGTAGCCGTACACGATGCCCGCCTGCATCGCGTGGAGGGTGTTGCGGCCGAGGCACTTCGCGGGGCGCGCGATCTCGACGCGGGGCAGGCGCGCGGCGCGGGAGAAGAGGGCCTCGGCGGAGATCTGCACGCCGGGGCAGATGACGCCGCCGAGGTACTCCCCCTTGGGCGAGACGACGTCGAGGGTGGTCGCGGTGCCGAAGTCCACCACGATGAGCCCGCAGCGCTCGCGGTCGTAGGCGGCGACGGCGTTGACGATGCGGTCGGGGCCCACCTCCCGGGGCTGCTCGGCGAGGATGGGCATCCCCGTCTTGACGCCAGGACCCACCACCATGGGCTCGTGCCCGAAGGCGTACTTCGTGGCCATGACGAAGGTGTCGCCGAGGGCGGGCACCACACACGCGAGGGCGCTCGTGGTGACGACCTCGGGGGCGACGCCGCGGAGGTCGAGCATCGTGCGGAGGAGGGCCGCGTACTCGTCGGACGTCCGCCCGCGGGCGCTCTCGATGCGAAAATGGTGCTGGAGGAGCTTCCCCTCGTAGAGCCCGAGGACGGTGTTGGTGTTGCCGACGTCGATGACGAGGAGCATCCGCGTTTTGACGCGAATACCACCGATGCGACGGAGAGCACCACCCGGAAGGGGCTTTACAACCCCCTCCCGGTTGTGGTGGGATTTTCACAGACGGAAGAGACGCCCCCCAACACCATGGGGACGCGCAGCCGAGGAGGACGGAGAGGTACTGGAAGCTGACGTTTCCATGCCTGCTTGGGGCGTCTTTTCCGGCCGTGAAAATCCTTGTGCTGGCTTCAGGCCGAGACGGCGAAGCTGCGCTGGCGGCGGTGGAGGGCCAGCACGCGCGGGTCGCTCACGATGACCTCGCCGTTGCGGCACTCGACGAGGTAGACGGAGGCCGTGCCTTCGAGGCGTCCGCGGCGGCGGATCTCAAACGACGCGCCCTCCTCGAGGTAGCCGTAGAGGTCGACGCGGAGGCGCACGTTCTCGGCCACGGGCCCGCTGGTGCCGCGGGCAAACTCGTACCAGCCCACCGGGGCGCGGTGGGGGTAGCGGGCGCGGACGCGCTCGGCCGCGAGGATGCGATCGAGCGCGTTGGGGATGGTCTCCGTCGCGACCATGGCGTCCCAGCGCTCGTCGGGCTGGGCCGCGCGCAGGTGCCACGAGCCGAACACGCCGGCCTGGTCGCGCACGAGCAGGAGCGCGCCGCGGCCGGGCGCTTCGACGAGCCGCCCGTCGCGCACGGTGGCCCGCGCGTCGATGGGCACCGTGAGGGGCTTGTGGTCGCTCGGGCGGACGCCCATCACGACCGCGCTCCCCTGCGCGGGGATGCCGACTTCGAGCCTGCCTGGACACTCGATCGTGTACGCCTTCATGAGATCCTCCGCGCCCGCGCGGGCGCATCCTTCAGGGTCGAGAAATCACTCGCGGTGAAGACCAGCAGGTCGCTCTCGTCGAGCGCCGCGATGCCGAGGAGCGACAGCGTCGCCCGCGCCCTTGCCCGCGCCACGCAGAGCGCCTCGGAGCGCGTCGGGTGAGCCCACAGCACCGTCGCCGTCGCCTCCTCCGCGCGCCCGTCGGGCCCGGTGGCGCGGCACACCACCTTCACCAGCACCACGCCGCCCACCACCAGCGCCTCGGGGCCGGTCACCGTGGTGAGCGTGACGCCACGCGACGCGGCCATGCGCGCCGCCGCGCCGCCCACCGCGACGATCGCCTCGCGACCCGCGACGCGGCGCACGTCGAACGGGCGCTCCGCCGGGTCGAGGCCCGCGCGATCGCACGCCGCCGCG
Organism: Polyangiales bacterium; assembly: GCA_044375895.1. Lineage (GTDB taxonomy): Bacteria > Myxococcota_A > Polyangia > Polyangiales > CAISKJ01. Next base: position 3,910 of record JBILLV010000394.1, on the reverse strand, counting down.
TACCACGCCGCGCGGTCGGTGCCGCGCAGGGCGGTGAGGTCGGCCTCGCCGGCGCGTCCGGGGCCCGCGGGGAGCGCGCCCGAGCACCGACCTTCCTTCGCTTCGCTCTGTGCCGTCATCTCCATCGCCTCCCTCACTCCGTGTCGTTGGCCGCTTCGGCGCCGACGCGGGCCATCGCGAGGCCCACCTCGCTCGCGCGGGCGAGCGTGTGACAGCAGCCGGGCACCGCGCACACCCGACGGTCGACCGCCACCCCGACGCGCGCCGTCAGCGGCTCGAGCCAGTACCAGCTCCGCGCCGTGTACTGCGTCCCGCACAGCGCGCACCGCGTGATGAACGCCTCAACGCCCATGGTCGCACCCCGACGCCCGCAGCATGAACTCCGGCTCCGGCCCCCAGCGCCGCGCCGTCAGCTCGGCGTCGTCCTGCGCCGCGATGGCCGCCGCGACGCGCGCGTCGAGCCACGCCTGGTAGTCCGCGTCGAGGCCGAGCGCCGCGTCACCCTCCGTCACAACGCTCCCGCGCTCGTTGGCCGCCGCCGCGCCCCACCCCGCATCGATCGTGATCGACTCCATCGAAGGCCTCCTGCTCACCCTTGTACTGTGCATCCGTTCAGTACCATTGTCAACCGGCATCTGACGAATTCGTTCGTCGTCTCTGCGCACCCTCCCCCGAGGGTGACTGGCAATGTCACCAGGCGGCGGCGGCCTCGGGCGATGCCAGGAGCACCACGGACGCGCCGTAGGGGCCGGGCATGGGCCAGCCGTGAATCCCCGTGCGCTCATCGACCATCGGCCGCGGTCGGCGGGCGCCGCGGATGGCCCGCACCAGCTCGCGCTCGCCGGGCAGGAGCGGGATGTTGCCGCGCTCGCCGATGACAGCGATCGAGCGGTTGCCAGCGACGTAGATCACGGCGGCGCCGCCGGCGAGGACGGCCGCGCGGGTGACCACCTCGAGGGGCTGCCCGTCCGGGTACGCGGCGACGATGCGCGGCGCGTCCCAGCCTGTTTGACGGACGGTGGCCCGCACGCCGCCGCGGGGCACGGCGATGGCGGCCCCGATGGCGTCAGCGTCGTCCTCGTCGTGGGCCACGCAAGCGAGCATCGCGGCGAGGTGCCCGAGCTCGTGGGCAAGGCGCGCGTTGACCACCTCGCGGGTGCCCTGCGTGTCGAGGTGGATGGTGCTCGTCTCGGGGACGATCCACCCGTGGGCGCCGCGGGGGACGCCCGAGGTGAGGCGCCAGCCGAGCGCGGCCACGACGGCGCGGAGGGGCGGGGCCGCGACCCCGTCGAGCCGCGCGAGGCGGAGGAGGTGCTCGGCCGCGGCCTCCCGCTGGTCCCATCCGAGGTTGGATTCGGTCACTGCTGTTCGCACGATCGCGTCCCCAGTAAAAGCACCCTCACGGCCGCCGTGACAACCCGAGACGCGCCCGCGCGCGCTCGCCGCCGGCCCGCCGCCGACCCGCCGAATCCCCGCGATTCTGCCCCCTCCTCCCCGCGGCGCCCGCAACCGCCGGGTCGCCGCGACGGACAGTCTATGTCACCGCTTCGAAGGCACGCGCACCGCCTCGCGGGGTGCCTCCGCGCCGAGCTCCCGGAGCTCCTGGTGCGCCTCGTGGTTGATGGCCTCGTCGCGCCGCGCCAGCGCCCCCGCGCCGCGCTCGCTGCCGAGGGTGGTCATCTGCCACGCGAGGGTCGCGAAGGTCACCGGCGTGCCCGCCTTGCGCAGCGCCGCCGCGGCCGACAGCCACGAGCGCCCGGCGTCCACCAGGTGCTCCTTGCCCCGTAGCAGCGCCGCCCCGTTGCGCACCAGGCCCCGCACCGCGTCGAGGTCGGCGAGCGCGAAGGCGCCCTGACGGAAGGCCTCGGCCAGCGCCTCCTCCAGCGGGTTGCCCTCGTCCGCCACGGACTCCTGCTCCGCCTCCCGCGGCCGCCGCCGACCGTCGCGCCGCGGCTCCTCCACCGCCGCCTCCGCGGCCCCCTCCTCGGGCGCCGTCACCGCCGCCGCGGCCCGCCCGGAGAGCATCGCCCCCTTGCCCGTGGAGAGCCATTCGAAGTCCACCCCGCAGGCGTGCGCGATGCGGTCGATGCGCACCGCGTCGAGGTGGACGCGCTGCCCGCTCAGCACGCGGCTCGTGTAGCCCTGCGAGAGCTTCGCGCGCTGCTCGAGCTGCTTCTGGTTGACCCCCGCGTGCTCCATCGCCACGCGCAGACGACTTGACAGGGTGCTCTTCATGTCAGCCACCCTCGCATGACCGGGTGTCATAAGTCAATCGGGTGCGTCACGAATTTGTCGACCGGACGGAGGGCAGCGGGGCGAGCGCCCACGGGAGCATCGCCGCGACGACCGTGAGCGCCGCGGCGTAGAGCGGCTGCGGGGTGACACCGACCGCGTGGAGGAGCGACGCCACGAGGGCCATCACGACCCGGGCGCGGGCGTAGAGCGCGAGCGTGCGGCCCTGGAGGAGACCGAGCGCGAGGTCGGTGGGCAGCAGGACGGCGCGGAGGTCGTTGTCACGGAGCTCGGGGAGCGTCGACGCGAGCGAGAGGCCCCACACCAGCAGCGCCAGCGAGCCGGTGACGAGGCCCGCGAGGGCGCGGAGGGGGCGGCGTCGCCCGATGGACAAAAGCCCGAGCGCGGCGGCGAGCGCGACGAAGACCGCGGCGTCGGACGCGGGGCGCGGCGCGGGCGGCGGGAGCGAGCGCGCGTGGACCACCTCCGGCGCCGCGCCGAGCCGAGCGGCCACCTCCGCGCGCAGCACCGCGGGGAGAAACATCGCCTCCCAGCGCGTCGGCGCCGCGTCGAGCGGACGGCCCAGGAGGAGCGCGCTGACGGCGAGGAGGGCGGGGTCGTCGGCGAAGCCCGCGCGCACCATCGCGCGCCACGTGGGGCCGTGCGGCGCGTCGGCAGTACCGCGGAGCGCGCCGAGGGTGACGGCGTCGAGGTGGTCGCGGACGCGCGTCGTGCAGTTGTCGCGGAAGTGGTGGTAGATGTACTCGCGCGAGCCGGGGCGGAGGTCGTCGCGGAGACGTCGCTCGAGCGCGGCGAAGGCGTCGGGCGAGAGGCGCACGCGCTGACGCCACACGGTGCGATCTTCGCGCGCGTACCAGGCGAGCATGAGGTCGAGCGGCGCGGTGGACACCCAGAACAGCGCGCGCCCGCGGAGCACCCGCCACGTGAGCGGACCCGGCGTGGAGAAGTCCGTGGTGCCGTAGTTGTAGCAACGGCCGTCGGGGCTCTCGCCGTCACGAACGCACAGCGCCGCGTGCCCGAAGCGCGAGAACACGTCGGCCCCCGGACCCATCGTGTACACCTCCACCTCCTGCGCGCGCGCCGGTGCGCTTGTCGCGACGAGCGCACCGGCCAGCGCGAAGGCAAAGAGGCGCGCGGAGGCCCGCGGGGGAGCGCCGGGTGTCATCGACGCTCCGCCGACGGGTCGTTCATGGTGAGGGAGGAGGGGGAGGATCAGGCGCGGCGACGACGGCGGGCGGCGATGACGCCGACCGCGAGGGCGAAGGCCGCCAGCGAGGAGCGGTTGGAAGCGTCCGTGCCGACCGCGCGGCAGCCGCAGCCGCGGCGCGCGGGGGGGAGCACCACGGGGTCTTCTTCCACGTCGTCGGTGGCGCCGTCGGCGAGCGTGCCGCCGTCGCGCGGGGGGAGGCCCGAGTCGCGCGGGGGCAGGCCGCTGTCGGTGCGACCGCCGTCGCCCACGGCGGCGTCACCCGTCGCGCCGCCGTCGGGGCGCGAGGCCGCCGACACGCACTCGCCCATGCGGCACACCTCGCCGCTCGGGCACAGGCGGGTGTCAGGACCCGCCTCGCAGGCGTCGCGGCACTGGCCGCCGCGGCAGTACATGCCCGTCGGACACGTCACGCCGACGCAGTCGTCGGTGGTGCAGTACCCGTCGGGC
>JBILLV010000088.1:0-29612 GCA_044375895.1 Polyangiales bacterium | reverse complement strand
CGCTCCCAGGCATCGCACCGGTCGCGGACGCCGGCGGGAGCGCGCCGGCGACCGGAGGCCGCGCGGGCGGAGCGCTCGGCGCGGGCTGCGCGGCGACGAGGGGCGCGGCGAGCGTGAGGGCGAGGGCGATGGGGGCAGCGTGGCGCATGGGGTTCACTCTTCGCCGATCGAGCGCTCGTGGAGGCAGCTCTCGTGGGTGGGGCGGACGGACTGGCCGTCGCCGTCGATGACAAGGTCCTGCTCGCAGCGAGGCTGCACGATCCAGTTGGGGCCCACCTGACGGAGCGTCCCGGTCACCGTCGCGCGGAGCCCGACGGGGTGAATCGGATCGAAGCGCGGCGACACCGCCCGCGGCGTGATCGCGACGCGCGCCACCGCCTCGCCCATCCCCACGGGGAGGGCCACGGACACCTGCCCGTACCGCGACCACGCGCTCCACTCGGAGCACGTCGGGTCGGCCGCGCACGCGTTGCTGCAGTTGCCCTCCGCGTTGCCGCCGAACACGATGCGACCGTCGCCGTTGAGGTCGCAGTTGGTCGCTCCCTCCATCGGGATCCCCTGCGGCGCAATCATCGGCCCGATCATCGTGGGGAGCGCGACGTCCGTCACGCGGACGAGCCCGGACTCGAAGCGCTCCATGAGGGCGGGGTCGCGCACCGTGGCGGGCGCGAGGGGCGTCGCCTCGGGGATGAGGCAGCGGCCCACGGCGGGGTCGTCGGCGCGCCACAGCACGCCCACTTGAAAGCCCGGCTGCGCGAGCTGCGTCGAGCTGACGAACTCCGCCACCGACCCGGTGAGCACCGCGAGCAGGTCGCAGGGCCGCATCCCATCGGGCGTGCGGAAGTTGAACGAGTACATCGAGTTGAAGCACGGCGCCCCTTCGCAGGAGCGGTCGTCGATGTCGGTGATGTAGAAGCCGGTGTTGTCGGTCTGAGTGACCACGAGGCGGTGCGCGTTGGCCCCCTCGGGCGCGGGGGAGAGCTCGGTGCGGCCGATGACGGTGACCCGCTGGTCGACGAGCGGCGAGTTGGCCGCGCGCCCCTGCACGTCGGCGAGGAGCGGCGTGGCGAAGAAGAGGGCCTCGCTCGTCCCGACGGCGAACGATCCGCCGCGCTCCTCGTCGTCGTTGGGCGCCTCGCAGCCGACGTCTCCTGGGAAGTCGGCGAAGCCGTCGCCGTCGTTGTCGCGCCCATCGGAGCACGCCGGGGCGGGGCTCCGCCGCGGGTCGACGGGGAGGTACCCCGTGTCCTCCGCCCAGAGCCGCGACTCGCCGTAAGCGCGCGCGATGCGTACGGAGACGTCGTCGATGCGCCCGTTGCGGAGCCGCACCACGTTGCCGACCGCCCCCGGCGCCGTGATCGCGACGAGGCTCCCCGGCGAGACCGACAGCGTGAGGGTGCCTTCGAAGGAGGTGAGCGGCAGGTCGTTGGCGTCGAAGACGGCGACGCTGACGGTGAGGTCGGCGCCGGTGTTGGTGAAGGGGAGCGGCTGTTCACGGGTGCCCCGGTCGCCGCGGGTGGTGACGCGGATGGTGCGGACGCCGCCGGTGCGGTCGCGCTCCCAGGGCTCGGCGATGGGCTGGCCGCAGGCGGTGAGGGCCGTGAGGAGGAGGAGACGTCTCATCGGGCCACCATGGTCAACCGCCCGTCGGCCGAGGCGCCGGTTCGCTCGTCGAGGCACGAGAGGATGCGGCAGGTCATCGCCGCCCGGTCTTCTGCCGCGCAGGCGCAGCGCAGCGCGCGGGGGTCGCCCGGGCCGAGCGGCGGGCACGAGCGGATCACCTCGGCCCGCACATCGTCACGGCACTGGCGGAGCACGCAGCGCCCCTCGCCCGCGGCGCACGACGGGGCGCGGGTGCAGGCGTTGAGCGTCTCGTCGTAGGTGTTGCGCTCGGCGCACGCGCACACGCGCTCGTCGCCGCAGTCGGCGTCCGTGGCGCAGTCCGCGAGGCCGTCGTCGGGGCGCTGCGGGACGGTGAGCTCCGCCGGGTCGGTGACGCCGCGACGACGGTTGCGCTCCACCGTCACTTCATCGCGGTAGCCGCAGGGGGTGGCCTGGCGCACGAAGTCGATCACGGCGTCGCGCTGCTCGACGCGCGTGTCCACCTGCGTGGTGTTGCGCTGGAGCACGAAGAACCCCGAGCCCCCGCCCGCGATGTAGTTGTTGACCGCCGCCGCGTAGCTCGCCGTCAAGCTGAGCGGGACCATGCACCGGTGCGACCGCGGCTCACACAGCGAGCGGCGCTCGGGGGGAGTGCGGTCCCAGCCCGCGGGGTTGCACTCGGCGTCGGCGGCGCAGGGGCGAGCGCGGGCCTCGGGGTCGTCGCGGAGGCCGATGTTCACCGTCTCCGCGCACGAGGAGAGGGCGAGCTGGGCCCCGTCGGGTCCGGTGCGCGCGCAGGGGCCGCACACGAGGATGGCGCGGGCGCCGGCGATCTGGGCCTGCGACTGGCACCCGCGGCCGCCGGAGCGACGGGCGACGAAGTCGAAGAGGTCGCGCACCTCGCGGCCCGAGAGGTTCATCGTGGTGATGGAGTTGTCGAAGGGGAAGACGTTGTAGAGCTGGTCGACCGACACGGGCCCGGCGGGGATGGTGTCGCGGATGCCGAGGGTGTTGGTGAGCGAGAAGTCGGTCTGGACGCCGAGCCGCAGCCACATGCTCGTGGTGACGAGGTTGCCGAGCGCCGAGTCGCCGCCGTTGAGGGGGACGCGCGTCACGTCCACGGGCGCGTAGCCCACCAGCGTGTCGAGGTTGGCGAGCGTGTCGAGCGCGCGGGCGTAGGGCTCCAGCATGCGCTTCATGGCCGGGTCTTCGGGCACGTGGCGGTCGACGGGGTAGAGGGTGTAGCGGTGCGACACCACCTCCCAGCGATCGGCGGCGGCGACGCGCCCCGGCGCGTCGGGCCGGATGCGGGCGGCGTCGCGCGAGAACACCAGGTCGAGGCGCCCGAGGTACTTCATGAAGGCCCCCGAGTGCTGGAGGAGCACGCGCCGAGGCTCGCACCGACGCGCGCGATAGCCCGGCGCGAGGCGCCAGTAGCGCACGTCCCCCGCGGGCGCGCACACCCCCGACGGGTCGCAGCAGTCGCTCGGGCCGCAGGGCGTGGTCCGCTCGCGCGAGTCGGCGAGCTGCGGGATGAAGTGGTCGCCGTTGACGTCCGTCGCGCGGCAGTCGGTGACCTCCTGCGTGGGGTTGAGCACCACGTGGAGGTGACCGCCGAGCACCACGTCGACGCCCGTCGTCCGCTCCAGCATGCGGATGTCGTCTTCGAGGCCCACGTGCGACACCACCACCACCACGTCGGCCCCGAACGAGCGCACCTGATCGACGTAGAACTGCGCCGTCTCCACCGTGTTGAGCGCAGTGATGCCAGGGCGGTTGGGCTGATCGAAGATGGACGTGAGCGACGAGAGGTTGCCGAGGCCCACCACGGCCACGCGGAGCCCGCGGAGGTTGAAGAAGACGTACGGGCGGGCGAGGCGACCGAGCTCCGCGCTCCCCGGCGTGGTGGGGTCGTCGAAGAGGTAGTTGGCCGCCAACACCTGGAAGGTGCTCCAGCGCGAGAACTGCCGCGCGAAGTTGAGCGCGCCGCGGTCAAACTCGTGGTTGCCGATGACCACCGCGTCGACGCCCGTCTGCGCGAGGGCGCGCACCTCGGCCTCGCCCTGGAAGAAGTTGAAGATCGGCGCCCCCTGGAAGCAGTCGCCCGAGTCGAGGTGGAGCGAGCGGTCGGCCCGACGGCGCTCGCGCTGGATGAGCCAGGCCATGCGGGCGGCGCCGCCGAAGGGAGCGTTCTCGGGGGCGAGGCCGAGGTTCTGGTCGGTGACGTTCACCTGCTGGTCGTAGGGGAAGAGGCGCGAGTGCCAGTCGGAGGTGTGCAGGAGCGTCAGGCGCACGTCCCCCGCGAGCGGCGCCTCCGCGGTCTCGGCGTCGCCCGAGGAGCAGGCGCCGAGCGCGAGGGCGAGCGACGCGGCGAGGGCGACGGGGCGCATCGGCTCAGGTGCGGTTCGCGACGAAGCAGCCCGTGAGGGTGAGGAGCACCGCGGGGACGAGGCCGAGCACCAGCGCCCGCGCGGCGATCATGCTGCCGAGGAAGACGTACTGGGTGAAGCCCTGGCTCGCGTCCATGCAGCGGGTGAGGACGTCGGCGCGGATCGGGTCCCAGCCGACCATCACCGCGGCCAGCGTCGCGGCGGAGAGCACCGCGGCGAGGTAGCGCGAGAAGGCCGTCCCCCAGAGCTTCTTGCGCATCACCATGAAGACGGTGATGCCGACGAGCGCGGCCCCGAAGGCGTAGCCGCCGGCGGCGATGAGGCCGTTGCGGTTGGCCTGCTCGCAGAGTTCCTGGTTGAGGTACCCGGCGCCGGTGGTGATGGTGGTGGAGGTGGTGCCGTCGCCGTTGGTGGTGGTGTTCACCTGGACGGGCGTCGGGGTGGGGGTCGGCGCAACGGATGCGTCGCCGCCCGGAGCGGGGTCGGTGGGCCAGCTCGGGGTGCCCTGGTTGCGCGGCTGGAGGAACGCGACGTGCGGGTTCATCGGGGGTTGCACACGTCTCCGACAGACGGGGGGCGCCCGTCAAGCCCGGCGCTTCGTGCTTCCCCCGGTGGGTGAGGTGCGTGACACTGCCCGACGGAGGCTGAGGCGCTACCCATGAAGGCAGAAAACGCTCGAGCGATCCTGGTGAAGCCGGGATCGAAGGTGAAGCTCAAGGACATCGACACCAACGACGACGGCGGCATCAAGGACCGCGAAGACGCCGACGCGCAGCTCAATAAAGACCGCGCCGAGCTCTCAGAGCTCCAGGAGAAGCTCTACGCCGAGAACCAGCGCTCCGTGCTGGTGATCCTCCAGGCGATGGACACCGGCGGCAAGGACGGCACCGTGAAGCACGTGCTGTCGGGGCTCAACCCCTCGGGCTGCGAGATCACGAGCTTCAAGGCGCCGTCCTTCGACGAGCGCGACCACGATTTCCTCTGGCGCATCTACCAGCGCGCGCCGCGGCGGGGAAACATCGGCCTCTTCAACCGCTCGCACTACGAAGACGTGCTGGTGGTGCGCATCCACGAGCTCGTCCCCGCGGCGGTGTGGAAGAAGCGCTACGACCAGATCAACCGCTTCGAAGAGCTGCTCACCGACACCGGCACGACGGTGCTGAAGTTCTTCCTCCACATCTCCAAGGACGAGCAGAAGCGGCGGCTGGAGGAGCGCCTCGCCGACCCCGCCAAGGCGTGGAAGTTCGACGAGAACGACCTCAAGGAGCGGGCCCACTGGGACGACTACCAGTCGGCCTACGAAGACGCGCTCCAGAAGTGCAGCACCAAGCACGCCCCGTGGCGCATCGTCCCCGCCGACCGCAAGTGGTACCGCAACCTCGTCGTCGCCCGCACCCTGCTCGAGACGCTGCGCGAGATGGACCCGAAGCCCCCGAAGCCCCACTTCGACCCGAAGAAGATCAAGGTGCAGTAAGCCCACAGGGGCGCTGCGGCGTCGGTGCCCAACGTCGGCACCCGTTGACCAACCGCACGCCCGGTCGATAGGCTCCCGCTCACGGAGGCGGATCCCCTGCCCCATCGCGGAGAGCATCGTGCGTACCAGCCCGCTCGCGTTTCTTCCCCTTGCCGCGGCCCTGCTCGCGGCCCCTTCCATCGCGTTCGCACAGCCCAGCGAGGGTGATCGCGCCGAGGCGCGGCGCCAGTTTCAGTCCGGCGTCGCGCAGTTTCAGCAGCGCTCGTTCGCGCCGGCGCTGGAGGCCTTCCAGACCGCCTACCGCATCGCCCCGCACCCGTCGGTGCGTAAGAACATGGCCTTCTGCCTCCAGGAGCTCGGTCGTGACGCCGAGGCGCTGGAGCAGTTTGAGCTCTACCTCTCGGAGACGCAGGCGCTCCCGCCCGCCGAGCGCCGCACCATCGACCAGCGCATCCGCGCCCTGCGCGCCCGCGTCTCCGAAGTGACCCTCACCATCACCCCCTCCGACGCGCTCAGCATGGTGGTGACGGTCGACGGTCGGGTGGTCTCCACGGCGCGTCCGGTTCGCGTGTCGGGCGGACACCACCAGCTCCAGGTGGCCGCGACGGGATACGTCACCCTCACGCGCGACCTCGAAGCGACCGCGGGGCAGCCCCAGACCCTCGCCCTCACCCTGGAGCAGGAAGCGCCGCCGCCTCCCCCGCCGCCGCCTCCCCCGCCGCCGCCGCCCCCTCCCCCGCCGCCGCCCGACACCTCGGGCTCGGTGCTCACGCCCCCGCTCAACGGCGGCTCGACGCCGCTCTCCTCGTCGAGCGAAGACGTCGCGCCCCCGACCGGTCCGCAGGTGCTCACGCCCGAGCAGCGCCACGGCCTGCCGCCGGCGGTGTTCTACACGGTGGCGGGTGCGACGGGCGCGGCGGCCATCGCGTGGGCGGTGTGCGGCGCGCTCGCGCTCTCCAACGAGGGCGACTTCAACGCCACCGTCACCGACGTGAACAGCCGCCCCGCCAACGACCCTGCCGTGGCGTCCACCATCGCACGCGGGCAGGACCAGGCCGCGTCGGCCAATCAGCTCGCGCTCTGGTCGGACATCGCGATGGGCGTCACGCTCGTCGGCGCGGCCGCGGGGGCGGTGCTGTTCTTCAACACCGACTTCGGGGGCCACCGCGTCACCGTGTCGGCGGCCCCCACCCCCCGCGGCGGCGGGCTCAGCTTCGGCGCGACCTTCTGATCCGCACCGCGGCGAGCGCCACGAGCGCCGCCCACGTCAGCCCGCGCGGCGTCCGCTCGCGCGTCCCAGGCACCTCACACCCGCAGCCCGTGTTGCCCGGATCGACCACCAGACCGGGGTCGCCTCCGTCGGCTGCGTCCATGCCGCCGTCGCTGACTGCGGCGACATCGCTCGACGCGTCGTCGCTCGTCGCACCGTCGCCGACCGCTACGTCCGTGGTCGCGACGTCCATGAGGCCGGCGTCGGGCCGCGCGTCACGCACGCACTGCCCCGCGCTGCATCGGGTACCCGCCGGGCAGCTCACGCCCGCGCACCGATCGGCCACGCAGCGCCCCAGGATCGCGTCGCAGCGCGAGCCGATGGGGCACGTCACACCCTCGCACGGGCGGATGCACCGCGGCGTCTCCCCCGTGCAGTCGACGAGCGACTCGGCGGGGCACATCAGCCTGCCGCAGCCCGCGGCCTCGCAGCGACCGCGCCCCTCGTTGCACGTCGCGCCACCCGTGCACGCGATGCAGGGGCAGTTGGGCACGCAGCGCCCACCCTCGCAGTGCTGGCGCGGGGGGCAGAGCGTGCCCGCGCAGGGGTTGACGCACGCGCCGCCGCGACACACCTCGCCGACCGGGCAGCGCGCGCCGTCGCAGGGATCCTGGCAGCCGCGGGGGCCGCACACCTGCCCGGCGGGGCACGTGACGTTGGCGCAGGGCGTTGGGAGGCAGTAGGCGGAGCCGCCGTCGCCGGTGACGCAGGTCTGACCCTCGGGGCACGCGCCCTCCACACACTGCGGGGCGCAGAGCCCGTTGACGCAGGTGGTGTTCGACGGGCACATCGGGGTCATGCCGTCGCAGTTGACATCGCGGGCGGAGGCGCAGCTCTCGACGGCGCCGGGGTTGATGGCGCGGTCGCGGTCGTTGCAGTCGTTGCCGCCGCAGGCCATGTCGCGGAAGCCGTCGCCGTCCATGTCGGGGCAGATGGCCGTGTCGTCTTCGTTGAGCCCGGCGACCGCGTCGAGCTCGGCGTCGAAGGACCAGAACTGGCACGCCGCCGACGGGTTGCCGTTGTTGCCCGCGACCACGGAGGCGTAGCGGAAGGTGAGCCCGCACGGCAGCGCGAACACCTGCACGATCCCATCGCGCTGCGTGGGGTTGTTGAGGTTGGGCGTGAGCGCGGGGCCGACGGCCTGTCCGCCCACGGCCGTGTCGGGGATCCAGCCCTGGAGGAAGGCGCGCACGAGGACGGCGGGGTTCCAGCGGTTGCCGTCGGGGCGGCCGGCCTCGGCGACCTCGGTCGCGTTGGGGTTGTTGGAGAGCCACACGCTGAACTCGAAGGACTCGCACGGCAGCGGCCCGTGGTCGGTGAAGGGGAACACCGCGACGCGGTTCCCCTCGCCCCCGAGGTCGAAGATGGCGCCGTGCTCGGGGAGAAACATCGCCTGCTCGCCGTCGCACACGCGGTCGCCGTCGGCGTGACCGGGGGCGCCGAGGTAGAAGCGATCGACCTCGCCGTTGTAGCAGTCGAGGCCGTTCATGGTGTCTTCGTAGCGGCGGTCCCACCCGAAGCGGTAGTCGGAGTCCATGGCGTAGGCGCGCGGCGGTCCGCCCGCGGGCGCGCAGTACCCCGAGGGGACGCCGTCGCCGTAGTAGAGCCACACCATCCCGCCGTTGTATTGCCGCCCCACCGCGCGGTTGATGTCGCTCGCCGAGTTGGGGGCTCCCTTGTAGAGCCGACCGAAGCGGAGCATGCGCGCGTCGCGCCCGTCGCGCGTCTGGAAGACGCCCGTGCGTCGCTCGGCAACGGGCAGGGTGTTGAAGCACGCCGTCCCGTTGGCGATGCACATGCCGCAGTTGACGGCGTCCTCGCCGCAGTTGGTGCAGGTGCCGCGGACCGGCTGCGCCGAGGCAGCCGCCGGGGCGAGGAGGAGTGAGGCGGCGAAGAGGGCACGGAGGAAGGTCATCGGGATGCGGTGAGGTTCACACGGCGAAGCACGACAGCACAACGGGCTCCCGAGGGGGCGATGGGGTGTGATAGGGGTGGGGAAGCCATGCGCGTGTTGAGCCTGTGGGTTGTGTTGGCGGCGGGGTGCATCCCCTACGTGGACTTCGGTCCGAAGTGCCTGAGCACGGGCACCTGCCCCGATGGAGGTGACGGCGGAGAAGCCAGCGTCGAGGGCGGCGCGAGCGACGTCGCCGCCGACGTCGCAGAGGTCGCGGTGGGGCTCGACGCGGCCCCCGAGGCCGAGGCCGCGGTGATGGCGGAGGCGGGCGTCGACGCGGCGGAGGATGTCGCGGTGACGGCGGACGTTGGCGCCGACGCGCCGCGCGAGCTGATGTGCGGCGCGGGGCTGCGGGCGTGCGGAGAAGCCTGCGTCAACACGCTCGACGACGTGTCGAACTGCGGCGCGGGCGGGCGCGCGGGCCGCAGCGACCAGACCTGCGCGGGGGGCACCTGCGAGTGCGCGAGCGGTCGGGTGGAGTGCGGCGGCGCGTGCCGCAACCTCCAGAGCGACGCGATGCACTGCGGGCGCTGTAGCAACGCGTGCGCGAGCGGCGTGTGCGTGGCGGGGGTGTGCGCGTGCGCGGCCGGGCAGACCGAGTGCGCGGGAGCGTGCCGGACGCTGGCGAGCGACGCGATGCACTGCGGACGCTGCGACAACGCGTGCCGCAGCGGGGTGTGCGCGGCGGGGGTGTGCGCGCCGGAGCAGCGGAGCTGCCGGACGGCGGGGACGCCGGGGTGCGGGCTGGTGGAGGTCGCGGGGGGGACGTTCACGATGGGGACGGCGTTCCAGTGCAATCCGGCGGCGCCGGCCGAGCGGCCGTGCGGTTTTGGTTCAACTCCGGTGCTCACGGATGTGACCGTGGGAGGCCTCGGCATCGACGCGTACGAAGTCACCGTGGCGCGCTTCAACGCGTTCTGGCGCGACAGGATGCGCGACGCGGGTGCTTCCATTCGGGCAACGCCGGTCGCCTATCCAGGAGGACGAGTGATCATGTGGAACGACGCGGGGCAAGAGCCGAGCGCGCAAGATGGATTCTGCAACTGGAGTGCATCCGCTGGGGCGCGAGATGCGCACCCGATCAACTGCGTCACCTGGGCCACCGCAATGGAGTTCTGCGTGTGGGACGGTGGCCGACTGCCCACCGAAGCGGAGTGGGAATTCGTGGCCCGCGGCCGAACCATAGCGTCCGAAAGTCTTGCGACGGGGAGGGAGTTTCCGTGGGGCGACATGGATCCGCCACGCTGTATCCGCGCCCACGGGACGGGCTGCGCAGGAGAAGACGGAGGCTTCACCCGCCAGGTCGGTCGCTATGGTCCAAGCGGGGGTGTGTTTGACCTGGGCGGCAACGTCGCCGAGTGGGTCGCTGATACCTACGCCACCTACCTCGATACAACCTGCTGGGGTCGCAGCGGACTGAACAACCCGCTCTGTCAAATCTTCGTGGGAGGCGCACGCGTGGTGCCCATCCGCGGCGGGTCGTGGAGCACCAGCGACATGCGGGCGACCTCCCGTGCGACTCCGCAACAGGCCAGCACACGTTTCAGCACGACCGGGTTTCGTTGCGCTCGTACCAGGCCCTGAACGCAGTCCTTGCGCGCTCCGTGGCCTCGCGATTTGTTCGCCCTCCTCTTGCGACGAATCCGCGATCTTCGGTACATCTTCAATCGATGCGACGACACCCTCTCTTCCTCGCTTCCTCGACGCTGATCCTCGCAACCTTCACGGCCTGTTCGACCACGCCCAACCCGAGCGTGAACCCGAGTGCCGACGTGCCGCGCGATCAAAGCGATGCAGGGCCGGACGTGGTCGACAACGGTCCGATCGTGGACGTCGCCAACGACCTTCGCGACAGTGCCGCGCCCGACGTAGCGCCTCCGGATGTCGGCCCGGATGCGTTCGACGTCCCGGCCGTCGACGTGCCGCCCGGCACGACGTGGTGCGACATGCCCATGGCCCCCGGCGCGGAGGTCCGTGGCGTCACGATGCCCGCGGGCTTCTGCATCCGGCGCTATGCGTCCTTCGAAGTCACCGCACCCATCACGTTCGGGCACCCACGTGTGCTGGCGTTCGCGCCGAACGGTGAGCTGTTCGTGTCTTCGCCGAAGGCTACCGGCCCCGGCGGTACCGGGCCGGGCATCGACGCCATCACGATCCTCCCCGACGACAACCGTGACGGCCGTGCGGATGGCGTACTTCGCTTCGCCGAAGGCGCCGTGCTCAACCAGCGCCTCGGCATGGGCCAACCGGAGACCGTCCACGGCCTCCTCTTCCAGCCCGGTTTCCTCTACTACACGATCCAGAACGGCGTGTACCGCGTCCCCTTCCGCACGGGTGACCGGCGCCTCGCCGCGGGCGTGACCCCCGAGCTCATCGCCGACCTCGCCAACTCCGAACGCTGGACGCACACGCTCGCCGCCGCCCCCGACGGGACCATCTACGTCTCCATGGGCATCTACGGCTCGTCGACGTGCCCGTACCCGTCGCCCGAGCGCGGCGCCGTCCTCGCGATCGGCCCGGGCCGCTCGATGGTCGGCGGGCGCATCACGGCCGGCGACATCGTCGCGCGCGGCTTCCGCAACCCGATGTACATCCGGTGCCACCCGTGGGGCTGCTTCGCCGCCGAGCTCACCGACGACGGCTGGACCGTGCCGGGGCGCGAGAAGATCGTCCGCCTCGCGATGGGCCAGGACTACGGGTACCCCTGCTGCTACGACCGCGGCGCCCCCTCCCCCGCCAACCCCGGCGGCGGCATCTACAACTGCAACAACGTCACCGCCAGCCCCCTCGGCTTCCCCGTCGGCCACACGCCCTTCGGCCACGACTTCGCCCCCGCCACCTGGCCCGCGCCCTACGCCAACGGCCTGTTCGTCGGCCTCCACGGCGTGGTCGGCTCGTGGGCGTTCACGGGCATCAACTGGGCCCCCACCATGGGTGCAGCGCACGACCTTCAGGGCCCCGCCGCGATGAACTTCCTCACGGGCTGGGGACGCGGCACGCCCAACGAAGGCCGCGTCGCCGACCTCGCCTTCGCCCCCGACGGCCGCCTCTTCTTCACCGACGACCAGCTCGGTCACGTCTACTGGATCGCCCCCACCACGCTCACCCGCCCCGCTCCCTGAACCGCCCCCCCACGATGACCCACCGACCGCTCTCGCTCGTCGCACTCCTCACCCTCGCCGCGTGCACGAGGCAGCCCGAACCCCCTGCCCCGCCGCCCCCGCCGCCGCTCACCCCGCCGTCTTCACACGGCCAGCTCCCCGCGGGGCATCCGCCGATGCACGGCGGGTCGGGCGCGATGCCCGCGCCCGAGGCTCCCGCGCGCGCGCTACGCTGGTCCGATCCGGTCGGCTGGCGACGCGTGACGCCGTCCTCGGCGATGCGGCGCGCGCAGTACGCGGTCCCCGGTCCGGGCGGCGAGGCGGAGGTGACGGTGTTCTACTTCGGCACCGGGCAGGGAGGCTCCGTCGAAGACAACCTCCGACGCTGGCACGGGCAGTTCGAAGCCGCCGCGGGCGCGCCCCCGCCGCCCGCCGACGAGCGGCGCACGGCCCACGGCCTCACCGTCCACGTGACGCGTCGTCAGGGTCGCTACGCCGGCATGGCGATGCCCGGTGGCCCCGCCGCCGCCGCGCACGACGACTACGCCCTCCTCGGCGCGATCGTCGAGACCCCTGAAGGGCCGTGGTTCTTCAAGATGACGGGGCCTCGCACCACGGTGGAGGCCGCGGGGCGCGGCTTCGACGACCTCGTGGCGTCGTTCCAGATGCCGTGAGCGCGAGGGACTCCTCGCTGCGCGCGCTCTTCCTGCGCGACCCCGATCCGCCCGTCGAGCTCGCGGCGCTGGTGCTCGCGAAGGACTTCTCCCCCGACCTCGACGTCTCTGCCTCCCTCGCGGCCCTCGACGCCCTCGCGGCGCCGCTCGCGGCGCGCGTGGCGCACCTGGACAACGCCCGCGACCTCGCCGCCGCCCTCGGCACGTGGCTCTTCGACGCGTGCGGCTTCCACGGCAACGAGGACGACTACTACGACCCCCGCAACAGCTACCTCCACGAGGTGATCCGCACGCGCGCGGGCATCCCCATCACGCTCGCCGTCGTGGTGATCGCGGTCGCGCGGAGGGTCGGCGTGCGCGCGGTGGGGGTGGGCTTCCCTGGTCACTTCCTCGTGCGCGTCGAAGGTCGGCGCGAGGGCGACGCGGTGCTCCTCGACCCCTTCTTCCGCGGGCGTGAGGTGACACCCGCGATCGCCGAACAGCTCGCCCGCCGCACCCTCGGCGACGCCGCCCAGCTCCGGACCGAGCACCTCGCCACCACCGACGTCCGCTCGATGACGGTGCGCATGTTGAGCAACCTCCGCGCGATCCACGAGCGACGCGGTGACCACCCCAACGCCCTCGTGGTGTGCGACCGCCTCGTCGACCTCACGGGGTCGGTCGACGCCCGTCGCAGCCGAGCCGCGCACCTCCTCGCGCTCCACGCCGTCGCGGCCGCCATCGACGACCTCGAAGCGTGGCTGCGCGCGCGCCCCGACCACCCCGACGCCGCGGAGGTGCGCCGCACCCTTACGCGCGCCCGCGGCACCGACAAGCGAACGCTCCAGTAGCCCCTCAGGCGGCGTGGACGGTGAGCCGGAAGCGCGTGGCCCCGCTGGCTTCGCGGACGAGCTCTGCTGACCCGCCGACGCGCTCAGACAGCAGGCGATGGAAGGTGTCAGCCACCACCTCGTCGTGCTCGCGGCCGCCCGTCTGGTCGGGGGCGGTGAGGGCGCGCACCTCCACCTCGACCGCGCCGTTGCCCGCCGTCGCCGACACCGCGAGACGCCCCGCCGAGGCCCGCTCACCGCGCTCGACGAAGCGCTGGGCCGTGCGGGTGAGAAACACCACCACCGCCTCCGCCAGCACCGCCGGCGTCACGCGGGCGAGCGGCAGTCGCGCGGGCACCACCTCGATCGACACGCGCGACGCGAGGTACGGGGCCGCCAGCGCCACCGCGGACTGGATCACCTGCGCCGGGTCGCACGTCGGGGACGCGTCGTCTCCGAGACAGGCCACCCCTGACACCACCTGCCACGCCCCGTGCGTGAGCACCGAGGCCTCCTGGAGGAGCGCGGCGCTCGCGCGGATCGACGCGTGGCGCGGCGCCGTCATGCGAAGCTCGGCCAGCTCGGCGGCGAGCGAGGCCTGCACCGACGCGATCGACGCGTGCGTGGCCACCAGCGACGGCACCGCGGCCCGAGCCAGGCGACCGATGATGGCCTCGCGACGATCGCGGCGAACCGGCTCCGGGGATGCCGTCCCTGCGCCGGCGAGCGCCTCCGTCGCGAGGACGCCGCGCAAGGCCAGCCCCGCCGCCCGCGCGAGGCCCGCGTCGAGCTCCGGCGTGGCCCCGTCGCGCGCCAGCCAGACGATGCAGGTCGCCCGCGCGCCGACGGGGAGTTCCCACGCGCGCACGACGGACTCGGGGAGCGCGGTGGTGATCGCGTCGGCGAGCTCAGCGCTCGCGAGGGTGGCGAGGCCCGAGGAGAGCGCCGCGTCGAAGCCGTCCCCCCGCGCCGCAGCCACGAGGCGCGCCCCGCCCGGCAGCGTCGACTCGAACGAGATCGCCGCGATCTCGCCGCCGCAGCGCCGCACGAGCATGCACGCGACGTCCGGCAGCGCCTCGGCGATCGTGTCCCGGTCACCGACGGCGACCACTTCATCCAGCAGCGTGGCCGCGTGGTCGAGCGGCCCTTCATCGTCGAGGTCCCACGTCAACGGCGTGCCCGGGGCGTCGGACGACCCCTCGACCCACGAGATCATGCTCAGCGGCCGCGGTCGCGTGACTGCTTCCGTCTCCTCGAGCGCGTCGCTTCGCATCACATCGTCAGAGGCAGCACGGGGCGTGCCCGCGGGTCGGCGTCTTGGGGTCGTCATCGAACGCGCGGAGCCCTACACCACCGCCCCCGCGCCAGTCCATCGAAGAACCTTCCCGCAAGGCCCTCGGAGCCGATGAATTCGTCGTTGGGACACCGACGTCGCGTGGTCACAAACGTGACCGCGGCGCCGCGGGACGGAACCTTGTTGCGTAGTCCACGACACCGGTTGCGTACGTGCAGCCGGCGGGTGAGGCAGGTGGGCGTGTCAGGACGCGCGGGGAGCGCTCGGCGTCTCAGTGGTGTGAGACGAGTAGTCGTACTTGCCGTAGTAGTAGTACGAAGGCGTGTCCTCGCGGAGGTCGACGGCGTTGAGGATGACGCCCACGACGTTGCTGCCGAGGTCGCGGAGCTGACGGACGACGCCCGCGCCCTGGTCGCGGCGGGTCGAGCGGGCGCGCACCACGAGGACGACGCCATCGAGCTGCGGGCCGAGCGCGAGCGCGTCGGTGACGGCGGTGATGGGCGGCGAGTCGAAGACGATCCGGTCGTACTTCTTGCGCAGCACCGCGAGGAGCTCGGTCATGCGCTGGCTGTGTAGGAGCTCGACCGGGTTGTTGGGCACCGGCCCGCACGCGAGGAGCTTGAGGTTGGGCACGGGCGTGTCGAGCACGGCCTCGTCGAGCGTCGCCTCGCCGATGAGCACGCTGGTGAGCCCCACGGGCGGACGCACGCCGAACACCTTGTGGACGCGCGGGCGCCGCAGGTCGCCGTCGATCAGCACGACGCTCTTGCCGCTCTGCGCGAGGGTGATGGCGAGGGTGGTGGCGGTGAAGGTCTTGCCCTCCCGCGGCGACGCGCTCGACACCATCAGCGCCTGGAGGGGCGTGTCGGGCGACATGAACGCGAGGTTGGTGCGGATCGCGCGCGCCTGCTCGGCCACCACGGACATCGGGTGCGAGTGGGTGACGAGGTCGACGTTCTCCACCGGGGCGTCGCTCTGGTGGGTGTCGCCGTACTGGTAGCGCTTCTGCGCGCGGAGGCCGCGGTTGTTGATGAGCGGGAGGTACCCCAGGCACGTGGCGCGGAGCACCTCCTCCACGTCCTGCTTGGTGCGCACGGTGCGATCGAGCTGCACCACCACGAAGGCCCCGAACACGCCCAGCACGAGGCCGAGCACCGCGCCGATCGCGAGCACCAGCGGCACGCGCGGCTTCACGGGCGCGACGGGGATGAGCGCGTAGTCGAGCACCGACATGTTGTTCACGCGGAGCTCCTGCATGAGGTTGCCCTCCGTCGCGCGCTCCAGCACGATGCCGTAGATCTTCGCGTGGTTCTCGCGCTCGCGGGTGAGCCGCGAGTACATCATCTCCTGCTCGTTGAGCCGCACGGCCTCGCGCTGCGACGCCATGAGCTCGGTGCGCACGTTGCCCTCCGCCCGCGTCACGCCGCGCAGGTCGGCCTCGGCGGCGCCTTTGATGTTCTGCACCTCGGCGCGAATCATCCCGACCACCGTGTTGGTGCGGGCCCGCGCGGTGCGCAGCTCGCCCGCCGTCGGGAGGTACCGCGGCGCGAGACCCGCCTCTTCACGGCTCGCGATCTCGAACTGTGTGCGGAGCGAGGAGAGCACCGACGACCCGAGGAAGTCCGGCGCCGTGAGCGACGACAGCGCGCTCACCACCCGCCCCTGCCACTCGTCGCGGGCGGCGACGGGGGCGTCGACCGCGGCGCCCGTTCCCGCCGTCCCAGGGGCCGGGAGCGCGACGATCACGGCGGCGGCGGCGCGGCTGAGCTCACCCACGCGGGCCGCGAGGTTGAAGCGCCGCGTCTGGGCCTCGGTGAGGGCCTCCGAGAGCCGGGCGATGCGGTTGCCGAGCACGTTGCGCTGGTCGGAGAAGGTGTCCGACACGATGTTGTGCTCCAGGCGGTACTGCTGCAGCCGCTCCTCGGAGCGCGAGAGGTTCTCCCGCAGCTCGTCGAGCTGGTTGCTGAGCCAGCGGACAGCGTCGCGGGTGCTCCCGAGGCGGTGGTCGAGGTTCCGCTGGATGTAGACGTCCGCCATCGTGTTGGCGAGGAGCTGGGCGCGGCGGGGCGAGCGGTCTTCCACCGTGATGTTGACGAGGCGGCTCTCCTTCACGGGCTCGACGCGGGTGCGCCCCATCAGCTCGTTGGCCGCCTCGGTGACCGTCACCGAGCGCCACCCCCGCCGCCGTTCGGCCGTCACGCCGTTGAACTCCGGGTCGTGCTGGAGCCCGAGGCGCCGCACCACCCCCTCCGCCACCCCGCGGCTGCGGATCACCCGGTACTGGGTCTCGTAGTATTCGCGGAGGTTCCAGTAGCTCCCGACGCCGCTCGAATCGACGTCCTCCACCTGGCGACCGAGGGGCCGCGGGGGGTTGGGCTCAAACTGAACCGTCGTCGTCGCCGCGTAGATCTTCGCCTGCCGAAGCACCCACAGCGCGTCGAGGCAGAGCGCGATCGCCACGCCCGCCAGCACGATCGCCCGGTGCTTCCACAGCACCTTGAGCTGCTCGAGCAACGCGTTCTGTTCATCGGTGCTCTCTTGTGCGCGGCTCGCGTTGGCGTTCACGTCGGTGGTCTCCTGGCAGGTCGCGGTGCCTCACGGCGCCCGCGCGCCGATCTGTTGCCCTACACTCGGCCCGGATTCAAGGCCCCGCGTCCGAAGAGCGTCCGAGGCCCGCGCGCCGGGCCCCCACCGGGTCGCAAAGTCGGAGCGCGGCCTCCGCCGTCGGGTCGCGCTCGAGCAACATCGCGCACCGGGTCTGCAGGGCCTCCCGGTCGTTCAGGCGGTAGGCGATCTGGGCCATCGGGAGCGCGTAGGGGTGGTCGGGCAGGGCCAGCGAGTCGGCCATTTCGTAGGCCGCGTAGGCCGCCCGGTCGTTGCCCAGGGCCGCCTCCAGCTCGCCGCGCAGCCCGTGGCTCTCGATGAGCCGCGCCAGGTCGGCCCCGGCGGCCTCCTGCATGAGCGCGGCCTCCCGGCGCATCATCGACGCGTTGCGGACGCCCGCGAACAGCCGCGCCCGCGCCATGTGGAGCGCGTAGCGGTCGCGGACACGGGGGAGCGCCCGATCGAGCACCCGGATGGCCCCATCGGTGTCGTGGCGCGCGAGGAGCACCTCCACCCGACACATCACCCCCTCGGCGTCCGTCGCGCGGGCCCGCTCGATCCGCTCGCAGTAGCGCGAGGCCGCGTCGAGGTCGCCCGCCGCCCGCGCGGCCGTCGCCCGGCGCTGCAGCGCAGGGACAAACTCCGGCGCCCGCTCCAGCAGCAGCCCATCGGCCATCGCGGCGTACTCGGGCGTCGGCGCGGCCCCCGCCACGCCGTGGAGGAAGGCCACGCCCCCGAGGTGACGCGGCGCCACGCGCTGGAGCTCCTCGCGGTCGGGGAGCGGTCGCAGGCGCATCACCACCTGGGCGCAGGGCCCCGGCTGCGAGGTGGTGCGCGCGAGCACCTCCCGCACCTCCAGCAGGGCCTGCGCGCGGCGGTTGCCCACCGCGAGGATGCGCGCGAGCAGGAGGTGCGGCTGGGCCCACGTCGGGGCGAGCTCGAGCGCCCGCGCGACGAACCGCAGCGACGCCGCGTGCCCCTCGGCCACCGCGTACGACCCGAGGAGGAGCTGGAGGTAGGCGTCCGACGGGTGACGCGCCACGGCGGCCTGCGCGTCGGGCGTCAGGAACCACGTCGCCGAGGCGCGGAGCGAGCGCTCGGCGCGGTCGCGGTCGGTCTCGAGGTTGGAGCGCCAGGCCACCAGGCCGAGGAGCGCCGCGAGCCCCACGGCCACCATGCCGGGCCAGCGCGCGAGGGACTCGGAGCGCGGCAGGGCCTTGCGCCAGCCGCGCGCGTACCAGCCCGAGAGCACGCCGGCGAGCACCGCGGCGAAATACCCGACGCCGCCGAGGTGAAGTGAGAAGTCGACGAGGTCGTGGACGACGAGCGAGAGCAGCGCCGCCCAGGCCGCGAGCGCGGGGGTGGGCGCGCCGGCGGGGGGGAGCCAGCGGCGGAAGGCGCGGACGCCGAAGTACATCGCCGCCGCGGCCGCGATCACGCCGACGCTCAGCGCGAGGTCGAGCGGGAGAGACTCCGCGCGGAGAAAGGTGTGCTCGGGGGAGAGCCGCTCGCTGGTGGCGCTCACCACCGGGAGCGACCCGCTGCCGTGGCCGAGGAGCTCGTGGCCCCGCAACATCCCCAGCGCGCGCCGGAAGATGGCGAGCTTCGAAGCGTCGCCGGTGGAGAACTCCTGCGCCAGCGCCCCCGCCGAGAGCCACGCCCCGCCGACGAACACCGCCGCCGCGAACCCGTACCCCAGCAGCGTTTGGAGGGCGGGGCGTCGCCGCACCTTCCGGCTCCCAGGCGCCCCCTCGGTGCGCGCGTCGAGCGCGAGGAGGAGCAGCACGCCGCCCACCGCCGACGCCACCCCGCCGCGCGAGAGCGACATCGCACAGGCGCCGCCGCAGAACACCGCCGCGATCCCGTGGAGCACGCGCGGGAGCGGCTTCTCCGAGCCGAGCGCGAGGCCGAGCCAGAGGATCGTGCCGGCCCCCGTGAGGGCCGCGAGGTGGTTGGCGTTGAGCAGCGGAGAAATGACGGGCGGCGCGGCCTGCGTGGGGCGATAGAAGCCGTAGAGGAGGTCTTGCCCGGTGCCCGCGTGGGCAAAAGCCACCAGGGCCGCCACGAGGGCGCTCGCGGCGCAGACCTCGTAGAGCCGCTCGAGCACCTCACGGCGCGCGGCCTGCGCGGCGGCGAGGTAGGCGGCGGCGAGGCCGAGGAGGTAGACGAGGTCGACGTAGCCCGTCCCGGGGTCGCGGTGGAGCGGTCGCCACGCGGAGGCCCGGTCGACACGCCAGGCGGAGAGGGCGAGGCGCGACGCTTCTTCCGAGGTGCTATCGAGGAGGCGAAGGAGCGCGCCCGGGAGGGGGAGGAGCTGGAGCGCCGCCACGCCGAGGAGCACCAGGAAGAGGCGGGTCACCGGGTCGCGCATCACCGTGGGTCGGTCGACGCCCGAAAGAAACAGCGCCACCGCGGCGGTGAGGGCGAAGAGCGGGATCGATGGGTTCCACGCGCCGCCGAGCGCCAGCATCGCGCCGACCACCGTGACGCCCAGCACGGGGAGGGCGAAGCGGGTGCGGATCCGCGGTACGTCCACGGTGTCGAGGATGCCTTTGCGGGGGGTGGATTCCTGCACGATGGTCGGCTCGGGGGGAGTGTTGGGGTGCCGCCGGGGCGGCGAGGAGCGGGCGCGCGTTGCCCGTCTTCAGGGCGTCATCGTTGCGCCGCGGAGCGCGCAACATTCAAGCGTGCCAGAGACGTAGAACGGAATCGCGCGCCCCCGCAACAGGCACCGTGCGCTCCGTCGTACGAGGCGCCGACTCCGCGGTTGGCGCCGCGGGAGGACCGTGATATCGACGCGCCGCCCCTCCCCTCCGCCGCGGGAGCCGCCAACCACCCCATGTCCAACGCGCCATCCCCCCTCGTCGGCCGCTCTGTCCTCGTCACCGGCGGCAGCGGCTTCCTCGGGAGCCACGTCGTCGACGCCCTCCGCGCCCGCGGCGTCACCGAGGTGATCGTCCCGCGCTCCGCCGCGTTCGACCTCACCGACGCCGTCCAGACGCGCGCGATGTTCGAACAGCACCGGCCCGACGTGGTGATCCACCTCGCGGCCCGCGTGGGCGGCATCGGGGCCAACCGTCGGCAGCCCGGCACCTTCTTCCGCGACAACATGGCCATGGGGCTCCACGTGCTGGAGGAGGCCCGGCGCGCGGGCACGGCGAAGGTGGTCGTGGCTGGCACCATCTGCGCGTACCCCAAGTTCGCCCCCGTCCCCTTCCGCGAAGACGACCTCTGGAACGGCTACCCCGAAGAGACCAACGCCCCCTACGGCGTGGCCAAGAAGGCCGTCCTGGTCATGGCCCAGGCCTACCGCCAGGAGTTCGGTTCGAACTTCGTCGTGGTGTTCCCCGTGAATCTCTACGGGCCGCGCGACAACTTCGACCTCGAGGACTCGCACGTGATCCCCGCCATGATCCGGAAGTTTGTCGACGCCGACGCCCGCGGCGAGCGCTCCGTCACCCTCTGGGGCGACGGCACGCCGACCCGTGAGTTTCTCTACGTCGACGACGCCGCCGAGGGGCTCGTGATGGCCGCCGAGCGCTACGACAGCCCCGACCCCGTGAACCTCGGCGCGGGCTTCGAAATCTCCATGCGCGAGCTCGCCGCCACCATCGCCCGCGCCGCCGGCTACACGGGTGAGATCGTGTGGGACGCCTCGCGCCCCAACGGCCAGGCGCGCCGCATGCTCGACGTGAGCCGCGCCCGCGAGCGCTTCGGCTTCTCCGCCCAAACCGCCTTCGCCGACGGCGTCGCGAAGACCCTCGCGTGGTACCGCGAGCACCGCCACGAGATCGCCGCCCGCGAGGCCGCACGCAAGGCACCATGACAACCGCACTCATCACCGGGATCACGGGGCAGGACGGCTCCTACCTCGCCGAGCTCCTCCTCGCCAAGGGCTACGACGTCCACGGCGTCGTGCGCCGCTCCAGCTCGTTCAACACCGAGCGCATCGACCACCTCTACCGTGACCCGCACGAGGGCGACGTCAAGCTCCGCCTCCACTACGGCGACCTCAACGACGCCTCGTCGCTCCAGTCCATCGTCTCCGAGGTGCGCCCCGACGAGGTGTACAACCTCGGCGCGCAGAGCCACGTCCGCGTGAGCTTCGACATCCCCGAGTACACCGCCGAGGTCACCGCGCTCGGCACCGTCCGGCTGCTCGAGGCGATCCGCAAGTCGGGGCTCAAGTGCCGCTTCTACCAGGCCAGCTCCAGCGAGCTTTACGGCAAGGTGGTCGAGACGCCGCAGCGCGAGACGACGCCCTTCCACCCGCGCAGCCCCTACGCCGCCGCCAAGGCCTACGCCTTCTACCTCACGCAGAACTACCGCGAGGCGTACGACATGTTCGCGGTCAACGGCATCCTCTTCAACCACGAGAGCGAGCGCCGCGGCGAGACCTTCGTCACCCGCAAGATCACCCGCGCCGTCGGCCGCATCAAGCACGGGCTCCAGCGCGAGCTCTTCCTCGGCAACCTCGACGCCCGCCGCGACTGGGGCCACGCCCGCGACTACGTCGACGCGATGTGGCGGATGCTCCAGGTCGACAACCCAGACGACTACGTGGTCGGCACGGGCGAGACGCAC
Organism: Polyangiales bacterium; assembly: GCA_044375895.1. GTDB lineage: Bacteria > Myxococcota_A > Polyangia > Polyangiales > CAISKJ01. The sequence continues at coordinate 7,856 of JBILLV010000088.1, read as the reverse complement.
TCGGTGCGGGAGTTTCTCGAGCTCGCCTTCACGCGCGCCGGCCTCGACTGGCAGGAGCACGTCCGGATCGACCCGCGCTACATGCGCCCCGCCGAGGTCGACCTGCTCCTCGCCGACCCCAGCAAGGCCCGCAACGACCTCGGGTGGACCCCCACCGTCACCTTCCCCGAGCTCGTCGCCCTCATGGTCGACTCGGACATCGAGCTCGCGGCCCGCGAGAAGCGCGCCCGCGGCTAGAACGTAGCGCCCCCCTCCGCGCAACACAACGCACCGTGACCCCAGGCAACGACAGCGAGCGTCCCTTCTTCACGGTCGTCGTCCCCACCTTCAACCGTGCGGGGATGATGCGCCGCGTCCTCGGGAGCGTCACGCGCCAACGCTTCGCGCGCTGGGAGCTCGTCGTCGTCGACGACTGCTCCTCGGACGACACTGCGCGCGCCGTCCGAGCCCTCGGCGACGACCGCATCCGCTACCTCCGCCACGACGTGAACCGGGGCGTCTGCGCCGCGCGCAACACCGCCGTCGACGCCTCCCGCGGCCGCTGGCTCGTGATGCTCGACAGCGACTTCGAACTCCTGCCCGACGCCCTACGCTCCCTGGAGCGCCTCTGCCTCGCGGCGCCCGCGGACGTCGGCAACGTCGCCACCCACATGGCCTGGGACGTCGGCCCGAGCACCCCCGACCCTTCCCCCCCGGGCGACCTGCTCCTGACGTACCCCGAGTTTCTCCGCTGGCTCTCGGGCGTGACGACCCCGGAGTGGTTCAACTGCATCCGCCGGGAGGTGTTCGACGGGCTGCGCTACCCCGCGGGGCGCGCCTACGAGACGCCGCTCCACCTCGCGCTCGCGCGTGACTGGCGCTTTCAGCTCGTGAAGCAGAAGGTCTGCCTCGGCCACACCGACGCGCGCGACCGCATCACCCGCGGCCCCGCCCTCCCCCGCGCCCGCCGCCTGCTCCGCGACGCGCCCGACTGGTCGAAGAGCGTCGCCCGCATGATCGACGACCACGGCGCGGCGATGCGCGAGGCCGCCCCGACGATGTCCGACAAGATGGCGCTCCGCCTCGCCAACCTCCTCCTGCTCGCGGGCGACCGCCCCGGCGCCCTCGCGGCGATGCGTCGCGTCGACCCGCGGCTCGCGCGCGCGCCGCGCACCCTCGCCATCACCGCGCTCGGCCTCCTCGACCGCCGCGCCCTCGCCCTCGCCCAGAGCCTGCGCACGTGATCCTCGGCATCGACGCGTCCAACCTGCGCTACGGCGGCGGCATCACGCACCTCCAGGAGCTCCTCGGGGTGGCCGACCCGCTCGCCCACGGCTTCTCGCGCGTGGTCGTCTGGAGCGGGCGAGCCACCCTCGACCGCCTCCCCGAGCGCCCGTGGCTCGTCCGCGCCCACGAGCCCACGCTCGACGGCGACCTCGCCCGCCGCACCGCGTGGCAGCAGCTCGCCCTCCCGTGGCGCTCGCGCGACGCGGGCTGCTCGGTGCATTTCGCGCCCGGCACCACGGCCCCCGCGTCGCTGCACCCGCGCGTGGTGATGTGCCGCAACATGCTCCCCTTCGACGAGGTCGAGCGCGCCCGCTACTTCGGCACCACCGGCGGCCTCCGCCTTGACGCGCTCCGCCTCGCCCACGCGCGCGCCCTCTCCACGGCCGACGGCGCGATCTTCCTCACGCAGCACGCCCGGGACGCCGTGCTCGCCCGCCTGCCGCGGCGTCCCCGCGCGGTCGCGAGCATCCCGCACGGCGTCAACCCCCGCTTTCGCCGCGCCCCGCGCCCGCCGCGTCGCCTGGAGGACTGCTCCTTCGACGACCCGTTCCGCTGGGTGTACGTGTCGACGGTGACGCGCTACAAGCACCAGGCGCGCGTGCTCGACGCGGTGCGGGCGCTGCGGGCCGAGGGGCTCCCGGTCGCCCTCGAGCTCGTGGGCATCGAGGAAGACGCCCGCTCGGGCCGCGAGGTGCGTGACGGTCTCCGCGCGTGGGACCCCGACGGCCGCTGGGCCCGCTACCGCGGCCACGTGCCCTTCGCCGAGCTCTCCGAGGTGTACGCCCACGCCGATGGCGCCCTCTACGCGTCCTCGTGCGAGAACATGCCCAACATCCTCCTCGAGTCGATGGCCTCCGGGCTCCCCATCGCGTGCTCCGACCGCGGACCGATGCCCGAGGTCATCGCCGACGGCGCCCGCTACTTCGACCCGGAGGACGCGCGCGACATCGCCCGCGCCGCCCGCGAGCTGCTCCACGACCCCGCGCTCCGCCTCCGCCTGGCCGAGCGCGCCCACACCCTCGCCGCGCGGTACTCCTGGGAGACCTGCGCGCGCGACACCTTCGAGTTCATCCGCGCCGTGGCCACCGCCCAGGCCTGAGCGCACCATCACTCCCCCACCGAGAGGTCACACGGAAGCGTATGTTGCAGGTCGTCCAGGATGTTCGAAGCGGGGTCACCGGGGTCCGTGAGATCCCCGACCCCATCGCCGCCCCCGGCCAGGTCGTCGTCGCCGCCGCGGCCTCGCTCGTCTCCGCGGGGACGGAGCGCTACGTCGTCGAGCTCGCGCGCAAGAGCCTCATCGGCAAGGCCCGCGAGCGGCCCGACCACGTGCGCCGCGTGCTCCAGAAGATCAAGCAGGAGGGCCTCCTCTTCACCGCCCAGCAGGTGCAGGCCAAGCTCGACGAACCGATGCCCCTCGGGTACTCGTCGGCCGGCGTCGTGCTGGAGTGCGGCAAGGGGGTGCAGGAGTTCAAGCCCGGCGACCGCGTCGCCGCCGCGGGGCCCCACGCGGGCGTCGTGAGCGTCAGCCGGACGCAGTGCGCCCGCGTCCCCGACAACGTCACCTTCGAACAGGCCGCCTACACCTCCGTCGCCTCCATCGGGCTGGAGGGCGTCCGGCTCGCGAAGGTCACGCTCGGCGAGCGCGTCCTCGTCATCGGCCTCGGGCTCATCGGGCAGATGTGCGTCGCGATGCTCAAGGCCGCGGGCTGCCGCGTGTTCGGCACCGACATCGACCCGGCCAAGCTGGAGCTGGCGAAGTCCTTCGGCGCCGACGGCGTGGGCATCGGCTCGCCGCGCGACCTCGTCCGCGGCTTCGCGGGCCCGCAGGGCGTCGACGCCGTCATCATCACCGCCGCTTCGAAGGACAACGCGATCATCGAGTTCGCCGCCGACGTGGCGCGCGTGCGCGGGCGCATCGTGCTGGTGGGCGTGACGGGCCTCGACCTGCCGCGCGCGCCCTTCTTCATGAAGGAGCTGGAGTTCACGGTGTCGTCGTCGCTCGGCCCGGGCCGCATGGACCCGCAGTACGACGAGCGCGGCATCGACTACCCCTTCGGCTTCGTCCGCTGGACCGCGCAGCGCAACATGGAGGCCGTGCTCGACATGATCTCCGCGGGCTCGCTCCCCGTGGAGAAGCTCACCACGCACCGCTTCCCCATCGCGCGCGCCTCCGAGGCCTACGACCTCATCACCTCGGGCGCCCCCGTGATGGGCGCCATCATCGAGTACCCCGCGGTGACCGAGCGCCCGCGCCGCCGCGTCGACCTCCGCGCCGCGAAGCCCGCCGTCAGCGGCGACCTCGGCGTGAGCCTCATCGGCGCGGGCAACTACGCGCGCCTCGTCATGATGCCGTCGCTCACCAAGGTGGGCGGCGTCGAGTGGCGCGGCCTCTGCACCGCCCGCGGGATGAACGCCGAGCACTCGGGCCGCAAGATGGGCTTCGGCTTCGCCACGACGGAGGCCGCCGAGGTGTTCAACGACCCGCGCACCCACGCGGTGTTCGTCGCGACGCGCCACGACCTCCACGCCGACCTCGTGATCGGCGCCCTCAAGGCCGGCAAGCACGTCTTCGTCGAGAAGCCCCTCACCATCAACACGGCCGACCTCACCCGCGTCGCCGCGTGCGTCGAGGAGCTCGGCGACAAGTGCCCCATCCTCATGGTGGGCTTCAACCGCCGCTTCGCCCCGGCCACCAGGCGCGTGAAGGACTTCTTCGCGGGCGTCGCGCCGCGCACCGTGTCCTACCGCTTCGCCTCGGGCTACGTCCCCGCCAACATCTGGCCGCAAGACGAGGAGGTGGGCGGCGGACGCATCGTGGGCGAGGCCTGCCACGCCATCGACATGTGCGTCGCGCTCACGGGCTCGGCGCCGGTGCGCGTGTACGCCGAGTCGGTCGGCGCCGCGCGGGGGCTGGAGACCACCGACGACCAGGTGTTCATCACCATCCGGCACGAAGACGGGAGCCTCTCCAACGTGTCGTACCAGGCCGGCGGCGACCGCGCGGCGCCCGTCGAGCGCTTCGAAGTCAACGGCGGCGGACGCACCGCGCACGTCGACGAGTTCGACACCGTGTCGCTGTGGCGCAGCGAGAAGCTCACCACCGAGAAGACCGGCCGCGACCGGGGCCACGACGCGGGCTTCCGCGCCTTCATCGAGGGCTGCCGCAAGGGCGGCGCGTGGCCGATCCCGTGGCGCGAGATCCACGGGACCACCTGGGCGACCCTCATGGCCGTGCGCAGCCTGCGCGAAGGCCTCCCGATCGACCTCGACTCCCCGTAGCGGAGCGGCCGCGCGCGGCGGGTCAACGCTCGCGCACCGCGTACGCCGCGCAAACAGTGCCCGCACGGCGCGCGTCGTCCGCCACCCGCGGCGCCGAAATCCCCCGCTCTTGCGCGGCGCGTGGCTTGCGTAGCCCTCCGCCCCGGAGGCATTCCACGATGACGCGCACCAACGACAACATGCAGGTGGTCCAGAGCTTCTTCAACAACCTGGAGAAGCGTGACATCGAGGCCGTCGTCTCGGGCTTCGACGAGAGCGGCTTCTGGGACACGCCCTCGGGCGGCCCCTTCACCGGGCGCTTCTTCGGTCGCACGGGCGTCGGTCGGCTCGTGAAGCTCCTCGACATGGCGCACCCGACCGGGCGCATCGTGACCGACCTCACGCTGCACGGCGACGGCGACCGCGTGTTCGCCGAGTTCAACTGGGCGCCGATGAGCGACACGGCGCCGCGCGCCCCCACGCGCAGCCTCGCGGTCTTCGAGGTCGTGTTCAGCAAGATCGCCGCGGTGCGCGAGTTCGAAGCGGGGCCGCCGAGCCTCCAGCGCGCCGGTTGACGCCGCCGAACGACCCGACGCCCCCGCGCTCGGTCAGCGCAGGTCGAAGCGGTCGAGGTTCATCACCTTGTTCCACGCCGCGATGAAGTCGCCCACGAACTTCCCCCCCGCGTCCGCTCCCGCATAGACCTCGGCGAGGGCGCGGAGCTGCGAGTTCGACCCGAACACCAGGTCGACCCGCGTCCCGCTCCACTGGAGGTCGCCCGTGGCACGGTCGCAGCCGATGAAGACGTCGCCAGCATCCGACACCGGCTCCCAGGTCGTCCCGAGGTCGAGGAGGTTCACGAAGAAGTCGTTCGTGAGCGCCCCCGGACGCCGCGTGAAGACGCCGTGGCGCGACTTCCCCGCGTTGGCGCCCAGCACCCGGAGCCCGCCCACCAGCACGGTCATCTCCGGCGCGCTGAGCGTCAGGAGCTGCGCCCGGTCGATCAGCAGCTCCTCGGCCGACGCGGTGTACCGCGCGCTCAGGTAGTTTCGAAACCCGTCGGCGGTGGGTTCGAGCGGAGCGAAGGAGTCGACGTCGGTCTGCGCCTGCGACGCGTCCGTGCGCCCCGGCGTGAACGGCACCTTCACGTCATGCCCCGCGTTCCTCGCCGCCTGCTCGACGGCCGCGCAGCCCCCCAGCACGATCAGGTCGGCGAGCGACACCTTCTTCCCGTCGGTCTGCGACGCGTTGAACGACTGCTGGATCCCGTCGAGCGTCGTCAGCACCTTCGCGAGCTGCGCGGGCTGGTTGACCTCCCAGTCCTTCTGCGGCGCGAGGCGGACGCGCGCCCCGTTGGCGCCGCCGCGCTTGTCCGAGCCGCGAAACGTGCTCGCCGAGGCCCACGCCGCCGCGACCAGCTCCGCGATCGTGAGCCCCGACGCCAGCACGCTGGCCTGCAGCGCGGCCACGTCACGCGCGTCGATGAGCGGGTGGTCGACGGCCGGAACCGGATCCTGCCAGATCAGCACCTCCGAGGGCACCAGCGCCCCCACGTAGCGCGAACGCGGCCCCATGTCGCGGTGCGTGAGCTTGAACCACGCCCGCGCGAACGCGTCCGCGAAGGCCGCCGGGTCCTCGTGGAAGCGCTTCGAAATCGCCGCGTAGCTCGGGTCGACGCGCAGCGCGAGGTCGGCCGTGGTCATCATCGGCGCGTGCCGTCGGTTCGCGACGTGCGCGTCGGGCACCGCATCCGCCGCCGCCCCGTCCTTCGGGGCCCACTGCCACGCGCCCGCGGGGCTCTTCACCAGCGCCCACTCATGCCCGAACAGCGTGTCGAAGTACCCGTTGTCCCAGCGGATCGGGTCGGGCGTCCACGCGCCCTCGATGCCGCTCGTGATCGTGTGCTCGCCCTTGCCGCTGCCGAAGGAGTTCTTCCAGCCGAGGCCCTGCGCCTCGAGGCCCGCCCCTTCGGGCTCGCGACCCAGGTGGCTGTCGGGCGCGGCGCCGTGGGCCTTGCCGAAGGTGTGGCCGCCCGCGACGAGGGCGACGGTCTCCTCGTCGTTCATCGCCATGCGGGCGAAGGTCTCGCGGATGTCGCGCGCCGAGGCGAGCGGGTCGGGCGTGCCGTTGGGGCCCTGCGGGTTGACGTAGATGAGGCCCATCTGCACGGCGGCGAGCGGCTTCTCGAGCGCCCGGTCGCCGGTGTAGCGCTTGTCGCCGAGCCACTCGGCCTCCGCGCCCCAGTAGATGTCCTCCTCGGGCTCCCACACGTCGGCGCGGCCCCCGGAGAAGCCGAAGGTCTTGAAGCCCATCGACTCGAGGGCGCAGTTGCCCGCGAAGATCATCAGGTCGGCCCACGAGAGGCGGCTGCCGTACTTCTGCTTGATGGGCCACAGGAGCCGGCGCGCCTTGTCGAGGTTGCCGTTGTCGGGCCAGCTGTTGAGCGGGGCGAAGCGCTGCGACCCCGAGCCTGCGCCGCCGCGACCGTCGGCCGTGCGGTAGGTGCCGGCGCTGTGCCACGCCATGCGGATGAAGAAGGGCCCGTAGTGCCCGTAGTCCGCGGGCCACCAGTCCTGCGACGTGGTCATCAGCGCGTCGAGGTCGTTGCGCACCTCCGCGAGGTCGAGCGTCTGGAAGGCCGCCGCGTAGTCGAACGACGCCCCCAGCGGGTTGGACTTCGGCGCATGCTGATGCAGCACGCGCAGGTTGAGCTGATGGGGCCACCAGTCGCGGTTCGACCTGGCTCCGGCGGTCTTCTGGCTGTGAAACGGGCACTGGCTCTGGTTCGTCATGGTTCCTCGTGCGGCGCGAAGGGCGTCGTTCTCTGCCGACCGGTTTCGCACGGCCGCGTCGACCCCTCCAGGACACTGTCCCTATGCACCTGGTAGCCCGCGGCTATCGGCGCAAGTGGGGCACCCCTTCCCTCCCCCCGCGGCTCCATGGTAGGCAACGCGCCTACATCCCCCCGACGCTCGGAGTCCTTCGATGATTCGCATGCGCACCTTCGGCCTCGCCTCCCTCCTCGCCCTCGGCTGCTCCGTCGAAGACCCGGCGGATTTCGCCCACCGCGACGACGACCCGATGGGCGACAGCGTCGGCGTGGAGGCCGCGGGCTCGGTCGGCGTGCGCGTCCCGGCGTCGCTCAACCTCGATCGCCGCGGGAAGTTCTACCTCACCTTCGATGACGGCCCCTCGGGGGTGTACACCCCGCAGATCCTCGCGACGCTCCGCGCGCATCGGGTCGCGGCGACCTTCTTCATGACGGGCGCCAACCTCGCGGGCAACGAGGCCGTCATCCGCGACCTCGACGTGCGCGGCCACCTCGTGGC
>JBILLV010000393.1:0-7874 GCA_044375895.1 Polyangiales bacterium | reverse complement strand
AGTCGACGCGGCGTCGTTCGGATCCGAGCGCTTCCGCGCGTACGGTCCGTCATCCGCGTTCCGTCGGCCGTAGCGAGCACCCAGCGGGGGGGCGAGCGGCGAGCGACGTTCCAACGTTCGTCAGAGCGACGAGTACCCGTACCCGAGCGCTTCCGTGCGTACGGTCCGTCATCCGCGTTCCGTCGGCCGTAGCGAGCACCCAACGGGGCGTCGGGCGTCGGGCGGCGTCGCGGATTTCCGCTCACCCGTTAGGAGGCCCGAGCGTCAAATACAACTCGAGCCCGAGCACCGGGCCGGGCTGAAGCACGACGTGCCACAGCACCGCTGCCCCCGGTTGCCGCACGCGACGCACGTCGACCCGGAGCACGTGCTGCCGCTCCCGCACGTCCCCGTACCGAAGCTGCTCGGGCAGCACGACTGACCCGCGAGCCCGCACGCCCGACAGGTCGACCCCGAGCAGAAGTTGCCGCTCCCGCAGGTCCCCGTGCCGAAGCTGCTCGGGCAGCACGACTGCCCCGTGAGGCCGCACGCGCGACATGTCGACCCCGAGCAGAAGTTGCCGCTCCCGCACGTCCCCGTACCGAAGCTGCTCGGGCAGCACGTCTGCCCCGCGAGGCCGCAGGCTCGACACGTCGACCCAGCGCAGTAGTTACCGCTCCCGCACGTCCCCGTGCCGAAGCTGCTCGGGCAGCACGACTGCCCATCGAACCCGCACGCGCGACACGTCGACCCCGAGCAGAAGTTGCCCGACAGGCAGGTGCCAGCGCCGAAGCTGCTCGTGCAGCAGCGCTGGTTGGTGGCGCCGCAGGTGGTGGTGACCATCGCGCAGAACCCGCCCGAGCAGGTGAGCCCCGCCCCGCACGCAGCCCCCGAGGTGCAGCACGCGGCGCCCGCCACCCCGCAGGTGGGAGCGGGCGTCATGCAGGCCCCCGCGCGGCACGTGAGCCCCCCCGAGCACAACGACCCGGCGCAGCACACCTGGTCGAGACCGCCGCAGGTGGGGGGCGCCGTCACGCAGCTCACGCCGTTGCACACGAGCCCCGCGTTGCACGACGAGCCCGCGCAGCAGGCCTGCCCCGACGCGCCGCAGGTGGGCGCGGCCGCAACGCAGCTCGTCCCGTTGCAGTTGAGCCCGGCGTTGCACGCGGCGCCGCCGCAGCAGGCCTGGCCGAGCATCCCGCAGGGCGGCGACGCGCAGCTCCCCGACTGGCACACGAGCCCGGCGTTGCACGCGCTCCCGGCGCAGCACGCCTGGGCGAGGGCGCCGCACAAACCCATGGCGGCGCGCATGCACGTGGCGCCGCCGCACGTCAGGCCCATGTCGCACAGGCGGCCGCCACAGCACGCCTGCCCCTCCGCCCCACACGCGGACGACATCGCGCAGGTGCCCGCGCTGCACTCCAGCCCCGTGTCGCAGAGCCGACCGCCGCAGCAAGGCTGCCCCCGCATGCCGCAAAGCATGGCGGGGCTCTGGCAACGGCCCTCGGCGCAGCTCAACCCGCCGCCGCACACGTTGCCCGCGCAGCAGGGCTGATCGAGCATGCCGCACGGCGGCGCCTGGCAGCTCCCCATCGTGCAGACGAGGTCGCGCTCGCAACTGTCGCCGCGACAGCAGGCCGCCCCGACGCCGCCGCACGCCACGCACCGCCCCGCACGGCACACGCCGCCCGAGTCGCACACGTCGCCGCAGCAGGACGCGCCCACCCCGCCGCACGGAGGCGGGTCTTCCGGGGGGACGACGACATCGGCGGGGGCGACATCGGCGGGGGCGACATCGGCGGGGGCGACGTCGACGGCGGCTTCCTTCGCGAGGTCGTCCATGGCGACGAGGTCGTCGCCGGTGTCGAACCAGGGGACCTCGTCGCCGGTGTCGGGCGGCGCGTCGACCGCCGCGTCGGCGATGTCGTCGTAGAGCGTGATGGCGTCGTCGAAGTCGACCCGCGGCGGCACGTACTCGTCCGCGACCCGCGCGCAGGCCGCGAGCATCACGAACAAGACAAGGACGGTCGGCCGCTTCACGATGCGGTCGATTCGACCACCAGACCCGGTGCGATGTCCACGGGTGGCGCACCTCCCGGCGCGGGGCCCCCCATCAAGGACGGGCGTCCACCCTGGGGTTCGGCGTCGCGCTTCGAAGCGACGAGAGGTCACGCCCGATCGTCTCCGCGACACGGTCCGTCGTCCGTCGCCACGGCCATTCGGGCGCCTTCGGGAGGGGCGTCGAGTCGATGTGCGTCGCTTCGTTGGGGGCGACCATATGGCCCTGGCGACGGACGACGGACCGTATCGCGGAAGCGATCGAGCGTGAACTCTCGTCGCTTCGAAGCGCGACTCCGAATCGCGCGTCAACCCTCGGCGACGGCCATGGCACGGTCGACCGGGTCCGGCGTCAACGGCCCACCAGCGCCGCGAGGCGAGCCGCACGTCGACCGAGGATCAGCGCGAGACGCATGCGCCCCTCGGGACCCAGCGCACGCTCCGCCTCCCACTGTTCTCGCTTCAGGCGCGCGGAGAGCCGCTCGTGGCGTGGCGGCGCGTCGTTCGTTGCGGGCGGGAGGCTCACGGCGGGGGTTCCTGACGCTGGATGGGACCCCCATCACGGGCGCGCGTCAACCCTCCGCGCGATCACGCGTCGTCGCATCCTTCTTCGCCGCGGCCTCCGTGCGGGCCGCGGCCTTCGCCTTCGCGCCGCGGCCCCGCTCCGCCACCGCCGCGCACCCCGCCAGATACCCCGCATCCAGCACACCTCCGTTCGACCTCGAACCGGACCCGCGCCGGTGGGTCAACTCGAGGGAGGGGCCGCGACGCGCGACGCCAGCTCCGCGCGCAGCCAGCGGAGGAAGACCGCCGGCGGCTGGTCATACATCGGGCGCTGATCGCAGCGCAGGTCGTGCTCGAGGATCTCCTCGAGGCGCGGGTCGTCCCCGTACTCGCGCAGCAGGCGGTCGATCTGCTCCAGGGACGCCCGGGCGCGAGCCGGATCCTCGCACTTCACATACCTGGCCACGACGTCGGCCGGCGTCGCGACGTCCTTGTACCAGCACTGGAAGAACCGACTCGCCAGGAGGTGACGGAGGTCCGGGAATCTGGACGCCAGGTCAGGTTCGGAGGTCATGCGAGGGATCGTTCGGTCGGCGTCGCAAGGTCAGGACGGGGCTTCCGTTTCCGAGCTGGTCGCGCGTGAGGGAAGCAATCCGGGAGCGGCCTCGACGGGGACATCGCGGGCGGAGTGTATCGCATCCGCCCGCCGTCGGCGCGCTACGCGTCGGGCGTGGGCGTCGGGGCGGGCGTCTTCGCCTTCTTCGCCGGGCGGTACGCGCGCCAGAGCCGCTCCTGCGCGGCGTCGCCCTTCGCGAGGTAGCGGCCGGCGCGCACGACGCGCTCCATCGTCCGCTGCGCCAGCGCCCACGCCCGGCGCGCCATCTCCTGCGGCGGCACCGCGGTGGTGGTGGCGTCGCCGACGAGCTGCGTGGCGATGCGCCGCTCCCACGCGGGGAGCGCGGCGCGCAGGCGGGCCACCGCCGCGGCCTCGCCCTTCGGGAGCTTCGCGAGGTGCTCCGCCGTGGCGGGCTCGTCGCAGAGCACGAGGAGCTGCCCCACCGCCGGGCCGAGCGCCACCGGGCGCCGCTCCTTGCGCACCGACGACAGCACCGTACGCACGCGGGGGTTGCCCGCGAAGCGCAGCAGCAGCGCCTCGCAGACGATCGCGACGTCGTCCGTGATCGCCGCCATCGCGGCGGCGTCGTCGGGCGGCGCGTCGGGGTCGGCGGGCGCGCTGTCGGGGAGGGCGCGGCGCGCCAGCACCTCGCGCGTCCACGTCATGAGCGGGAGCGCGTCGTCGAGCTCGGCCGCCGTGATCGCGACGCCGTCGACCTCGACGCCGACGATCCGCGCGCGCGCCCCCCACGCCGCGGCGACGTGCTGAAGCGAGCGCGCCGAGCGCGCGTCGATGTGCGGTGGGAGCGCGTCGACGAAGGAGGCCGGGAGCGCCCCGGCCCGCGCGCGGTACGCCTCGCGCTGCGCGTCGGTGAGCTCGCACAACGGGAGCTCGGGGCCCTGCGCGTTGGCGGGGGCGTCGTTGGCCGCGGCGTCGTCGGGCGCGGCCTCGGTGGGGGTGGTCGCCGTCGAGGCGGCGCGGCGGGCGGCGGAGGCGGGGCGGGCGTGGAGGAGGCAGGAGATCCAGAACAGACGCACCATGGCAGACTCGGGTCGCGCCGCGGGGAGTGGGAGCGCGCCAGGATGGTGCGCAGCGCGCCGCGACGGACGAGGAGAACAACGGCGGCGGCGGGCGCGCGCATGAGCGTTGGGGTGCGAGGAGGCGGCGGCGGGGTGTTCGGGGCGCGGCCAGCGGGTGATAGGCGTGCAGAAACGGGTGATAGGCGGAGTGAAAGTGGGTGAAATGGGTGATTGAATCGGGTGAAATGCGATTTGAAGCGGGTGATAGGGCGGCGAGATCGGTCGATAGGCAGATAGAACGGGGCGCGCGGGGGACGTGAACGCCGCTCGGCGCGGGAAATGCGGGCCTCGCAAGGGAGTGAACGGCCCGCGTGGACCGGCTCGAGCACGGGTCGGCGGAGGTCGCGGCTGTGGCGGGGCCGTGACGCTCCGCTCCGGCGCGTGGTGACCCGCGGTGAAGCCCCGGGAGGCCGCTACCGAGCGCCGCCCGTGGCCCCCGACACGCGCGTGGAGAGTGCTCTCAGCCTGCGTACCATGCGTCCGGAGGGTGCGACGGTCACCGGGTCAGCACGGCGCCTGCCGCGTAGCAGCCCCGGCCCGCGACGACGAGAGCGACGAGCGACGAGTGGCGGCAGCAGACGGCAGCGTGGAGGCAGTGCTGGCCCGCGCCGTAGCAGACGACGCGAGGGCCGAGCGACGGTCTGGAGCACGCCGCCACAATTCCCACGACGCAACGCAGAAAAATGAAACATCCATGCGACGGTTCAACGCCGCCGCCCGGTGCCATGATCGCCGGAGATCAGTGAGGAAGTGCACCGCGGCGAGAAGCTGCGAATATGCGATTTTTTCTCCTTCTACCGCTCTCAGAGCCAGATGCGGCGCTTGCATCGGCAGTAGCACGCGGGTACGTTCGCGCATACGACGGTTGATGCCGGTTGGGATGGGCTGCGCGAGTTGGCGCAGGTTGATAGGGTACGTGGGACGCCCCTCACAATGAACCAACGACCACCACGCCCAATTTTCGTGTGTTGCGCCTTGTGGTGCCTCACCGCCTGCGCGAACACCACCGCGGGCACCGACGGGGGCGCCGTGGATGCCGCGAGCGAGGGAGCGGTCGGCGATGCAGGCGCCGATGCGCTGCCGCCAGCAATGTGGCCGCAGCCCGACCCAACAGCGCCGCGGCTCATCGCCCCGTTGTCCTGCACCTGGCACTCGTCGCGACGCCCGACGCTCCGCTGGGCGCTGCCCCCCGGAGTGGAGCGCGTCGTGGTGGAGGTGTGCGCCGACCGGCCCTGCCAGCGCGTCGAGCACACGCTGGAGGTCACCGGGAGCAGCGTGCGGGTGCCCGAGGAACTGCGACCGGGCGTGCACTTCTGGCGAGCCTTCGCGCTAGTGGACGGGCGGCGCGGAGCGGGGTCGTTTACGTGGGAGTTCCGGGCGCCGTTTCGGAGCGCTTCCAGTGATCTCGCGCTGGCATCCTACGTGGATGTCAACGGCGACGGCTACGGCGACGCGATCCTCACCTCGGGGGCGAGCAACAGCGATATCCAACTGAATACTCTGGGGAGCTATGTATTCTATGGAAGTCCTGGAGGCCCTGAACCGAGGCCCCGCCAGCGACTCCCTTTTGGCTTGCTGTTCGACATTGGTGACGCGAACGGCGATGGGTTCTCCGACGTCGTCATCAAGATAAATACGCAATCGGGGGAAGAGGTACAGTCATGGCAACGGGTCTTCCTCGGTTCGGCGGCCGGACTGCTGGAAACGACACAGAACGTTCCCGTGGAGGGGCTTGCCACCCCATCTCGCTGCATCCCCAATCATCTTGGGGGAGTACCCCTGATCGACGTGAACTTGGATGGCTATGGGGATGTCGTTGCGAGCACGGAGATGTGCTTCTCCATCGGCAGCCCGCGCGCATTGATCTTTCTAGGTTCAGCGCAAGGCTTCTCTTCCAGCAACATTCTTGCCATCGAGTCCCCCGATCCGAGTTACCAATACTTCGGACGCCTCTACCCCGTGGGAGACTTCGACGGCGACAACCGCCTCGATTACCTGGTGTGGGGGCTGCCGCCCGACGCGGGCGGACTGAGTTATCGCCCTTCATTTCATGTAGTTTCCAGTGAACACGTCACCGACCTTGCGCGGCGCGGGGTCCGCCTGATTCCACCAAACGGCCACCGATTCATCGATCCTCGCCATACCGATCGGCTCGCACTCTGCGACCTCGATCGCGATGGTCGCTCAGAAGTCATTCTCCAGTCGACCTCTGAAGATCCTCGAATGCAGCGCCCCCTCAACGTGTTCCTGCACCTGGCGAACACACCCAATTTGTCGAGAACTCGAATGCTCGACGGTGGTCCGCTCTTCGATCAACGCGCCCTGAGGGGGGAGGTCGCAGACCTGACCTGTGTTCCGGACTTCGATGGGGATGGCTTCTATGATATCGTCGGTACATCCCGTCTGGTCGGTTGGATGATGAGAGGATCCGCGGACGGTCCACTACCGGCCACACCCTTCGAACGGTCGTTTGAACCGCTTGTATCCGACAGCGGAAATGGCGGTCGCCTCGCGCTGAATGACATCGACGGCGACGGACGACCTGAGTGTCTATCCACCACAGGTGGCGTCGTTCGCTTCTATAGTGCGACAGCGGAAATGCCGGAGCTTATGGTTCGCTACCGGCTGTACGACCCGGTCAGCCCAGTTCCGGGCGCAATCTTCTACCACTTTGGGGACCCGTTTCTGTTCTAGAGAGGCAAGGCATCCCGATGTTTGCACAGGTGAACGTTCGTCTCGATCGACTCCAGACATTTCTTGCGCTGCTGGTGCAGCGCGAAATCAACAGTCCATCCTTTCCGGGAGTCTTCGCACGGCCACGACGATGCGCTTCGAACAGTGAAATTTCCTCTGGCCTCTACCCGGAGGATAATGTCAACTTCCGCAACACCGACGCGTTTCGTGTGCTTGTCACTTCAGCACCCGGTTCATTCGACGTCGCCGGAGTCTTCATCCATTCCATTCTCCTACAGACAGCCCGCCCGGCCAATCGTCAGCCATTCATCGCGAACCTCCTCCCGACCACAAGGGGCAGCGTTTTGGCTCTGAGTCCACAGGCATTCTCTATCGGCGTGGAGCTTACCTGCGCGGTCGACGTCCGAATTCGTCGTGCGGTTGGAGATGCGGGCCTCCGTTTCGTGACTACGTGGCTCTTTGGTACCACTCCCAGCACCCTCTTCAACTTCGGCCCGGTCGATCAGGCGCTTGCGCGTCCTCTCTCAACTATCGTCCGTTATCGCGATGACGATATCAATGGCGTCCCGATCCCGCGTTTGTGTTCGATGGGAAGTCCGCTCTGTCGCCTCGCTTCGGATTTGGAAGGTCCCGTTCGAACTGCGCTCGAGGCGGCCCTCCGGCAACTACCATCGTTCGTGAGCGGACTCGGGGAGGTGCTCCCCAACCGTGGCACTCCGATTAGCGAGGCGATCTTTGTCACGGGTCAAGTTGCGGGCATGGGAGCGGGTCCGCTCAACGCCGCGATGGAACAGTTTCGTTATGTCGCCCAGACTGGGTGGGGTCCTCCGGGGCGCATTGGCGTTAAGTCAGCTCAATTGGACGCGTCACCGGGGTCCTCTGCCCAGAGGCGGAGGCACCGTTCGGTGGCGCTCTGTCGGTTGCGATGGGGGTCGTGGCGCACG
>JBILLV010000392.1:0-7875 GCA_044375895.1 Polyangiales bacterium | reverse complement strand
GGCCGCGGCCGACGCGCGCACGGCCACAACTGGGGCGGCGTGAAGGTGAAGGAGCGCGACCACGCGGAGGCCGTCGCGAAGACGGGCAAGGGCCTCGGGTGGTGGCGCGACTTCGGGCACGCAGGGAGCGGCGACGACGACGTGGTGTACTACCGCGCGTGGGAGAGCGATGAGGCGTTCTGGCGCTTCTTCGTGAAGCGCTACGTCGGCGGGCCCTCGCTGCCGACCGAGTCCGAGCGCTACACCGCCGCGGGGAGGGCGTTCTGGGGGCCGACGCCCAAGGGGTGGTTCGTCGAGCTGCTGCGCGGGGGCTACCGGGGGGAGGTGAGGCAGCGCGAGGTGCGCGAGATGAGGGAGCCGGAGAAGCACGAATCGGTGGTCGGGCACCGCAGACTGGTGGCCCGCGTGCGAGAGTTGATGCGCGCCGACTGACCCGCCCTCGGTGGCCAACCTTGCGTCCTTGCAGGGCTCCTCGGCCAGTCGCGCTCCATCCTGGGGCGTGGCCCGTCCTCCCCCTCACCACGCATCGTCGGAACACGGCAGGGCGTAGCATCCCGTTGGTCGGGTCGACGGATCACTGTGAGGCCCATCGAGGCCAAATTCGGCCCGGGCCTACGTCCCTGCCATCCGCCGAAACTGCCCGTGGTCGCGCAACGCCTGGAACTGCCCCACCAAGCCCTGCGCGAGTGCGGGGTGATCGAGCAGCACGCCCACCTCGATGTTGCGTGCCTGCGCCGCCTCGGTGAAGTTCGCCGAGGTCACGAACGCGTGGCGCCCATCCACCACAACGCACTTCGCGTGGAGCGACACCCCCGCGCTCCGGTCGAGCGTTGCCGGGTCGTACCACACCGCTGGCACGCGGACGTCCTCGGGCCAGTGCCGCTCGCGGAAGCGTCGCACCCACCCAGCCGCCGCGCGCGCCTCGTCAACCTCACCGTGCGCCGGCGGCTCGAGGTGCACGTAGAGGTCGACCGCAAGCGCGGGCCGCTCGCGCATCCGCCGCGCCAGCGCCGCGAGGCTCCGCAGGCCGTCGTACACCACGTAGGTAGCCACCAACACGTGGCGCTCGGCGCGGGCGCACACCTCGTCGAGCACCGCGCGCGTGTCGCGCAGGCCGCCATGGCCCTCGCTCGGACCGCTCCACACAAGCTGCGCGCTCCGAGCGAGTCGGTCGGCGGCTGTCCGTCGCTCGGCCGCGACCCGGCGCAGCGCCCAGGCCAACGCCGCGGCGTCGCGCGCGGGCGCCGTCGCGATGAAGCGCCGCGCCTCCCCGACGTCCCCGAGGCCGAGCGCCTGGAGGGCGGCGACCGCGTCTCGACCGGGGGCGAGGCGGCCGTCGTCAAGCGCCTGCGCCACCAGCTCCAGGTCGGCAGGGTTGGCGAGCGACGCCCAGTCGGGTGGTGGGGCCACCGCTCAACCCTCGCGGAAGAAGGCCGCGCCGTCGTGCTCCACCGTCGGCACCACCAGCGTGCGGTCGAGGAACTGGTTCATGCGTTCGCAGCTCGGCTCCGAGATGAGGAGGCACCCGTGGCACGACGCGCCCTCGAGGAAGCGGTCGTCGTTGGCGTCGTCGGGTGCGTGGCCCGCGCACACCGGGTCGTTGGCGCAGAGACGCGCCAACTCGAGCGCCATGCGGAGGAAGCGCTCGAAGTCGCGCCCCACCTGCACCAGCCCTCCGAGCGATCCGCTCGCGCCCGGCGCGGCCGTGTAGAGCAGCACGCCGCTGCCCGACGCGCCCGCGTACACTCGCTCGCGAATCGCGCTCGACGGGTACCCGCACTCGAGTGACACCGCCGTGATGAGCAAGTGGGCGAGCGAGTGGAGGAGCACGTACCGCGGGCGCGCGAGGTCGTCGCGGACGTTCTTGCGGTCAGCCCGCTGCGCCTGCCACTGGCGGAACCCACGCATGAACTGGTCGCCGCGCGAGGCAGCTTCCTTCTTCTCCCATTGCTGGAGAAGGGTCTCCTTCAGCGAGAAGAACACCCCCTCGCCGTGATTCTCGACGGCTGGGAGCCAGTTGATCGGGTCGTCGACGCGCGCCGTACCAACGCCCAGGTCGAGCTCGCCATCGACGTCCGTCATCTTCGGCTCGAAGCGCGTGAAGCCCGCGAGGGCCCGCACCTCCGTGAGGCGGTGCACGAGCACCACGCGGTCGACCTTCTCCATCGGCGACCCGGCGCGCGGCTTCGGAGGCTTCGCGGCCCGCGCGTAGAAGCGCCCGTGGGGCTCGTCCTTCGACACCTCGGGTGGGCACTCGAGGAGCACCTCGACCTCGGCGTCCTTGAGCTTCTTCGACACGACCGGGCCGCCTGCGCGGCGGCGCTCGACCTCTGCGAACGCCTCGGCGTCGGAGAAGCCCTCCAGCGCCTCCTTCACGTCGTCGTGCTCGTCGCGGTAGAGCGCGACGCTCGACGCCTTCTTCGAGCCGCCGATCTTGTCCCAGAGCTTCGCTACGGCGTCGCGCAGGCGAGCGCCCTTCTCCGGGACGTGGATCACGCTCGCCACCTGCGGGAAGTAGGCGTGGCTCGCCGATCGGAGGAGCAGCTTCATCGGCGTCCCGACGCAGTCCTCCTTCGCGCCATCGCCGAGCCAGGGGCGCTTGCCGTCGCACCAGCCGAGGGGCGGGTCCTCGAACGACCGCTCCGCCGCCGCGGCCATGCGGAGGCCCTTGCCGCAGTCGCACGAGACGCGCACCTCGGCGAGATCGCCGGACGCCCCCACCTCGTCGATCCACAGGATCGAGCGCGGCTTCGTGCACTCCTCCCGGCCGTGGATCAGCTTCTTCCAGGCGATGTCGTCGATGTGACCATACTTGCACGCGCGGACAAAACGGATGGGCTGGACCGGTGAGGGGCGGGCCGAGCCTTTGCCCGCGCAGCGGTGTCCGGCGCCATCGAGGTCGGTGAGGTGGAGGAGCCGCCGAGGCCGGTGCCCGTCACGGCGCGGGTCGCGGCCGAAGTCCTCCCAGCAGCGTTCGTTCTGGCAGGTGAACCACTCGGGAAACTGTTGCGCCTTGATCCACCGACGGTTCGGGTCCTCGCGGTCTTGCGAGGCCGCCGGAGGGCAGTGGAGTCGGACGTTCGTGAAGCCCGCCTCGCGGGCGAGCATCGCGACGAGCCGATCCTCCGTGATCGGATCGCCCTTCGCCCACCACCCGAGCCCCGCCACGAGCACTGCGTGATCGACGAGGTCGACCAACGCACCGGGGCCGAACATCCCCACGAGTTGGCTCTGACGGATGGCCCCGTCGGCCTTCCGCCCGAAAGGGACCTGCGCCTTCCATCGTTCGCTCCGCGCCATTGCCCTACGTCCCCTCCTCGTCGGCCGCCACGGCCGCTGCGCCCTTGCGCGTCATCACCATGAGATCGGTCGCCGCCTCCACGTCGCGCATCGAGCGGCTGGCGACGAACCTCCGCTCGTACTTGTCGGACTGTGCGAGGTCCTCGTCGAGCGGCATGTGGAGGAGCGCGCGGCCGCCCCGCGAATCGTCCTCGTAGCGCTGGTAGACGAGGCCCTTCGATCCGGAGTCGTCGCCCGCCACGTGCGACCAGGCGTCGAAGAGCCCGGCGACCTTGTGGCGGAGCGACTGGGTGAGCTCGTCGAGGGGCTCGTCCTCTGGGACATCACGCTTCGATCGGTGCGCCTCGGCCCGGCGGGCGAGCGCGTCGGCCACGAGTTCGGAGACGCGCCCCTTCACCGCGTCGATCGCCGCCGCGCCGTCGGGTGAGGTGAGGGTGGGTTCCAAGAGGCGCGCGAGGGCCACCACCACGCCGGGGAGGCCGCGGTCGATTGCGCGCGGGGAGAAGGGGGTCACGCTCGTGGCCTCCACCGCGCGGTAGAAACTCTGGTGGAAGGCCTCGAAGTGCTCGAGGTGCGAGCGGTCGCGCGGACGGTGGACGTTGAGGAGCGTCACCACGAGGCCCGGCCGCTGCGCCTCACGACCGACGCGCGAGCTGGCCTGGATGTACTCCGCGGCCGTCTTGGGCTGGCCGCACACGACCATCAGCCCGAGGCGCTCGATGTCGAGGCCGACGGAGATCATGTTGCTCGCGAGGGCCACATCCACCGGCGGGCGCTGCTTCGTGGCCTTGCCATCGAACGCGACCTCCAGGCGCTCCTTTGCGACCTTGATGCGGTCGGTGGTCTCACGGCTGGTGAGCTCGACGCAGTCGTAGGCGATAGCTCGCGCGGCGAGCTCCTCGTCGCCCGACCGGCCCTCGGCGCGGCGGCGACGGTCGGCGCGGGCCACGCGATGGCGCACCTCGTCCTCGACGATGCGGCGGGCGCCACCGAGCTCACGGAGGCTGTTGAAGTACCCGACGAGCGTCATGTACGGGTCGGACGCCGCTGTATCCTCCTCCCAGGCGCGCTGCGCCGCGCCGAGCAGGGCCACGTATGACCGCAGGAGGAGCACCTTCATGCTCCGGCCGGGCGCCGCGACACCGACGTAGGTGCGCGGGTGCCCGAGCTCGGTGCGGCGGGGGGGCAGCGTCTCGGCGAAAAAAGACGTCGTCCTGTCGACGCCGGGCGGCGGGAACACGCGCACATCGCTCCGCGCGAAGAGGGCTCGCACCTGTGCCTGCGCGGCGCGCACGGTGGCGGTCGACGCTACGATCTTCGGGCGGATGGCTCGGCCATCGACCTCACGCGTGGCGAGCGCGTCGAGGGCGGTCTCGTAGAGGCCCACCATCGTGCCGAGAGGCCCCGAGATGAGATGGAGCTCGTCCTGAATGATGAGATCGGGCGGGAGTAGCGGGGACGGGAGGCGCGCGGCACCCGCGAGGTCGTCGGCGGGTCCGAGGAAGCCGTCGGGGCCGCGGTGGGTGACGTTGCGGCCGAGGAGCTTGCCCGTCGCCCCTACCCAGGGGAGCGCCGCGAACTTGTCCACCGTGGCGATGAGGAAGCACGGGAGCTCGCGGTAGACCTCCTCGTCGACCGTCACGAGGGGGAGGCCCTCGGGCCAGCGCTTGGACGCGCGGAACTCGCAGCTCACCCCCGTGCAGCGCGCCCGAAGGGTGCGCGGCGCGGCGAGCGAGGGCTGGAGGTCGAAGGAGTCCTGGTTGAAGGGCTCACCGCACCAGGGGCACTTGTCGACGGGGACCGGGCTCGGCGCTGACTTGGGGTTCTTGCGCCAGGCAAGGACACGCGCGACGGCGCAGGAGTCGTCCTTCGGGGGCGAGGTGCCGAAGCGGTTGGGCGTCGCGGCGTTGCCGACCCAGAGCCCGATGGAGAAGCGGTGCGGCCCGAGCCGGGCCTCGTCCTCGCGGCGCTGGAGCTCGAGTGCGCAGATGAGCGTCGCGGCGCGGCCGAGCTGGTCGAGCGTGAGCAGGCGCAGCGTGTAGCGCATGAGCACCGCCACGCCCGCTGAAGTGTGGCCCTCGTGGCGGAGTCGGCGGAGCACGAGGGCGAAGGCCGCGAGACCGAGGTACGCCTCCGTCTTGCCGCCGCCGGTGGGGAAGAAGATCAGGTCGACCACGTCGCGTTCGGGGTGGCCCGGGTTGGCTTGGGAGGCGACGTTCATGAGGAGGAACGCGAGCTGGAAGGGGCGCCACTTGGGCACCTTCCCTTCGCCCTTGGGTTTCGGCGCGTAGCGCTTCGGCGAGCGCTTCCGCGCGGCGTCGGCCATCGCGCGGTTGGCCCGCCGGAAGGCATCGAACACGTCGAGGTCGGCCATCGCGACGAGGCCTGCCTCGATGCGGTCGGCGGCGCGGCTCGCCTCGTCGAGGAGCCAGCCCCCAAGCTCCTTGCGGCCCTCGGTGTCGAGTCCGGCGGAGATGGCGCGCTGCCGCTCGATCCAGGCGCGGTAGTGGGTGACGAGCGGGAGTACCGCGGCGCGGAGGGCCTGGGGCGACTCTGCCGTCGCGAGCGCGTCCATGTGCAGCTCGCAGCCGGGCACGTCGGAGGCGACCACCCGTTCGACCTGCGCCGTCGGCGTCCACGTGCTGCGCACGACGTCGCAGAACACGTCTTCGCGGTGACCCTTCACGAGCGCTCTCACGGCGACGCCGTGGCCGACGGCGTACTCGAAGGCGTCGCGGAACTGGAGGTCACCCATGCGGGCGTCGAGGTCGTCGGTGAGGTGGGCGCCGCGCCCGTCGGGCCGCGGGACGAAGCCCTCGGTGCAGCGAAGCTCGAGCTCGGCCTGGAAGATGACGGCGCCGTCCTGCTCCGGTCCCGACTCGCGCGGGGTGCGCTGGTTGACGAGGAACACCGTCACCACGCAGGTGCGCGCGGGCACCTTCGCGCGCTCGTCCTCGCGGACCGGGCGCATCACGCCACGCACCACCACGCCGCCCGACCCTTGGAGCACGACGCCCTTGCGGAGCACAGCGGCGTCGAGCGGCAGGCGGAGGGACTCCTCGTGGGGCTCGCGGCGCCACTGGAGGCTCTGCGGCGCGCCTCGCTCGTGGGCGTCGGCGTCCACCGGCGCAGGCGGCGCGACGGGCTCGTAGGTGGCCCAGCGCGCGGTCACATCGAGCGAAGTGGCCTCCGGCGGCGCGAGCACCGTCACCCCGAGCGACGAGGGGAACACCGGGCGCCGCGTTGGGCCGTCGTCGTCCTCGCCCTCCTCCGCGCCGGTCACGGCGGCGGTGCCGATGGTCTCGGTGGCGGTCTCGTCCTCGAAGAGGTCGGCGACGACGCCGGAAGGGACGAGGAAGCCCGTGAGGTACCAGTGGGTGGGGGAGGCGTCGAGCAACTCCTGCGCAAGGGGCGCGTCGCGTGGGTCGAGGGGGTCAGGGCCCACGAGGTCGAGGCGGAGGGCGTGGAGCAAGCGGTCGCGGACGTCGGCAGCGCGCATGGAGCCGTTGAGGGTACGACGGGGCGGCGCCCCGATGGGAGCGGGAACGGAGGACGCAGGGGCGAGCCGGCAGTCCGCCGAGACACATCCGTTTGTGCGCAAGGCAGGCGCAAACAGTACGTGTTTCACTGCCTCGCAGTCCGCAAGGACGACGGTCCTCCATCTCCTTGCGCTCCTCTAGATCGTGACGGACCCCAGCATGGCATATGCATATCCTTAGGGGAATCGTCTGCCACCCTCATCGGATTGGTTCGGTTGAGGCAGCTTCACAATCGGAGGATCTCCATGCGTGTCATGCGCATCGCGATGTTGTCGTTCTCGCTCGGCGCGCTCGGCGCGCTCCCCGGCTGCCCTTCCCCCGTAACCGGCGTCTTCGCGGGCGGGACGCTCGGCTTCCTCCTCAACCAGCTCCTCGATCAAGTGAACACCGTCATCGGGCGCGCGCAGGCGGCTGGCGAGGCGCTGGAAATTCGCGCCGGGTCGGAAGTCTACCTCGCGGTCGCCAATGCCCGATCCGCGTACGCCGACAGCCTGAACCTTACGATGGACCGGCTCGACAGGTCCGTCACGATGAAGGTCCAGGAGATCAGGACGCTCGTCACGAACCTTGAGAGTCACACCGCGGCCGACGTCCAGCGCATCGAGCAGGACGCCCAGCAGATCGTGAACTCGCTCCCCTTCGCCAGCGGGCAGCCGCAAGTCACGCGGTTCTCGCCGAACTTCGTCGTCGCCGGTGCGGACCAGGTGCATGTGCGGGTGCTCGGCAACTTCACCCAGGCGATGCGCCCGAACCTCCAGCCGTACATCGAGTTGGAAGGGCAGCGCGCGCTGGCCACTGGCGTCTCGACGCAGGCGCTGGACTTCGTCATCCCGAGGTCCGCGTTCGGCCCCAGCGACGGGGCGAGGCTCGAATACGCCGCGCTCCGACTGCACGTCCCTTACGAGACCGGCGTCATTTGCAAGTCGAGGCAGGACGGCCAGTTCAGCCTGATGACCGCGATCCTGCCGTCGTCGCCGGGGCGCATCACGTTCCACGGCCGCACCGTGACCCAAGGGACCGAGTCGCGGGCGGTCGT
>JBILLV010000087.1:0-29664 GCA_044375895.1 Polyangiales bacterium | reverse complement strand
CGTAGTAGTGGGCCGAGTCGAGCGAGAAGCCGATGGCCGTCCACGCCGTGCTGGAGTTCCAGAGGGCGATGTTGGCGGCGAACTTGGCCGAGCCGGGGTCGGCGCCGGGGGTCAGCGTGTTGGCGTTGACGAAGGACGAGAACCCGCGCTCGAGCGCGCCCTGGTAGTACGTCAGCTGGCCCTGGTACACCTTCGCGATGTTGCCCGCCGCCTCCGACGTCTTCGAGCGCTTCACGTAGCGCGTGAAGGCGGGGATCGCGACCGCCGCGAGGATGCCGAGGATGACGACGACGATCATCAGCTCGACGAGGGTGAAACCAGCACGCATGCGACGAATTGCACGAACCATGACCTAGACCTCCGTGAAATCGAATCCCCCGCACACCGTGTGCGACTGGATGATTTGTGGTTTTTCAAGGGTCGTGCCACGGCCAAGATTGAGGCATTTGCCGGAAATTTGGCAGTTCTTGTCGGGGTGGGCGCGGCAGGAGTGCCAATTTCAGACACTGCGGGGTGACGCAAATCGTCACCCCTCGCCGATGGCCCTCGCGCGATGCGCGTCGACCTGATCGGCGAGCTGAGACAGTTGCTCGGGGGACAGCGTCTCGGGGCGGACGCCCGGGTCGATCCCCGCGGCTTCGCACACGCCCGCCGCTGCGTCGCGCGGGACGAGGGCCGACAGCCCGTTGCGGAGCGTCTTGCGGCGGGCCGCGAAGAGCGCGTGGACGACGGCCTGGAAGGTCTTCGTCTCCACGGCGCGCGGCACGGCGTGGGGCGTCAGCTTCACCACCGTGGAGTGGACCCGCGGCGCCGGATGGAAGCACCCCGGCGACACCTGGCACACGCGCTCGACCGCGCACCCCGCCTGGGCGAACACCGACAGCGCCCCCCAGTCGTCGTCGTTGGGGCGCGCGAGCAGCCGGTCGGCCACCTCGCGCTGCACCATCACCACCGCCACGCGCCAGCGGATCGGCGGCGTCTGGATCACCCGCAGGAGGCGCCCGGTGATCTGATAGGGCAGGTTGCCGACGATGGCGGTGGGCTCGGCGTCGCACACCGCGGCGTAGTCCCAGGCGGCGGCGTCGGCCTCGATGATCTCGACGTTGTCGGGCTGCGGGTCGGCGCGGAGCCCGGTGACCATGTCGCGGTCGCGCTCGATCGCGAGGACGCGGCGGCAGCGCGGGGCGATCATGCGGGCGAGCGTGCCCGGGCCCGTCCCGATCTCGATGACGGTCTCCTCGGCGCGGGGATCGACCGCGTCGACGATGCTCTTCGCCACGGGCTCGGCGATGAGGAAGCACTGCCCGAAGCTGTCCTTCGGGCGCAGGTGGTGGCGCGAGAGAAAGCGCCGCGGGTCTTCGAAGTGGCTCAAGGTCATCGGGGCCTCGGCGCGGCGGCGCGGCGGATCCATCGGGCGCAAGGGTCCTTCGCGCCGGCGAGGTAGAGCGCGACCCCGGAGGCGGCGAGGCGCTGGCGCATGTCATCGAGGCGGAGGCGCTCTTCGCCCGTGTAGAGGGCGACCACGGCGTCGCGGCGCTCGCGCTCGGGGACGGTCATCGTGGCAGGCGGTCGACCGGCGAAATCGACCCCGGCGGGGGCGACGAAGGTCACGCGGTGCCGCTTCTGGCGGAGGTATCCCAGCGCGAGCTTCACGGGGCCGAGGTCGCCGACGGCGTCGAGGTCGCTCACCACGAGCACGGTGCGCGATTCGCGGGAGCGCTCGACCGCGGCCTTGAGCGCGAGGGCGAGGCCCTGTGCCTTGGCCGTCCCCTCGTCGTCGTGCTTGAGCGGCAGCGCGATGGCCCGCGAGCGACAGAAGGCGCGGAGGGTGCGCAGCACGGGGTCGCGCTCGGCGATGGGCGAGCGGGCGAGCGGGTCGTGCTCGATGGCCTTGTACGCCATGCGTTGGAGCTTGAGCCTGCCCTCCGACGCGGTCGCATCGCGGAAGGCGTCGACCCCCTCCTGCTCACGGAAGTACCGGGCGACCGTCTCCACGAGCGCCTCTTCGTCGACGTCCGTGAGGTCTTCGTCGACGAGGGCGCGGAGGTCGACGGCGGTCTGCACCACCTGGCGCATGTGGGCGGCGCCGTCGCCCGGCGGGACGAGGGCCACCACGCGGCGGTCGAAGGCCACGAGCCCCAGGCGATCGCCCGACGCGAGCGACTGCCGCGCGGCCTGCGCCACCAGTTCGATGACGTAGTCGATCTTGGCGCCGCCGCTGTCGTCGCCGCGCATCGTGGCCGAGACGTCGACGACCAGCACGCGCGCGGTCTGCGACTCGTCTTCGGTCTCGCGGACGAGGAGCTTGCCGCGGCGAGCGCTCGCGGCCCAGGCCACGCGGCGCAGGGGATCGCCCGGCTGGTGGTCGCGCAGCTCGCGGATCTCCGACCCGTCGCCCGCCCGACGCTCGACGCGGCCGGAGCGCAGCGCCGCGGCGCGCTCGGCCATCGGGCGCGCCCGACCTTGCGAGGCGCCACCGAAGGCGCGAGGCTGCACCTCCATCACGATGGGGTTGGGGAAGTACAAGGGCGCCCACGCGACGCCAAAGGGGCCCGCGAGCGTCATCCACGCGCCGTGGAGCACGTGACGTCCCGCGTGGGTCGGCCGCACCTCGAGGTCGAAGGTGGCGACCGCGCGCGGCGCGACGACGATGCGCGCGCCCTTCCAGCGCGCGTGGCGGAGGCCCGGGGAGAGGGCGAGCCGCGGCGTGCCGAGGGTGAGCACCGTGTCGGTGGGGTTGCGCACCGCGATGCGGAGGGTCACCGGTTCGTCAGGGCGGCGCACGTGGCCCGGACGGATGGGCATCCACCAGGTGAACTCCAGACGTTCGCGGCGCATCCGGCGCGGGAGGGGGACGGCCGCGACCCAGGCGAGGGCGATGGCGGTGAGGGCGGCGCTGCCCGCGAGGGCGACGGGGCCGACGCCGCCGAGGAGGCCGCCCACGGAGAGGCCGACGGCCCCCATGAACGCGAGACGTCCCGTCTGGCTGAGCGAGGGCATCGGGGCGTCAGCGGTTCTCCGCGAGGGAGGTGGTGACGGCCCCGTGGGTGTGGAGGTCGGGGCGGGCGTCGGCGCGGCGGTACGGCACGCGCGTGAGGGCCTCCTCGAGCAACGACTCGCGCGAGAGGCCTTCGGACTCGGCCTCCGCCGTGAGGATGAGCCGGTGGGCGAGGATGTGGGGCGCCACGCGCTTGAGGTCGTCGGGGACCACGAAGGCCCGGCCGGCGATGAGGGCGGCGGCGCGGGCGGCGAGCACGAGGCCGAGCGAGGCGCGCGGCGAGGCCCCGAGGGCGATGCGCGGGTGGTTGCGGGTGTACTGCGCGAGGGCCACGGCGTAGGCGTACACCTCGTCGTCGACGTGGATCGCGTCGGCCACCTGCTGGAGCCAGAGGACCTCGCCGAGGGAGGTGACCGCGCGCGGCTCCGGCGGCTTCGCGGCGTACGTGCGAAGGATGCGGATCTCGTCGTCGACCGTGGGGTAGGGCACGACGATGCGCATGAGGAAGCGGTCGACCTGCGCCTCGGGGAGGGGGTAGGTGCCCTCCTGCTCGATGGGGTTCTGGGTGGCGAGGACGAAGAAGGGCGAGGCGAGGCGGTGGGTCTCCCCGTCGATGGTGACCTGACGCTCCTGCATCGCTTCGAGGAGGGCGCTCTGGGTCTTCGCGGGCGCCCGGTTGATCTCGTCGCCGAGGACCACGTGGGCGAAGATGGGCCCCGGGCGGAGCGTGAAGGTGCCGTCGCGCTGCGAGAGCACGTACGTCCCGGTGATGTCGCTCGGCAGGAGGTCGGGCGTAAACTGGATGCGCTTGAAGGCCCCGCCGATGGCCCCCGCGACGGCCTTGATGAGGGTGGTCTTCGCGACGCCGGGGACACCTTCGAGGAGGCAGTGGCCGCGGGCGAGGAGGGCCGTCAGGATGAGCTCGGGGATCTCCTGGTGCCCCACGAACGACCGACCGACCTCGTCGAGGACGGTGCGGGCGAGGGCCTGGGCGCGGCCGACGTTCTCATGCGCGGACGTGGGGCTCTGCGGGCCGGGCGTCTCGACCATCTATGTCCTTTCGAGGCCGCGGAGGATCGCACTGATCCTGCGCCAGAGCGACAGAAACTGTGCGGCGTCGACGGTGGGCGGCGTCGGCTCGGCGGCCGCGTCGCGCAGCGCGTCGAGCTCGGCGAGGAGCGTCGCCGCCTCGCGGGCCTGGGCGTCGCCGAGGCGCGGTCCGGCGCGACGGATGAGGGCGTGGAGGTCGACCGGCGGGCGCACGCCGAAGGCCCGCAGGAGGGACTGCTCGAAGTAGAGGCGCGCGCGGAGGGCGGGCACGAGCAGGTTGAGCTTGCCCGCGGCGTAGAGGGCGACGCGCTCGGCGACGCCCGCGGCCGCGCCGACGGGGCCGCGGGGGCCGTAGCGTTCGCTCGGTCGACGCCCCCACACGAGCGCGCCCATGACGCACGCGGCGGCGAGGCTGAGGAGCATCGCGAGGGGGCGCAGCGCGGACGGGGCGCCGAGGGCGCGGGAGAGGGCGGAGAGGGAGTCGTTGAGGGTGTTGACGGCCTCGCGGACGGGGGTGCGGGCGCGGCTGCGTCCGCGGTAGATGCCCGAGACGCGCGCGTCGCCCCAGACGACGTGGACGCGGCGGCCGTCGGCGAGGAAGGTGAGGAGGTTGCGCGCAAACTGCCGGTTGCCCGGGAAGCGCATCATGGTGTTGACGAGCACCGAGGGGTCGCCGCCGACGACGAGCTTGCCCTGACCGATCTGGCCGACGAGGAGGAATCCCTGGGGAGGCGCGTTGTCGAGGGGGACGAAGTCGAACACCGGGGTGAGGCCCGGGTGCGAGAGGGCGACGGGGATGTTGGTGACGAGCACGTCGACGCCTTCGGCGAGGGCGTGCGCCGAACGGGGGCGGGCGAGGAGGAGCTCGGGGAGCTCCGGGGCCCGTGGCACACCCCGCACCCGCGCGTCGCGCCGGAAGCGGAACCAGTCGAGGAACTGCTCGGACGCCCCGAAATCGTCGATCCACGCGATCTTGCCGCCGTCTTCGAGGAAGGCGGAGACATCCGCGATGCCGAGCGAGCGCATGGGGTAGAGCACGAGGATCGCCTCGCGCGGGCGGAGGGTGCCCCAGTCGAGCGAGCGCGTGGGCCGGACATCAATGTCAGCCTCGGTGGCGACCCGGAGCAGCTCGGAGGTGCCATTCCAGGCGAGGCTGCGGGGGTCGTAGTCGACCTGGGCGAGGGCCGTCGTGGGCCACGACAGCGCGAGAACCACCGCGACGGCGCGCCTCAAGCTCCCTGGCGTGGGTGTCGTTGACATGGGTGGTGAGACCAGGACCGGCGAAGGCGCCGCGCGGTTCGCGCGACGTGCATGTTGTACTCTTGCCCGTGGCACCCGCGTTGCTATATTCCGCTTCGCGAACCCTTCAAAGGTTTGCTGCAACAGACACCCTGACGCGTCGATCATGGCGCGTCCCCCCCTGCGAGGTGATGCCCATGCTGCCTCCGTACATCATCGAGGAGATCCGGCGACGCGAAGTCGAGCAGCGGAGCCGGTACGAGCAGCCGCAGTTGGAGCTTCCCCTCCCGGCGATGCCCCCTCCCCCGAACCAGTCCCCCAAGCGCGATGACGACGACCGTGGCGTCGTGATCATCGACCTCTGACCGCCTCTCCATCTCCCGCCACCACCCCGAATCCCGCGACGCCCTCACGCCCCGTAGCGTGAGAGGTCGAACCAGCGGGCCTTGACCTCATCCGCCTCCCAGGGCGTGCGGGGGTCGTCGCCCATGACCCCGCGGCTCTCGACCATGCGCCAGGTGGAGAGCTTGTTGCCCGCCACCGCGAGCACCTCCCCGGTGAGGTCGCCCGATCGTTCGGACGCGAGGAAGAGGGCCGCGGGGGCGACGAAGCGGGCGCCGAGCTTCTCGTCACCGATCGCGGCGAACATCGGGAGGTCTTCGGTGAGGCGCGTGCGGGCGACGGGGCAGAGCGCGTTGACGCGGACCTCGTGGCGCTTCAGCTCGACGGCGAGCGCGCGGGTGAGTCCGTACACCGCCGCGTTGGCCGCCGCGTAGGCCGCCTGGCCGACGTTGCCGAGGAGGCCGGCGACGGCGGTGGTGTTGACGATGCGTCCGCCGCGGCGCTGGTCGACCATGCGCCGCGCGGCCGCCTGCGACACGTGGAAGGTGCCCCGCGCGAGGGCGTCGAACACGACGTCGTACGACCCGTCGTCGGCCTTGAGGAAGCTCCGCTCGCGCATCACCCCGGCGTTGTTCACCACCGCGTCGAGGCCGCCGTAGGTGCGCACGGCGAGGTCGATGATCGCGCGCGCCCCTTCGGCGCTGGCCACCGAGTCGTAGCTGGCGACGGCCTCGCCGCCCGCGGCGCGGATCTCCGCGACGACGGCGTCGGCCGCGTCGGGCGAGGCGCCCGTCCCGTCGCGCGCGCAGCCCAGGTCGTTGACGACGACGCGGGCCCCCTCGCGGGCGAAGAGGATCGCCTCCGCGCGGCCGATGCCGCCGCCAGCGCCCGTGATCACCACCACCTTGCCGTCGAGCGTCGCCATGGGGAGGGCCGCTTCTTTCGTCACTGCACCAGCGGGTGCGCGCGCATCACGATGGATTGCCCCGGGGAGAGGGAGACGTTGCTGCCGTTGCTGGCCTGCCAGTACATCAGGTAGTTGGCGGCGGTCGCGTCGGTGGGCGTGTCGGTGATGGGGTCGACGCCGCCGAAGGGCGAGCACATCTGCTGCGCGGCCGTGGTGCAAGGGGCCTGCGACTCGCGCGTGTGCCAGAGGCCGAGGTAGTGGCCGCACTCGTGGGCGATGGTCTGCGGGAGGAGATCGACGCGGCCGAGGGTGCTCTCCCAGCCCGCGACGACGCCCGAGGCGATGGTGCCGTGGAGCTCGGAGGGGCCGGCGATGGCGCCCGCGATGCCGATGGCGTTCTCGAGCCCGGCGCTGCCGGAGATGCCGCGTACCAGCATGAGGTTGAGCGCGGGGCCGGTGGCGCGGCCGGTCTGGGCGAAGAGTTCCTGCAGCTCGGCGCGGCTGTCGATGACGGAGTAGCGGGCGGCGAGCGCGGCGGGGAAGTCCTGGTAGCCGACGATCTCGACGCCCACGTTGGCGGCGGCGTAGATCTGCCGCATGCGCGTGAGGGCGGCCTGGAGGCGCACGTTGCTCGGCGCGCTGGCGGCGGTGAGGCCCGGCGTGCCCACGAGCCACACGCCCACGCGGAGTCGCCAGGTGGTGCCGAGGACGCCGCCGGGCGCTCGCTTGATGAGGGCGCTCGCGCGCAGCCGACGCGACGCGACCGTCACCCCGGGCGGGTTGAGGTAGACGTGGATTGAGCGGTACGCCCCGGGCATCACCCGCAGGAGGTTGTTGGACGGCAGGAGCGCGCTGTTGAACTGGTAGCGCGCCGGGAGCGTGCGGATGGGCTGATCCTGCACCACCGACCAGGTGTTGAGGTTGACCAGCGCCTCGTTGGTGGGCGAGCGCACGGAGCCCACCGCGGTGAACACGTCCCTCCCCTCCATGTCGAGCGTGGTCCACATGATCGACACGGCGTCGTTGGGCACGAGGAGGCGCGACTCGGCGGTGCCCCGCCCGGCCATCGTGCTCGCCTCGGACAGCGTGAACGCGTCGACGAACACCCCCGACACCGGCACCGTCCCGCAGGACGTGCCTCCCCCGACGGCGGGCGGCGTCGGGACGCAGCGCCAGCCCGGCGTGCACTCGCCGCCGTCGACGCAGGGGTTGCGACAGCGCCCTTCGAAGCAGAGGTTGGAGAAGCAGTCGTTGTCCGCGCGGCAGGCGTTGCCCGGGTCTTCCCCCGCGCCCGTCACCTCCCCGCAGACCCAGCGACCGCCCGTCGGCGCGCGGTCGAGCGCGCACGCGAAGGTGACGCCCAGCGACGCGCACTCCGAGTCGCGGCGACACGGGAGCGCGCAGCCCGGCGTGAGCCCCGGCGAGCGCACGCACACCCGGCTCTGACATTGATCGTCGCGCTCGCACATCGCGCCCACCGGCAGGCCGCTCGAGGCATCCGGCGGCGGAGGAGGAGGCGGAGGAGGTGGAGGAGGCGGAGGAGGCGGAGGAGGCGGAGGCGCGTCGAGGGGCGCGTCCATCCCGAGGTCGGGCGCGAGATCGGGCGTGACGTCGTTCGAGGAGCGGTCGGCGCCCGCGTCTCCAGAGACGGTCACCACGGTGGAGCCACAGCCCAACGTGAGCGCGACGACGAAGGACAGCGGTGCTCGCAAGTGATGCCTCGTGCGGTGAAGAAACGACGTCGTGGCCGGCGCGTGAAGAGGGGCTCACGCGCGCGGTGCCTCCGAGGATATAGTGCGCGCGCCGCCATGTCATCGCCCGCCTACACCATCGTGCGCAGCCTCGGCGTCGGGGCGCTCAGCGAGGCGCTGCTCGTGCGCACCGACGACGGCCGTCACGTGGTGCTCAAGCGCCTGCACCGGCACCTCTGCCACGACGCGACCTTCGCGGAGATGTTCGCCCACGAGGCGCGCGCGCTCGCCGCCCTCAGCCACCCCGGGGTCGCCGGCCTCGCGGAGGTGCGGGGCCTCGACCCCACCCGTGAGTTCGCGCAGGCCTTCGCGCCGGGGTTGAGCCTCGACGTCGCGATGGCGTCGCTCCGCGGTCCGATGCCGCACGGCGCGGCCTGCGAGGCGATCGCGCAGCTCCTCGGCGCGCTCGAGCACGTGCACACCCGCCGCGCGTCCGACGGCGCGGCCCTCTGCCTCGTGCATCGGGATGTCTGCCCCGCCAACGTGATCGCGTCCCGCGAAGGTCACATCACGCTGGTGGACTTCGGCATCGCGACGAGCGCGTGGCGCCCGGAGCGCGACCGCGGGCAGCTCAAGGGGACGCGCGGGTACATGGCCCCCGAGGTGGTCACCGGCGAGCGCGACCCCGACGCGCGGGTCGACCTGTTCGCGGTGGGCGTCATGCTCTACGAGCTCACCGTCGGGCGTCGGCTCTACGAGGGCGCGGCGCCGCGGGTGATGGCCGCCATCGCGGACGGCGCGCTCCCGTCGCCCGCGCGCGACGCGCCGGGGTACCCGGAGGCCCTCGACGCCGTCGCGCGACGCGCCCTCGCCCGCCACGCCGACGAGCGCTACGCCAGCGCGCGGGAGATGCTCGACGCGCTCGACGCGGCCGCCGCGGCGCACGGGATCGCGCGGGGGCGAGAGGCCCTCGCGGCGGTGATCGCGCGCTGCATCGACGCGCAGCCCCGCGACCTCACGTCGCTCGGCTGACGGTCACATCGCGAGGGCGGGGCACTCCATCCCGAGGGCCGGGTCGGGGTTGCAATAGATGAAGCCACCCCCGGGGGTGACCGTCACCACGACGATGGTGTCGGCGCGGAGGGTGGGGCTGATGGCGCCCCACGCGCGCTCGACCTGCGCGGCGACGGTGTCGTCGACGACGAAGACGTGCAGCACCTGCTTCACCCAGCGGTCGACCGGGAGCACGCGCATCGAGCTGCGGTTGATGCCGGCGAGCTTGGTCTCGAGGAGCGCGCGGACGTCCGTGTCGGCGAGCACCATGGGGCGCGGGCGGTAGACGCGGGTCACCGAGACGCCCACGCGCATCCCGTCGATCTCCACGAGGATGTCGGTGATGGAGTTGGCGCCCGAGTCGTCCGCGGGCTGGTACCGCACCTCCGTCTCCGTGCGCAGGAGGGAGGCGCCCTCGCAGTAGTGAAGCACCTCCATGCTCATCACCTCCGACTCGGTGGAGCTGCCGCCGGCGTTGCGCGTGTCGTAGATCCGCTGGCCGTGCGGCGAGAGCGCGTCGCGCACGTAGGCCTCGGGGGCCATGAACGTGAGCGTGTTGCGCAGGAGCGAGGGGGATGGGCTGCCCAGCATCGCGCGAGCCGTCCCGCAGGTGCCCCGGAGCGTCCCGAGGATCGCGGTCGAGCCGTCCAGCATCCCCGCGTCCTGGGCGGGCGCGTCGCCCCCATCGGCGACGTCCGTCGCGACGTCCGTCACGACGTCCGCGGCGGCGTCGGGCGACGCGTCGAGGGCGATGTCAGGCGCAGCGTCCGCAGGGCCGGGCGCCTCGACGGCGAGGTCGGCGCGCTGGTCGGCGGCGGCGTCCTGGGTGGGAACGGCGGCGGGGTCGGTCGAGCACGCCGCGAGGAGGGCGGCGAGCCACAGGGGCGCGAAGCGGTTCATCGCCGGGGAGGATACCGCAAGAGCGGGGTCGAGCGGGGCGCGGTCAGAGCCGGGCGAGGGTCTCTTCCGTGAGCTTCCAGAGGCGCTCCTGGGCGGCCTCGTCGAGGGCCTCGCGGGCGGCCTTCTTGGCGCGGCTCTTCTCGTAGTAGAGCCCGGTCGCGGTGGCGCACTCGTCGGAGGTCGCGACGTGGAGCGAGCACTGCGCCCCCTGCTCGGGCGTGAGGAGAAAGAAGTGGAAGATCTTCACCAGGAGCTTGGGGTAGTCGCGGGCGAGCTCGGTGGCGACCACGCCGGGGTGGACGGCGTTGGCGGTGACGCGCTTGCCCGCGAGGCGCCGCGCGAGGGCGTTGGTGAAGAGCACGTTGGCGAGCTTCGACTGGTTGTAGGCCGTGGGGCCGCTGAAGCTGCCGCGCTCGTGCTGGAGGTCGTCCCAGTTCATCTTGCCGCGGTAGTGGAGCGCCGAGGAGAGGACCACCACGCGCGACGGGGCGGAGGCTTCGAGCAGCGGGAGCAGCTCGTTCGTGAGGAGGAAGGTGCCGACGTGGTTGGTGCCCCAGGTGGTCTCGAGGCCGTCCTTCGTCGTGGCGCGAGCGGTGGTCCACACGCCGGCGTTGTTCACCAGCACGTGGAGGGCGGGGAGCTCGTCGCGGACGCGCTTCGCGAAGGCGCGGACGCTGGCGACGCTCCCCAGGTCGAGGGGCATCACCTTCACGTCGGTGCGCCCGGTGGTGCGCTGGATGTCCTCGCGCGCGGCCTCACCCTTCTCCACGTTGCGGCACGCGAGCACCACCGTGGCGCCGAGCTTCGCGAGCCCGCGCGCGGTCTCCTTGCCGATCCCCGTGTTGGCCCCGGTCACCACGCACACCTTCGAGTCCATCGCGCTCATCGTTCGTGTCTCCTACGGCGCGTCGCATACCACACCCGTTCAGCGCGCGGGGATGCGCTCGTGTATCCTCCGCCGTCATGCGCCACGCCCACGACCTCCGCACGCTCCTGCTGACCGCCCTCGCGGGCTGCTCGGGGACGGTCACCAGCACCGATGCCTCGGCGCCGACCGAGCGCCCCGTCGATGACGTCATCGTCCCCGTCGATGTCCCTTCGATCGACGTGGCGACCGACGGCCCCGCGCGCGACACCGCGCCCGATGCCGCCGCGGTGTGCCCCGGCCCGAGCGCGCGCGAGTGCCTCACCGAAGCGCAGGTGGAGAGCAGGATCCGCACGCCGCCGATGGGGGGCGGCGGACCCGTCGACGCGGGCGCGGACGTCCCGCCGATCGACGTCCCCCGCGAGCCCAACGGCTGCTACCAGCGGAGCGCGGTGCGCGACGGGTGCTGCATCGCCGCGTCGGCGGTCGAGCGGGAGGGCGACCTCTGCTGCTACACCTTCTGCCAGGGGGCGTGCTGCGGCCGCCCCTTCACGGTGGGCAGCGCCATGCGCGCGGCTCCCCTCGCAGGTCGCTCGTCGTGGGGCACCTCCCCCGCGCCGCCTCCGCGCCGCGACCCCTCCCTCGAAGCCGTCGCCCGCGCGTGGCGCGACGACGCGCGCATGGAGCACGCCTCGGTGGCCTCCTTCGCGCGCTTCACCCTCCACCTGCTGGCGCTCGGCGCGCCGCCCGATCTGGTCATCGACGCGCAGCGCGCGGGCATCGACGAGGTGGAGCACACGCGCCTGTGCCTCGCGGTGGCGGCGTCGATCGACGGGCGCGACCTCGGCCCGGACGCGCTGGACGTCGCGGGTTCGCTCGGCGCGGTGACGCTGCTCGACGCCTTGCGCGCGGCCGTGACCGAAGGCTGTGTGGGCGAGACCTTCGCGGCGCTCACGGTTCGACGCCGCGCCGAGCTCGCGCGCAGCGAAGCCGTGCGCGCGACGCTCGCGCGCATCGCCGACGACGAGGCCCGGCACGCGGCGCTCTCGTGGCGCTTCGCGGCGTGGGCCATCGCGCGCGGGGGCGACGAGGCCCGCGCGGTGGCGGCGCAGGCCTTCGCGGTCGCGGTGGCGTCGATCGAGCGCTCGGGCGGCGGCGCGGCCGAGGCGCCCGACGCCGTGTGGAACGCGCACGGCCTGCTCACCGCGTCCGACCTGCGGGCGGTGTTCGTGTCGTGCCGCAGCGACGTGCTCGCCCCCTGCGCCGAGGCGCTGCTCGGGGGCGCCGTCCGTGGCTGACGCCGACCTCCGCGGGCTCGCCGCGGGCGACACGCACCTCTGCTGCGACGCGCTCGGCGGCGCGATCGACCTCGCGACCGTGTACGCCGCGGTGGAGCGTGAGGTGGGCTGGAGCGAGATGTACCACCGCGGCGGCCTGGTCCCTCGGCTGGTCGCGGTGCAAGGCTCGCTCGGCGACGACGGCGTCGAGCCGTTGTACCGCCACCCGGTGGACGGGCAGCCCGCGATGCGCCCGTGGACCCCGACGGTGGACGCGCTGCGCCGCGCGGCCGAGGCCGTCGTGGGGCACCCGCTCAACCACGGCCTGCTCCAGCTCTACCGGCATGGCCGCGACTGGATCAGCGAGCACGCGGACAAGACCCTCGACGTGGCGCGGCCCTCCTCGATCGTGAACGTCTCGCTCGGCAGCGTGCGGACGATGGCGCTGCGGCCGAAGGAGGGGCGCGCGACGGACGGTTCGAGCACGCTCAAGGTGCCGCTGCCGCACGGGTCGGTGTTCGTGCTGGGGCTGGAGACCAACCGGCGCTGGTACCACGCGATCAAGCAGCGCGGCGCCGGGCCCGATGATGGCCCGCGCATCTCGTTGACCTTTCGATCCATCGGGACGTGGCTCGATCCGGTGACGGGCGCGGTGTGGGGCGTCGGGGCGCCGTCGCGCACGCGGGCGGAGGCGACAGCGCGCGCGGGAGTGAGGGCGGCGCTACCGTCGGCGGAGCGGGCGAGGGTCGAGCGCGACGAGGCCGAGCGCATGCTGCGCCTCTTCCGCGAGGAGAACATCGACCCGAGCTTCGACGCGGACGCGTACGGGCCGGGCTTCGAGGTCGTCGACCTGCGGAGCCTGCGCGACGAGGGCTGATCGGGGAGGGAGCGAGGGGGGCGCTGCGGGCGCCGCGCGAACTACGCGGCGCCCGGAGCGGAGGGGATCACGGCCGGCCGTAGCCGAACACGTTGGAGACGAGGCGCATCGCGTCGATGAGGCCGACGTAGTAGCGGAACCACGTCTCGGCGCGGGCCTGATCCTGCGCGCTGGCGGTGTTGCGGACGATGGGGCGGCCCTGCATGTCGCGCAGCACGCGGGGGGTGCCGTCGGGGTTGAGGCCGTCGGTCGCGAAGGTTGCCTTGAGGAGCTCGTTCGCGTGGATGAGCATGCGGGCCGCGACGCCGCCGTCGGTGGGCACGTTGCCGCGGATGGCGGTGAGCGCCGGGTCGATGCCGTAGCGGCGCGCCGCGTAGGTGAGGCCCGTCGAGGGGTTGGTGAAGTAGATGCGCTCGGACTCGGGGACGTTGACTTCCTCGTTGCCGCCCGGCGTCCAGATGCGCATGAGGTTGATCACGCGCGTGTCGGAGTTGAGCGACGAGAAGAGCATGCCGTAGATGCCGAGGCCGAGCTGCTGGCGGTACCCGAAGTTGGGGAACACCATGTTGGCCGTACCCGCGGGGCGCTCGAGGTTGCCCATCGCGTTGCCGCGCATGTTGACGTACTGCGGGACGAGCTCCTCGCCGCGGGTGCGCGGCGCCGGGACGTACGGGGCGACCGTGGCCCAGTCCTCCGCCATGAGGCCGCCGAGGAGGCGACGGGTCTCGTTGGGGAAGTCCGTGTAGAAGTTCACCAGGAAGTCGCGGCCGTCGAGGTAGAGGTGGCGCGTGACGCTGGAGAAGGTGGGCCGGCTGTCCATCAGCATGATGGAGGCGAAGGTCTTCTCCATGTTGGCGCCTTCGCGGCGCTGGTAGGAGTTGTAGTCGAGCGAGCCGCCGTTGAAGTTGTCGAAGTCGTCGTCGATGTAGCGACCGTTGACGAGCCCGATGCCGAACTCCGGCGTGCCGCGGATCACTTCGGTGTTGTAGATGCGCTGGTTGGCCGCGATCATCTCGGGGGTGCGCGCGTTGACGAAGAAGAACTGACGGTTGTCGTCCGGCGAGAACTCACCCACGCCGGGGCGCAGGAGCACGCCGGCGAAGAAGTTGAACATGTCGGGCTGCACCGCCACCGTGGGGGCGAGGAAGCCCTCCGAGCGCGCGAGCGCCTGGAAGGTCGCGTCGTTGTAGAAGCCGCGGTAGAGCGCGATGTCGCGCGCGACGTTCCAGTGGTAGCCGCGGATGAGGCGGAAGAGGCGCGAGGCCACGCCCTGCGAGACGCCCCAGCTGGCCCACTCACGGTTGCCGCGGCGGAAGTACGACGTGGGGTACGTCAGCTCGTACTTCTTGATGATCGACTGGGTGACCTCGTAGATGTCGGCGCCCTGGTCGAAGAAGTTGATGTGGGGGTAGCCGGTGCCACGATCCCACGCCACGCGGTAGCGCCAGCGCACGGCGCCCGCGTTCGGCTGGCCCTCACGCACGCGCCACGCGTAGGTGTTGTCCTCGACGTCTTCGCTGGGCGTCGGCTCCGCGCGGTAGTAGTCCTGCGAGGTCTCCATGTCGCGGAGGAAGGCGTGGTCGCGCGGCGAGTGGCCGCAGATCTTGCCGTCGACGATGCGCCAGCGGTAGCGCTCGATCTCGGCCGGGGTCGCGTCGCGGCACCGCGAGGCGTCGAACACGCGCATCTGGCGCGCGAGCTCGGTGTAGTGGATCGAGGCGCCGAAGGTCGGGTCGCCCGTCGCCGTGCCGAAGGCCGGATCGTTCCAGTAGATCGCGTCGCGATCCGAGAGCTGCGACGACATGCGCGAGGAGAAGCGGCGCTGCTCCTCGACGGGCATACCCCCGCGGGCCTCGTCGGTATCCATGAGCTGCACCACGCGGCCGTAGAGCACGCCCATGGCGTAGAAGTCGTAGGCGCCGGCGCCGACGGTCTCGCCGAAGCGATCCCACTGGTACTCCATCGTGGAGGTGTTGCCGAAGTAGTTGATGCCCGCGTGGTGGCCGCCGGCGTCGAGCGGGCGGATGCCCTTCTCCTCGTCGGTCTCCGGGTCGAAGAACCGCGGACCCATGCAGTCGTCCGTGTTGCGGCTCGTGTTGCGGATGTTGCGGCACGTGGTGGTGGCGCCCGTGGTGGTGCACGCCGAGCAGGCGCGCGTCGCCTGGGCGTTGCCGCCCCGCGTACGAAGCTGCCAGTACTGCGGGTTGTAGTTCATCGAGTCGTAGCTCGAGACGGGCATGTGGTAGAGCCCGATCGAGTGGCCGATCTCGTGGAGCGCGATGCCCTTGTAGGCGTCGACGCGGAGGTCCTGGAGGATGCGCTGACGGCGCGCGTCCGGGGTGAGCGAGCGGTACTTCTGGAGGAACCACCGGGCCACGCCCTGGAGGTCTTCCGAGCCCACCATCGGCGGGGCGCCCGCGTCCTGGAAGCAGAAGCCACGCGCCTCGGCGCGGCGCATCAGCTCGTCGCGGAGGTTGGTGATGGTCTCCGGGTCCATGAAGCGCAGCGGCGAAGCGGCGTTGAGCGCCCGATCAGACAGCCCGTTGCTGCTGAACTGCCCCATCAGGCGGAGCGTGTTCGGGTCGAGGAGCTCGGTCTCCAGGCTCGTGCCCTGGAGGCGTCGGGCCGCCTGGCTGGCGGCGACGTGCGTGCGCATCCCGAGGCCCGTCGGGTCCATGTGGACGGGCATCTGCGTGCGCGTGATCTGCTGGTAGGCGTGCTCACCGGCCGCGACGTCCGAGCCGAAGTTGGGCATCTCGCGCGAGAGCTGAGCGGCGTCGCCCGTGAGCGTCATGGCCGCCGCGCGCTCGACGAGCTGGCTCGGCTCCATGCGCACGTTGCTGTCGATGTTGCCGAGGCGCGTCGCGCCGGGGTTGCGGATGTACTGCGCCAGCACGGAGCCGGGCGCGTTGTTGGTGTACTCCTCGACCGTCAGGCTCTCGGCCTCCGGGTCGATCTCGTGCATGATCAGGCGGATCCAGTCGCGCTGCTGCGCGGCCGCGTGCTCCACCGAGCGGGCCATGTTGGTGGCGCCGTTGGAGATGACCTCGCCCGTGAGCGGGTCGTAGCCCCAGTGGGCGATGCCGCCGAAGGGCGCGCGCGAGTTGCCGTTGATGTACGTGAGGTGGTTGTAGCGAATGTCGCCGAGGCGGACGCTGTAGCCCACCTCGCGGCAGTGCTCGTCGTCGGTGGGGGCCACGGGGTTGTGGCACGCGATCACCGCGCGATTCACGCGGGTGGCGCCGGTGGGGGCGGCCTTCGGGCTGTCGCCGAGGAAGGCGCCGTCCTCCTGCGGGACCTGGGTGGCGTCGAAGAAGCGGTTGTGGCAGGCGTCGCGCGCGCCGCCCGGGAGCTTGCGGCACTCGACCTCACGCGCCGAGGCGACGGCGCGCCGGACCGCGAGGTCCCAGGTGTTGACCAGCTGCTCGCTCGCGCCGACCGCGAAGCGCCAGCCGCCCGAGTTGGCCGGGCGCGTGCGGCGCTCGTCGTCGGTCGGCAGACGGTACTGCAGCACGCCGCCCATCTCGCGCTCCATGTGGTCCTGGAACTCCGGCGGAGTCTCAGGGTTCATGTAGTAGGCGATCGGACGCACCGAGCGGTCCTTGTAGGGGATGGTGCAGCGGCCCGCGACGGTGTCGCAGTACGAGCCCGGCACCATGTTGCACTCGTTCGCGTCGCCCGGCTCCTCGGGGTTGCGCGCGCGGCACTGCTGCGTCGTGTGCGACGACATCCAGATGTTGTGGATCATCTGGTAGCGGTGGAAGTTGTTGTCCGTCACACCGTACCCGATGTCGAAGCCGTTGCGCGTCGCGCGCGGGCCGCCCACGAGGTCGTAGGGCTGGCGCGTGAGCTCGAGCGCCTGGAAGTCGCGGCTGGTCACCCGGCGGAACGACGTCCGGATCGTCGACTCCTGGGGGTTGCAGTCGTAGGCGTCAGAGCCGGTGAAGAGGTTGTAGATGAAGCAGGTCGGCAGGGGGAAGCCGAACGAGTTGTTCATCTCCGGGCTGACGAGCCAGCGCGACGTCACGTCGAAGTAGCCCACGTCGCTCTCGGAGTCGACGTAGCGGGCGCGCGCCGCGTTCACCTGGAGCGAGGCCGGGCAGTTGGCCTTCCAGTTGTAGAGCGCGTGGTAGTAGGTCTTGTTGGTGCCGCGGACGTTGACCGTCACGGACTCGCCGAGCATCGCGCGCGACTCGGTGGGGACCTCATCCTGCGGGATGAGCGCCTCGCAGAGGTTGGGCGCGAAGCGCGACGCCGGGTCGCTCACCGTGTAGCGCACGGGCTGGAACGACAGGTCGCCGAAGATCGACCCGTAGAACAGCCACGACCAGTCGGGGTTGTCGACGAGGTTCTGCGACCAGTCGATCCGCATGAAGTCCCGCGCGTACCACGGGCGGTCGATGCGGTTCTCCACCGTGACGTTCGAGGGCTCGCCCGTCGTCGGGTTGTAGTCGCTGCGGATGTCGAAGTGGTCGGTGATGCGGTAGGCGGCCACCACGAGGCCGTTGTTGGAGCGGCCCGTGGCGCGGCGGCCGTCGGCCCCCGTCACGTAGTCGTACGCCTTGCGCACGAGCAGCACGTTCTCCTGGATCTCCCAGTGAACGCGGTCGACCTCGTCGTAGGTGCCCACCGGCACCATCCCGTTGGACACCGACGCGTCGACCACGAAGTTGTTCGAGTAGAACTCGATCGTCTGGCTCGGGTTCGACAGGCTGTTGCCCACGAAGAAGTGCTTGTTGATCGCCATCGGCTGGACGCGATCGATCGGGGCACGCTCCTCCGCGCAGTCCACGTTGCCCACCGCCATCGCGCCGAGGAGGAGAACCCCCATCGGTCGCAACGCACGGGGGCGACGGGGCCTTGCAGGGGCTCCCTTCTCGCCGGCCACCCGGTCTCTTGAATCACCGGACATCTTGAACCTCCACGAACAAAAGGTCTTCCGGACCTTTCCCTGCCCCTACCGCAAGAACAATGCCACTGCATCGTCGTGTCAGAAGGGCGCACAGAGACCGGAAGCGAGGAATACCCCGTTAGAAAACTAACTGTTGACCGTCAGGGCGCGCGGAACATACCGAAGCGCCCCCGGGAATCAACAGCCACCCTCGCGAAGCAGGGCTTTGGGGCGGGAGAACCCTGGAATTCAGGGAAGAGCGAGGGCCCAGGCGCGGAGCGCGGCGGGGTCGGAGAGCTCGCCGGTGAGCCGGTAGAGGCCTGCCCGACGCACGGCGACGAGGAGGAGGGCGCGAGTGCGCGCGCCGCTCGCGAGGAGGAGCGCGACCCCGAGGAGGCGCTCGGCGAGGCCCGCGTCGGCGATGGTGAGCACCGCGAGGGCCTCCAGCGCCTTCTTCAGCGGGGAGCCGTAGAGCGGGTGCGAGGTGTCGACGCCCTCGGCGAGGAGGCGACGGAGCACGGCGAGCGTGGCCTGGTGCGTGCGGAGCTCCGAGGCCGCGCCGAGCGAGGGGTCGTCCCAGAGGCCCGACGCGAGCTGCCGGGCGAAGACAGCGCCGAGGTCGTCCGCGCGTCCCTTGCCCGCGGCGGGCGGAGGCGGGGCCGCGCGCTCCTGCTCCATGAAGTCCATCGCGGCGGCCGGGGCGGCGTAGGCGTCGTCCATCTCGAACGACGCGATGCGGGGTGCAGGCGAGAGGCTGTGGAGCCGCTGGGTCGAAAGGTATGGCATGGGGGCGGGGGCCGGCGCGGGCGCCGACGGAAGGGGGCCGAAGCTGCCTCCTCCGCGGGCGGATGCGCTCGGCGGCAGCGCCCTCTTCTTCGACTTGCGCACGCCACCGGAGCGCGCGGCGTCGGGCTGTTCGAACATGTCCCAGCCCGCGGGCATCCCCACGGGGACCACCTGCGTCTCGGGCATCCCGCTCGCACGCCGCTCGCCGCTGCGGCGCTCGACGACGACGAAGGAGGTGTACCGCGACGCGACGCCGTGCTCGACGGCGAGCTCGGTGATGCGCTGCTTCATCGCGTCGGCGCGGCGGCCCTCGACGCGGACGTCGTCGAGGTCGCGGATGCGCTCGGCGGCCCAGAGCTTCGCCACCACGGGGCGGTCGACCGTCTCGGGGAGGTCGAGGGGCAGGCGCAGCGTGAAGGGCTTTGCGTCGTAGGTTCCGGTGAGTTCGGCGTGGCCCGCGCCACCGGCGGTGTAGCGCGCGAAGAGCGACCAGGGCACGCCGTCGACCACGTCGGGGACGCGCGCGGGAGCCACCTCGCCGACGTCGACGCCGGTGAAGCGCACGCTCACGTTGGTGATGCGCGGCGCGACGGCGCGGGAGAACTGCGCCACCACCTTCTCGTCGATGCGTTCGCCCGGGTGGATGAACTCCACCGCCCCGCCCGTGTCGCGCGCGAGGTCGCGGAGGAGGGCGTCGCTCACGTTGGTCCCGATGCCGAAGGAGCACACGCGGGTGCCTCTCTCGCCGCGGCACGCGAGCGTGGCGCGGAGGATCTCGTCTTCGTTGCCGACCTGGCCGTCGGTGAGGAGCACCACGACCCCGCCCGGCGCGCTCTTCACCGCTTCGAGGAGGGGCGCCTTCAGCTCCGTGCCGCCGTCGGCGTGGAGGGCGTCGACCCATCGGTCGGCGGCGTCGAGGCGCTGCTGGGAGAACTCCGTCGGCCCCCGCGCGAAGGCCGTGTGCCTGCTGGAGAACGCGATGATGTTGAAGACGTCCCCCGCGCGCAGGTGGCGCAGGCACAGCTTGAGCGCGGCCCGCGCCTCGCGGATCGAGTCCCCCTCCATCGAGCCCGACACGTCGACGAGGAAGACCACGCACGCCCGGCGCGCCGCCTCCGCGCCGAGGGACCAGAGGTCGGGGACAAATCCGAGCGCGAGGTACCCGTCGCTCCCCGGCGCGCGGTGGGCGACCAGCGAGCGCGTGGGGGCGGCCCCCTCGTCGACGCCGCGCGCGGTGAGCACCACGTCGCGGTCGAGCGCGACCTCGTCTTGATGGAAGCGAACCCGCAC
Organism: Polyangiales bacterium; assembly: GCA_044375895.1. Taxonomy (GTDB): domain Bacteria; phylum Myxococcota_A; class Polyangia; order Polyangiales; genus CAISKJ01. The sequence continues at coordinate 9,498 of JBILLV010000087.1, read as the reverse complement.
GCGGCCCCCCTCGCGCTCGGTGGCGATGGGGTGCGACGGGGACTCGACGCGCACCTCGCGCCCGAGGTCGAACACGAGGTCGAGGCGGAGGCCGTAGGGGACGTCGCGGACGCGCGGGGGCGTGATGCGGTCGGCGTCGGGGACGCGGTCGGTGGGGGCGTGCTCGCCGTGGGCGGTGCGATCGCCCGCGGGGGCGCCCGGGATGTAGCGCGGCGCGACGAGCGTGGGGATCATCCAGCGCAGGGCTCCCTCGTCGGCCTGCACGCGCTGGAGGTACTCCACCTCGATGAGCGTCTCCTCGCCCGGCAGCAGGTTGCCCACGCTGGCGGTGAAGACGTTGCGACGCTCCTGGTCGAGGAGGGCGGCCCCGTGGCCCGCGACCACGGCGTCGTCGTAGGCGCGGAAGGCCGCCTCGCGCTCCTTCACGACGCCCTCGGAGGTGCGGCCGTCGCACGTCATCGTGAAGCCGCACACGGTGGCGTCGGCCGGCAGGGGGAAGGTGTACACGGCCTCCACCGGCGCGCGGCCCTCGTTGCAGTACCGCTGGCGCACCCGGACGCGCGCGTGCGCCCCGAGCACCTCGCCCTCCACCTCGACCCCGCGAAGGGGGATGGAGCGGCCGTCTGTCGTAGCAAGTCCGTAGGTCGTCATGGGCTGTGTGTCGTGCCTCCCGTTGTAGACCGCACTCTGAAACAGAACACTTCGACTGTCAAGTTGACACTCGCTGTCGTGATGGTGATCTGGGGTTCACGGGGAGCGGTGACAGGGCGCGGTGTTCCGAGGTACCAACGCTCCCCCGTGCCGACCCTCCTCTCGATCGCCTTTACGATCGTCGCCCCGGTCGTCCTCCCTGCGTCGGCCCCTCCGACGGTGGCGCCTCCGACGGTGACGGCGCCGCGCCCGCTCCGTCGGTACGGCCTCCACCTGGGGCTCAACGCGACGCTCACCTTCGACGCGACGATCGGGCGCTACGTCTACGCGGGCGCCACCACGCAGCTCACGGGCCTCGGCGCGCTGGCCGACTCCGAGCGCAACTACGTCGTCTCGGCGCTGGTGTTCGGCGGCGTGGCGCTCCCGTTGGTGGAGCGTGACAGCCTGCGTCTGACGGCGGACGTGACCCCCGCGGTGGGCTTCATCCACAGCGCGCCGGTGAATTTCGTGACGGTGGGGCTGCTCGCGGGCGTGCGCCTCGTCCACCGGACGGGCTTCACTGCGGCGATCCACCTCCCGCTGGTCGGGTACGCGGGCGCGCCGCAGGCCCGCCGCGGGAGCGTGTACTACTACTATCTCAGCGCGATCCCGACGGTGCCGTTGATCACGGTCGGGTACACCTTCTGAGTCAGCGCGGGGGCGCGACGAGCAGGCGTACGAGCTGGCCGTAGTGGTCGCTGAGCGGCCCCATGGTGCCGCCGTACGCGACGGGCTCGGTGAAGGCGAGGCGGCTCTCCGCGACGTGCAGGCGGGTGCCCGGGTCGCGCCCGAACACGAAGTCGATGCGCGCGGGAAACTCCGTCGCCGCGTACTGCTGGAAATAGAGCGGGTTGCAGTCGGTGGCGGAGAAGGCGTCGCGCGGGACGGTGGCGCAGTAGCCCGGCGTGCCGAAGGGGAGCTCGGCGGCGCGGGCGGCGTTGTTGGGGACGAGGTCGCCCGCGGTGATGTCGAGGTCGGCGTCGGCCGCGCTGCGCCCGCGGATGGCGAGGTCCACAGCGCCGGTGTAGTGCATCAGGATGGGGTAGGAGAGCGTGTTGGAGAACCACTCGGGCTCCTGCGCGCCGCCCGGGAGGGCCCAGGTGTCGGCCCGGTAGTAGGGGGCCCCGTTGCAGTCGCCGAGCACGAAGAGGAGCTCGTCGGCGCGCACGTTGGCGCGGGCGTGGAGGCCGAGCTCGCGGGCGTGCTGCATGCGGAGCCGCCACGCGGAGGGGAAGGCCGCGGTGTGGGTGACGTAGACCACCGTCGACCCGAGCGTCGCGTGCTGGAAGCGCACCGCGAGGAAGCCGCGCGAGAAGCCCGGCGCGGGGAAGAACTCGTTGTCCGCGATCTCCGTGTACTGGTCGAACATCACGGCGCCCGGGGACGGGGCGACGGCGCGGCGCACGGCGATGGCGAGGCCGTCGGTGTACCCGTCGCGCGCGGAGGAGACGACCCAGTAGCCCATCGCCGCGCCCACCTCGCGGAAGCGTCGGAGGTCGGACTCGCCCCACACCTCCTGGAGCCCGATGATGTCGTAGCCCTGCGCGAAGATGGTCTGGGCGGTGATGGCGCGGCGCTCGTCGAGGGTGGGCGTGCGACCGTACTGCACCACGCCGAAGAGCGACACGTCGAGGAGCGCGACGTTGTAGCTCAACACGCTAAGCGGGACGGCGCCCGCTGCGGCGGGGGGGTTGCTCGCCTGCATCGCGCGGAGCAGCTCGCGGGGGGTGGGCTTGCCCGTGAACGCCAGCGTGCGGGTGAACAGGTCGCCGACGGTGGTGACCCCGGGGAGCGTCGACTGGTAGTGCGCGAACAGGGGGTTGCCTGCGAGCGGGAGGCGGTCGGCCTCGGCCTCGCCGATGGGGATCCCATCGCGTGTGCAGCCCGCGAGGAGCGCGCCGAGGAGCGCGAGGCATCGTCGTGAAGTCACGGTGCGCATCGGGGGCGGTTCTAACCCAGCGCGTTTGGGAGCGCGAGGGCGTTTCCGTCACCGAAGGTTGGGCGGGGCGATCGATGCGCCGCACCGCGCTCGACCGCCCGCACGGAGCGTTGGGGTCAGTTGGTGTCGAAGGTGGGCGAGGTGGTGCCCGTGACGGTGGCGGCGCGCACGCCGATGCGGCCGACGCCGCCGGTGGCGCCGCGGGTGCTGCCGCAGGTGCTGAGGCCGCCGGTGGCGCCGCTGGTGGTGACGAGGTTGCTCCCGAGGGAGGCCGTCCCGATGGCGAGGATGCGCACCGCGCCGCCCGCGCCGCCCGCGCCGCCGCCCATGCCGCAGCCGCCGCAGGCCGAGTCGCCGTCGCCGCCGGCCGCGCCCGCCGCGCTGACCGAGCCCGTCACGGTGACGGTCGTCGCGCGCACGAGGATGATGCCGCCGCCGCTGCCGCCGCTGCCGGGCCGGCAACCGTCTTCGTCGGCCCCGCCCTCGCCGCCGCCGCCTCCGAGGAACACCGACAGCGACAGGTTGGTCGCGCCGACGGCGACGCCGCCCGCGCCGCCGGGGATGGCGCCGCTGACGCACTCCGCGCAGGTTCCGCAGCCGCCGCGCGGCGTCCCGGCAGCGCCCGCCGCGCCGTAGCCGCCGCCGCCGCCGACGCCGTCGTCCTGGCCCTGGCCGCCGCCGCCGCCGCCGCTCCCGTTGCCCGCGATGTCGACGCCGCCGAGCCCGAGGTGCCCCTCGCCCTGGAAGCCGCGCGCGCAGCGGTACACGCCGTCATGGCGACGACCGCGGAAGCCGCGGCCGTTCATCTGGAGCGCGCCCGCGACGGTGAGGGTGCTGGCGACGTCGAGGGCGAGGATGCCACCCGTGTTGCCGTCCCACGCGGGGGCGGTGAGCGTCGTGCCCGCAGGGACGGTCACCGCGCCGGCCTCGGTCACCACCACCGCTTGTGCGCGTCGCGTCGCGTCGGTGATGTAGGGGTTGGTGATCGCCGCGACGAGGGTGAGGGTGGCGCCGCTCACCGAGGCCACGCGTGCATACTCGTAGTAGCCCACCGACCCGGTGGCCCCCTGCGTCTGGTGCAGCAGGATGAGCTGGCCGGCCGCGAAGGTGCCGCGCACGTTGGAGAGCGTGACGGTCGTCGCGCCCGCCGCCGCCGCCGCCGAAGCCGCGGTGGCGTTGATGGAGACCGTGCCGGCCACGGTGATGTCGGCCCCGCCGCCGAAGGAGCAGCGCCCGGCGTTGCAGGCGATGCCCGTCGCGCAGACGTTGCCGCACGCGCCGCAGTTGCGCGCGTCGTTGGCGAGCGTGACCTCGCAGCCGTTGCCCGCGGCGAGGTCGCAGTCGGCGCGGCCCGCCGAGCACACGTAGGCGCAGGTGCTGTCGGCGCACACGCGGCTCGCGCTCGCGCGGTCGGGGCAGCGGACGCCGCAGGCCCCGCAGTTGTTGGGGTCGCTGGCGGTGAACACGCAGAACCCGCCGCACGAGTCCTGACCCGTCGGGCACGAGGTGACGCACGCGCTGGCGGTGCACACCTGCCCCGACGCGCAGGCGCGGGCGCAGGCGCCGCAGTTGGCGCGGTCGGTGGCGGTGTCGCGGCACGAGCCCGAGCAGTTGGTGAGCCCGGCGCCGCAGGTCACCACGCAGGTGCCCGCCGAGCAGAGCTGACCGGCGGCGCAGGCGCGGCCGCAGGATCCGCAGTTGGCCGGGTCGCTGCGGAAGTCGACGCAGGTGCCGCCGCACGCGGACTGACCGGTCGGGCACGAGAGCGAGCAGCCGCCGTCGACGCACACCTCACCCGCGCCGCAGGCCATGCCGCACGCGCCGCAGTTGGCCCGGTCGCTCTGGAGGTCGCGGCACGAGCCGCCGCAGTTGGAGAGGCCCATCCCGCACGACACGACGCAGCGCCCGGCGGAGCACACCTGGCCCGCCGCGCAGGCCATCCCGCAGGTGCCGCAGTTGGCGCGGTCGCTTTCGAGGTCGCGGCACGAGCCCGAGCAGTTGGTGAGGCCCGTGAGGCAGCTCACCACGCAGCGTCCTTCGGAGCACACCTGCCCCGCAGCGCAGGCCATGCCGCACGCGCCGCAGTTGGCCCGGTCGCTCTGGATGTCGCGGCACGATCCCGCGCAGTTGGTGAGGCCCGCGAGGCAGCTCACCACGCAGCTCCCCGACGAGCACACCTGGCCCTCGGCGCAGGCCGTCCCGCACGTGCCGCAGTTGGCGCGGTCGCCCGCGGTGTCGCGGCACGAGCCGCCGCAGTTGGTGAGGCCGGCGCCGCACGACACGACGCAGCGACCGGTGGAGCACACCTGCCCCGCGGGGCAGTCGGTGGCGCAGGCGCCGCAGTTGGAGCGGTCGGTCTGGAGGTCGCGGCACGAGCCCGAGCAGCTCGTGAGCCCGGCCCCGCAGGTGACCACGCAGCGCCCGGCGGAGCACACCTGGCCCTCGTCGCAGGCCGTCCCGCACATGCCGCAGTTGGCGCGGTCGCTCTGGAGGTCGCGGCACGACCCGCCGCAGCTCGTGAGGCCGGTCACGCACGAGACCACGCACATGCCGCCGGAGCACACCTGGCCCGCGGCGCAGGCCATCCCGCACATGCCGCAGTTGGCGCGGTCGCCGTCGAGGTCGCGGCACGAGCCCATGCAGTCGGTGAGGCCGGTGGCGCACGACACCACGCAGCGGCCCGCCGAGCACACCTGGCCGGCGGCGCAGGCCATCCCGCACGCGCCGCAGTGCGCGCGGTCGCTCTGGACGTCGCGGCACGAGCCCGTGCAGTCGGTGAGGCCCGCGAGGCAGCTCACCACGCACATCCCGCCGGAGCACACCTGGCCCGCGGCGCAGGCGGTGCCGCACATGCCGCAGTGGCCGCGGTCGCTCTGGACGTCGCGGCAGGCGCCGTCACATACGGTCTGACCCGCGGGGCAGCTCGTGACGCAGGTTCCCGCCGAGCAGGCCTGGCCAGAGGGGCAGGCCATGGCGCACGCGCCGCAGTTGTTGCGGTCGGCGGTGAGGTCGGCGCAGTAGCCCGCGCCGGCGTCGCCCGTGCACGCGGTCTGGCCCGAGGGACAGCTCGTGCCGCAGGTGCCCATGGCGCAGGCCTGGCCGGGGGCGCAGGTGACGCCGCAGCCGCCGCAGTTGCTGGGGTCGCGCGTGGTGTCGGCGCAGAAGCGCATCACGCCGTTGCAGGTGGTGAGGCCCGCCGCGCAGGTGGTGGTGCACGCCCCCGCGGAGCACACCTGGCCCGCGGGGCACGCGCGGCCGCAGCCGCCGCAGTTCTGGAGGTCGGTCTCGGGGAGCACGCAGATCTCCCCCGCGCCGCCGTCCCCGCCGTCGACGCCAGCGTCTCCGCCGCCCGCCGCGCAGGCCATCTGCCCGGCGGGACACACGACGCGGCAGGCCCCCGCCGTGCAGCGCGTGCTGCCGGCGCAAGCCACGCCGCACGCGCCGCAGTTGCGGTCGTCGCTCATCACGCTGACGCACGTGCTGCCGCAGAGGCGCTGGGTACCTTTGCAGGTGGGCGGCATGTCGGTCGGTGCGTCCATGCCGCTGCCGGCGTCCCCGCCCACGACGGCCGTCCCGTCGGTGCAGGAAGCGCCTAGCGTGGCGAGCGCACCGAGCGCCGCTACCCACCATCCGTTGATCGATCGTCTCTTCATAAGTTGCTCCGCGAGGGGGTGCCGCGCGGTGCTCAGGCGTGAGCGTGACGCGCGGCGACCGGATGAATCGCCACCGTCACTATCGTCGATGGCGCGGCCCCGCGGAAGCGCCACGTCGACGTCGCGATGGCTTTTTTCCTGACATTTTGTGTGGAGGCAGCGCCACCCGCGCGGCCTGACGCCCGCACGCGCGTCAGAGCGCTTCGAGCAGCGCGACGAGCGCTTCGACCGTGCGAGCGTCGGGCGTGAACCGCGTCAGGTGACGGTCACGCGTGCCCGCGAGAGGAGCCGCCTGGACGCTGCGCGTGAGGACTTCCGGAACCCCATTTCTAGCGGAGGAGAAGGGATTCGAAGCCCTGGCGCCTTTGCGGGCACGGCGGTTTGCAAAGCCGCCGGGGAGGCTCGAAAATTGCTGCATTTCAAGGGTTTCGTGCGCGGGCCTTAGTGCAGCCTGTGCAATCTCCTCATGGGAGGGACCGTGTGTGCACTGCCGCGCGGCCCGTTGTGCCGTGCTGCTGTAGTGGATCACCCCACGCCGAGTTCGTCGGCGAGCCCGGCGCTGGAGTCCAGCAACCGCCCGTCAGCGCGGGGTGAGCGTCGCGCGGAGGGTGTACTCATGGAACTGGCGATATTCGTAGGAGGTGAACTCCGCCACCACGCCAGAGACGACCCAGACACGACGCGCCTCCGCGCCGGTGTTGCTCCACTGCGTCGTCGTCGTGTAGACCTCGGGCGACTCTGGAGGGTAGGCGCGGCTCACGACGCACGCGAGGGCCACGGCGACGTCGCAGGCGGAGAGAACTTCGATGACAGCGGGTGCCATGCCGTACCCGGTACCCGAAACGGTGAGCGTCGTTCGGGGGGGCACCACGAGCGTGTGGTAGCGCGTTCTGTAGGTGGAGGCTGGCATACATGAGGCCGCGCGTTGTACGCCGTAATAGCCTGCCCCGGAGTGCACCGAACGCCCATCCGGCACGAGCTCTTCCGCGTGTTCACAGAGGTTGTTGGGAGAATTGTAAGCGTACATGGCGCAACGCGCCTCACCCCTCAGGAAGATCACGAGGTCTCTCGGCGCCGACGACGCGTTGGATCCCGCGAACACGCAAGCGTTGGGATCCGCGGGGTCGATCGTCGGCGTACAATAGCTCCTCGCGATGGAACGACAGCCCGCAGTGCCGCAGCAGTCGAGGACGGCGGCGCCTGGCGACGGCAGCATCGCCCGCCCCCCGACCCAAAAGGACACGAAGACCGAGGCATACGGCGGTACCGTCACGACGAAGTACCTGGGGCCGCTCGCCGAGCCGCTGATGGATGTAATGGATGCGGGGACGCGGAGAGCCGTCTCGAGGGTGTCGTTGATCGGCGGCGTGGAGGTCGGGACGCCGCCGACCTCCCCGGTTCGGCAGAAGGGGCTGGTCGATCCATCGACGCCCCCCTCCGACCCGCTCGGCGCGTCGATTGCTGCGGCCTCCGACGGGACGTCGATGGCGACGTCCAGGCTCGCTGCGTCGCGATCGAGCGGGGCGTCCGAGCCGACGCCGTCCGGGCGGTCGGGCGCTGTGGTGTCGTCGAGGCGATCGGGCGGCGAGGCGTCGACGGCGCTGTCGACGCGCACGTCGAGGTCAGCGCGATCGGCCACCGCCGCGGCATCCGCGCGGGTCGGGTTCGGGAGACCGAGGACCCTGGAGCACGCCGAACATTCGCCGACGTTCAGCGCGGCGCCGAACCCCCGGGCGACCGCCGCGTCTGCGCCACCATCTCGCGGGTCGTCGTCCCCTGCCCCGCCGACGTCGTCCCGCTGAACGTCCTCCCGACGATGGGAGGTGTCGTGCGCGGTCGATCCGTCGGACGTGCGGCCCATCTCGCCAGGTTCGGGGGCGGCGCACGCGACAACCAGCACAACCGTGAGGAGGAGACGCACGTACATCACCATCGCGACCCATAGGGTGCGCGCCGGCCACGAGTCATTCGTGCGGCAACGGCCTCGCCCCCACAGCCTCGCCGTGGTTGTCGACCGCGCCGCTGCATCACCTTTCGCGCGGAGGACTTTGCGAAATGGGTGGCCCCACCCTCGATGGCGCGACCGCCGCCGCGCGAATCCCATTGCTTCGGACCGAGGCGGATCTCCACGGGTCGCATCCGCTCCGGGGGATAGCTGGCCTCGTCGCGCTTCGCGCCCGCATCCGCGTCGAGATCGGCCACCGCCGCGCCGAGCGCCAGCAGCACAGATGTACCAGAACGCCGGTGAGAACGGGCAGTGCCATCCCGACCCGGCGGACCCGCCGCGGCGCTGCGAGAACAAGTTCAACGGGCACGGCACCGGACCTCACCGGGCCTCAACGTCGTCCGCCCACCGAGCCCCCGATCTGCTGGAAAACAAGGCGAACCGCGCTCGATGGAGGCGGCTTCACGGACCATCAGATTTCAGCCCCACCCAGTCAGCGCCCGACACGCGCCGGACACCTTGTGTTGCGGAGGAGAAGGGATTCGAACCCCTGGAGGACTTACGCCCTCGGCGGTTTTCAAAACCGCTGCCATCGACCACTCGGCCACTCCTCCAACGCGGGCGCAACGTCGTCCCGCGCGGACCTCTCAACTCTACCACCCATTCCCCCCGCCGCGACTACCGTTCGCGGCGCGCCTCCGTCAGCTCGCCCCGCTCGTCGATGGCGCCCATCTCGCCGAGGGTCACGCGCAGCCCCTCCCCCGCGCGCAGCGGGCGCTCGACCCAGAAGCCCTCCGCGCGGATGCGAAGCGTGTGCGGCGCCCAGCGCCCCCGCGTGTTGTCGATGTACCGCGGCTGTCGCCCCGCGTGCCCGTCGCTGTCCGACACCCGCGAGGGCACCCGCGGAAACACGAAGCGCGACGAGCGCCGCCCCACCGCCCGCGCGCTCGTCCCGATCACCACGCCGTGCACGTCGAGCAGCTCCAGGGTCACGACGCCGAGGTCCTCCGCGCCGCGGGCCACGAAGGTGCGCCGCTGCGGGTTGCCAGGCTCCACCTCCGTCACCGCGAGGGGCGGCTCGGGGCTCTGCGCCACCAGCCACGACGCCGACCACGGCGACAGCCCCTCGGTGCGTCCCTTCGCGAGCACCCGATCGGCGCGCGAGCCGGGCGGCGCCGTCACCTCCCACGCGCGCGACACCGGACCCGCCGCGACAAAGGGCTGCCCGCCGTTGTCGATCACGAACAAGCCGAGGCGTGGCGCGGCGGCGC
>JBILLV010000391.1:0-7889 GCA_044375895.1 Polyangiales bacterium | reverse complement strand
TGGAGTTTCGCGCCGACGCGCTCGTCGAGCTCTGGGCGCGCGGCGCCAACGGCGAGGAGCGGCGCGTTCTGGCGATCGTCACCGAGTCGCAGCTCGCGATCGACGAGGACAAGAAGTTCACCTGGCCAGCATACGCCGCGCAGGCCCGCTCGCGCTTCCGCTGCCCGGCCTACGTGCTGGCGGTGACCCTCGACGCAGGCGTGGCGGCGTGGGCCGCGCTGCCCGTCGAGGTGTCGCCGGGGTGCGGGAGCTGGCGTCCGATGGTGTTCGGCCCTTACGCCATCCCGAAGGTGACCGACCCGTCCTTCGCGCACACGCACCCGGAGCTGGCCGTGCTGTCGGTGCTCGCCCACGCCAACACGAGCGGCGACGAGGGGGAGGCCATCGTGCGTGCGGTGCCCGCGGCGCTCGGGGTGCTTGATGCGTCGACTGGGAGGGCGTATTTGTTGCTCATGCGGAGCGAGCTGCGCCCCGCCCTGCGGCAGCTCCTGGAGGCGATGATGATCGAGAAGACACCGTTCGGAGAGCTCGAGGTGCCAGAGTGGCTCTGGAAGGCAGAGGAGGCCGCGACGAAGAAGGGCAAGGCCGAGGGCAAGGCCGAGGGAAAGGCTGAAGCGCTGCTGACGGTGCTCGCGGTGCGGGGCATCTCCGTGAGCAAGGAGCGCGAGGCTGAGGTGATGGCGTGCGCGAACGCCGCGACGCTCACGCGGTGGCTGCGGTCCGCGGTGACGGCGAAGGCGGAGGGCGACGTGTTCGGCGCGCCGAAGCGCAAGGCGGCGAAGGCGCGGTAGGAGATCGCGGCGCCGCGTCAGAAGGGCCCATCGAGGAGGCGACGGGGCGCGCGGGCGGCGGGGCCGGGCGGCGGGCGCCACGGGTTCGGGCTCACCATCGCGCCATTCTGGCGAAGCACGAGGTCGGTAGGATCGCCGTCCCATGCTGCCTCCGCTCGAACGTCATTGCGTGCTCGCGAGGGGAAAAGGCGTTCAACGCCCCTCGTCGTCAAGTCCCCGCCCCGCCGCCCGACCGATGCGTCCCATACGGGAGGTTCGGTCGACTCTCGCTGCACGGCGCGCGGAGTTGCTGGAGTGACCGCATCGCGCGCAACGCCGTCCTCGGCACGGAGGTCGTCATCCCCCCGCGCTCGCCGCGGTGTGGAGTCTATAGCGGAGAGCGGGAGGCGACGCTCAGCCACACGTCGCCCGACGGACCGATGACGCGTTCGAGCGACGCGAGGCTGTATCGGACGAAGCGCCCGTTGGTGTCGGTGCGGCCCGCGTAGCTGCCGCGCAGCGCGCCGTCCCAACGCCCCGACGGGTCGTGGACGATGAAGCCGTCGCGGTCGTAGCCCACCACCACCACGATGTGCCCGCTGGGGGTGAAATCGCCATGAACCACCACGGGCAGGCCCGCGTCGAGGTAGGCGCGCACCTGCGCGAAGGTGCCCGCGTAGGTGCTCGCGGCGTACAAGCCGTACATGCGGTAGAGGGCGGCGAGGGCGGCCGGGCTCTGCCCCTGCGCCACGCCGTGTCGAACGAAGAGCTGGTCGGGCGTCGCGTGGATGCCGTGGTGACCGAGCACCATGCTCGCCGAGGTGACGCCGCAGGTGCCCGAAGGGTCGTTGGCGTTGGCGTACTGGTAGCGATAGGGCGTCGCGCTGAGCACGCGCCCCTCGGCGGGGGCCGCGACAGGCGGGGCGGTGGGCGCCGCGTGGCGGAGGGTGAAGCTGCGACGGAGCACGCCGCGCAGGGAGCCGTCGACATGGAAGGTGCGAATCTCAAACTGCCGCGGCCCGAGCTGCAGGAAGCGGCTGCGGACGGCGCGGCGCGGGCTGCGGGGCAGGCCGCTCACGTCGTCGGTCAGGAGAAATCCGTCGGCCCTGACCTCCACGGAGGCCACGTCGGCCGGTGCGCGTTCGAGCCCGATTTCGTAGAGGGCCGCGCCCATCTGCTTGATGTACACGCCGACGCCCTCGGTCACGTCGAGGAGGCCTTCGCCGAGGCCCACCGCGCGGCCTCCGGCGTCGTAGCCGCGCACCTCCAGCAGCCGCTCGTCGGTGGCCTCGTGGAAGCGGTAGCGGATGGGGAAGTTGCTGCCCTCGGCCCGGGTGGCGGCACCGATGCGCCAGCCATCGACGAGGTACTCCACCCGTACGATGGCCGGCGGAGCGAGCGCGCGGAGGTCGTAGGCGCCGTCGGCCTGGCGCGCCCAGTACACCTCGATGGCCTGGGCGCCCGCGGCGGCGGGCGGCGACGGGGAGGGCGATGGGGCGGGCGGCGCGTTCCAGAACCCCGGGCCCATTTCGGACCAGATGCCCCGGGCGTTGTCGCGATAGTGCTGGTACCGCTGGGGATAGCAGCTGAACCCCGGTCGGCACCCGTTGTAGTAGTGGGTGACGGTCTGCACCCAGGGGTGAAAACGGGAATGCTCGGGCGTCACCCCGTTGAGCCAGGCCACGGCCTCGGCACGGCTGGACACCCCGCCGATGTAGGCCGAGTCGACCACCATCTGGAGCACGAACTCCACCGCCGCCTGCACGTTGCCCGCGACGGAGAGCACCCTCACGCCGTCGCGACGCAGCGTCTCGTCGAAGTTGCCGCCGTCAAACTGGAACATCCCCAGACCGCCCTGTCGATCGCGGCAGGGGCCGTCGCCTGCGCCCGCCACGACGGGTCCCTGGCAGTCTGCAGAGTAGGGCCCCTGGCACGCCCAGGTGAGCTCCGACCAGCAGTGGGAGAGCTGCGTCTCGGCGTCGGCGATGCCCGCCAGCAGCCACCCCGCGCGGGTGAGTCCCTCCCGCGCTGCCGCCTCGCGAATCTGCGCGGCGCGCGCGCGGCGCTGGGAGCTGGTGAGGGACGACGCGAGCGTCGACTCCGGGGTGATGTCGTCGCCCTGGCCCGCCGTGCAGGACGACGACACGATCAACGCGCACCCCAGCAGGAGCCCAGGGAGCGGGAGGCCGACGCGCGGAGCAGGAGTCATACGTCCCGCGGGTCGCAGCAAACCTCAGGCCGCCGTCCGCGCCTGCGCTCGACCCCGAAACACGGACGTTTGGGCGCGGCGCTGGTCACTCCCTTGATCGGGGCCCGAGCCCCATCGCCCACGACGTTGACCACCGCGCTCCCACTCGAAGGGCCCGGCCGAGGAGGTGCCTCGGCAGCGCCCCAGAGGACCGGTCGCGGATCGCGAACACGAAGGGCCGATCGGCGCGGAAGGTCGCGGGCTGCGGGACGCTCGTGCGCCCGACGAGCACCGCCGTCGCCGCGGCCGCCTCGGTCCCCTGCTCGTTGACCGCGCTGAATCCCTCATGCACCACGTCCTGCACGAAGAGGGCGCGGGTGCCGTCCATCCCGAGAGGTCGGCCACGCCACCGCGGAAGGCGTCGGACATGCCCATCCCCTGAAGGAGGGCCTTGAGGCTCGCGTGCTTGCGGAAGGAGAAGGTGGGCACCGCGAGCCGCCCGTCAAGCACCCCCGCAGCGCCCGTCCCACGCCCCCGTGCTCGCTCGGGACCGTGTGTGTCCCGCCGCGCGGCCCGTTGCGCCGTGTTGCTGTCGTGTTGCCGAGCGATCTTGTTGAGGTTGTGGGGCACTGATCCGCGCTGGCTCGTTGAGGGCCGAGGGGCCGTCACGCCGTCGATGGCCCTCGCGGCCGTGACGGCGCCGCGACGCCCGCGCGAGGGCCCCTCGCGGTCGCGACACACCCGCGGCACGCCGACGGTGGCCCTCAACGAGCTGGGGCGCGTCCCCCTCAACCAGCCCGCCCGGCAACGGCAACCCACGGACGCCGCGACCTCTCTCGCGCGCGACGGAGCGCCCCTGCGGCCGCTCTCTCCGGTGAACCACCTCATCGACGTCGCCGCGTGCCTCGCGCAGGCCGCCCGCCGCGCATACCGGCACGCGACCGGGTCGCTCGCCCCACGACCGCGGCCTTCGACCTCGGCGTCCGCCAGGATTTTGGGCCTGTCCGCCCCGTGCCCTACAGTTGCAGCCGTCCATGATCATCCCGCAGCGACAAAACTGGTGGCGGATTGTCCTCAGCTACCGCGGCACCGAGCTGCCACGAACCAAGTGGAGGATCCTCGGGGTCGCGCTCGTCGCTTTGGTCGTGACGTACTTCGAGGAGAACCGGGGCTTTCACCCGAACCTGACGCCGTTGCCGTACACCCTCATCTCCGTCGCCCTCGGCATCTTCCTCGGCTTCCGAAACAACGCCAGCTACGACCGCTGGTGGGAAGGGCGCAAGCTCTGGGGCGCGCTCGTCAACACCTCGCGCACGATCGCGCGGCAGTTCACGACGCTGGTGGGCCCCCGGGGCGCCGCGGCGGACCCGGAGGTCGTCGCGCTTCGCAAGGCCCTCGTGTACCGGGCCATCGCGTTCGTCCACGCCCTCCGGCTCTCGCTCCGCAACGCCACCGACTACTCGGAGCTCGCGGCCTTCCTGCCGAAGGACGAGGTCGACCAGCTCGCGCGCGAGACCAACAAGCCCGCGGCGATCACCCACCGCGGCGCGATCATCCTCCGCGAGGCGTGGGAGCGGGGGTGGATCGAGACGATGCACCTCCCCGTCCTCGAGTCGTCGCTCACGGGGCTCACCGACATCCAGGGCGGCTGCGAGCGCATCAAGTCGACGCCCATCCCCTTTCTCAGCACCACGCTCATGCACCGGATCGTCGCGGTGTACTGCTACTCGCTCCCCTTCGGGGTGGTGGACGCGGTCAAGATCTACACGCCCTTCGTGGTGATCCTCGTGGCGTACGCCTTCTTCGGGCTCGACGTGGTGGGCGACGAGCTCGAGGAGCCCTTCGGGACCGACCCCAACGACCTCTCGCTCTCCGCGATCTCCCGCATGATCGAGGTCAACCTCCGCCAGCGGTTGGGCGAGACCGAGCTCCCGCCGTTGCTCCAGCCGGTCAACGAAGTGCTCTCCTGACGGGCCTTGCGCCGCCCGCGTCCGACCGGGCCGGACGCTGCGCCGCAGCACCGTCCTGGCGGCATGGCGCCGCGCCTACGGCATGGGGGCGTGGAAGGGGCCGCTGACCTCGAAGGTCCAGCCCCCGTCGGGGCCGCGCTGCGAGCTGAAGTACAAGCGAGTCCCGCTCGGGTCGAAGGCCGGGCCGCACACCTCCGAGCCGGTGTGTCCAACCACCTGGACCAGCGGCTTCACCATGCCGTCCGGGAGGATCGCCACGATCTGCATCGTCCCGCCGTCCTCGGCCACGAGCACGTCGCCGCAGCACGACACCGTGAGGTTGTCGACGCCGCGCAAGGGAGCCGTGCCCATCTGCATCGCGCGGTCATAGATCACCCGCAGGCGTCGGCTCTCCGTGTTGTAGGCCCACACTTTGTCGTCGCCCTTGGTGGTGAAGTACACCGTGCCCTCGTGCCACCACACCCCTTCCCCGCCCGCAAACGCGGTGCTGCGAGTGACCTGATAGCGGGTCGCGACGCCTCGGGTGAAGCGCGGGTCGGGCACCGGGAACCATGCGACCATGTCGCCGCGAACTTCGGCGACCTCGAGGGCGCCTTCTCGAAGGTCGGGGTGACCCAGGGGTGTGCGGCGCGTGGGGACGAAGCGGTAGAGCCGCCCGTCAGTCTCGTCTTCTGTGAGGTAGACGTGCCCGTTGCGCGGGTCGACCGCGGCGGCTTCGTGCTTGAAGACCCCAAGCGCGGGGCGCGCGATCGCGGGGTGCTCGCCCCAGGGGTCGCACTCGAAGACGCGGCCCCTGGTGATCTCCTCACACGATAGCCAGCTGTGCCAGGGCGTCTTGCCGCCCGCGCAGTTGATGGACGTGCCGTTGAGGATGCGTGAGGCCGCCGTGATGCGCCCGTCACGGTCGAATCGCACCGCGCTCGCGCTGCCGCTGAGGCTCGGAGGGAGGAGCGGCACCTCCGCGTTGGAGACGTAGATCCACCCTCCGTCCGCAGTGGCGTAGGTGGCGCCGCCATCCGGCAACGCGTGCCAGCGGAAGGAGGTGCCCCCCACCGGCTCACCCGTGCGGGCGATGACGCGGGAGGTGAAGCCGTCGGGGAGCCGCAAGCCGTTGCGATCGGGGGCGCGCAGCGGGCCGATGGCTGCGATGCGGGAGCGCAGTCGCGGGAGTGCGGGAGCGTCGCGGGGCACCAGGTAGGGGTCGGTCGGGTCGACCATCCCCGTGTCGCCGGTCGCGTCGCGGTCCGCATCCACGACCGCATCCAGGGCCGCGTCGGGTGCCGCGTCGGGCGTCCCGTCGGGTGCCGCGTCGGGCGTCGCATCCAGGGCCGCGTCGGGCGCCACGTCAGGGGCTGCATCGGACGCCGCGTCGGGGCTTGCATCGGGGGCTGCGTCGGGGGCTGCGTCGGAACCTGGTTGCCCCGCGTCGCCCAGCGGCGCGGTGTCATCACCGCATCCCGGGATCGAGTGCGCCACGAGTGCTGCGAAGAGACCGAGACCGCTCTGCAACAACTCTCGACGCGCGAGGCCGCGATCATCTGCCGCTCGGGTCATGTCCTGGATGTTGCCATGGAGGCGGCGTCAGAAGTCAACGAAGTGCGGCCGCCGCGCCGCAGTAGGCCCCTGGCGATGTTTTGCGGGGGGCGCCGGTGTGAGGGTACGGGTTTGGGGCGGCGCACGGCACGTCGGAGGCGTCGCGGCGGACATCGCGCGCAGGGATGCGTCACCCGCGCTGCGCGACAACTGCGGAGTGCGGGGGGAGGGTGAGGGCCCCGTCGCGCAGCACGCAGCCTCGGTCGCTCGCCACACGCAACCTCGCCCCTTCGTTGGACGCCAGCACCGACTGCCCCCTGCCCGGCCGATGACTGAAGCGAGCGGCGCCGCCACGGGTCGAGCCTCTGCTCGCGGCCCCGCGACACGGGCTGGGGTCGTCCGCGCGAGGGGGTATCGGGCATCCGATGGCCCACGCCCGTCAAGCACCCCCGTAGCGCCCGTCCCACGCCCCGCGGGTGTGCTCGCTCGGGACCGTGTGTACCGCGCGTGAACGGCCACCGCTCCTCGGAGAGACGCGCCCGCTCCGCGTCGAGATCATCACCGCGCTGCCCGACCGACGCCTCGTCCAGGCGATGCTCGGTTGACCCTCGCAGGACGGCCGCACGGGTCAGTCGATCCCGCATGCGGCCTCCGGGCACCCTGTCTCGGATGCGAACCGTCGCCGGACGAATCGAAGCGCGTGCCGACGACGTCGGCTGTGATCTCGAAGATGACGCCGAGGCCTGCCTCGACGCCGCGACGATCGACGCGACCACGATCCCCGATGCGACCGACTGCGTCAAACTCAAGGAGTATCTCGTGGACCTGGCGGCGCGCATCGCCGCGGAGGAGCTGGAGGGGCGTCCGGTCAAGGATCTCCAGCCGCAGTACGACGCGCTGTTCGTCGTGCACCGTCGGCGCTGCTGAGCCGGGCGGCGGCATGCACGGGCGACGCAGCGCCTGGAGGTCACATCGTGCTCGAGTGCGAGCGCGGCGCGACCCACGCTGGTGACGCCTGCTTGATTTACGTACCATTGGTATGTAACTTCAAGGCATGGACATCCCCGCGATCCCCTCCACCCGCGTCACCGGTTGGTTTCCCGTGCTCGTGTCGAGCGACGTCGGCGGCGCTCGCCGGTTCTACGAGCGCCATTTCGGCCTCGTGGTGCGCTTCGAGTCCGATTGGTACGTGCAACTCGGGCACCCGACGAACCCCGCCTTCGAGCTGGGCGTGATGACGATGCGACACGAGTCGCTGCCGGCCGCCGCGCAGACGCCCGCGGCCGGGGTGCTGCTCAGCCTCGAGGTCACCGACGCGACGGCCGAGCACGCCCGGCTCACCGACCTCGGCGTCGAGTTCGTCCACGGCCTGCGCGACGAAGCGTGGGGCCAGCGGCACTTCATCATCCGCGGCCCCGACGGTGTGTT
>JBILLV010000086.1:0-29803 GCA_044375895.1 Polyangiales bacterium | reverse complement strand
GTATCGGTGCCGTCATCCCGAAGATGGGATCAGACCCGATCGATCAACGCAAGGGGGCGCCGCTCTCAGACCCCGAGACGCTTGAGCAGGCCCGCGACCCGCGCACGCACGGCGTCGGTGGGGCTCGTCGCAGCGTTCGAGAGCGCCTCGGCGACCGCGGCGGTCGTGTCGTCGACCACGAGGCTCGCACGCTCCCCGACGCGGGCCCGCAGCGCCTCGGCGAGCGCGGCGTTGCAAGCGAACACCACACGAGCGCCGACGACGTTCGCGACGTCGACCAGGGCGGACAGCTCCGCGAGGCACGCTCCGGAGACGTCGCCATCGAGCTGCGCCACCACGACGATCGAACGCGCGTCGGCGTGCAGCAGCAGTGGGCCCAGCGCCTCGGAGGCGCCCGCGATCCAGTCGCCGTCGGCGCTTCCCTGGAGCACGTGCATCACCGTCCGTGGGGCGACCACGAACGGCCGCGTCACGCGCACGCGGGCATCGAGCTGCATCTCACGATCGCGCTCGAGGAGGGCACGCGTGTAGCCCTCGAGGACGAGACCACGAAGGCCCTGTCGATCCGCAGTCGAGAGCGTGTCACTGACCACCGCGAGCAGGGCTTCGACCACCGCCGCGAGCTCGACGGCGGACGCGCCGAGCTCGGCGCTTCGCCGGCCGAGGAGCCCAGCGAGCGCGAGCGCCTCGCGGACTCCCACCGGATCGGCCGCACGAGCGAACGCGTCGAGCACGGTCGCGGCCTCGGTGATCAGCTCCGAGCGCCGCGGCGGATCGATCGGGAACGGAGCGAGACGATCGAGGCTCTCGACGAACGCCTCCGCACGAAGCGTGAGCGCACGGTCGGCAGCGGGCCGTTCGGCGAGCTCGGGCGAGGTGTACAGCTCTCCTTCCATCGGCCGCGAGATCGTAGCGAGAGCGAGGCACGGGTGCGAGATCCCGGCCGCCTGCCAGAAAGCGGACGCGCGCTCGATCCCCGTGTTATCCGCGACTCGGGCGAGCCATCGCTCGCTCCAGCGCGGAGGCGTCATGGCCACGGTCGTTCAGAAGTACGGAGGCAGCTCGGTCGCGGACGTCGAGAAGCTCGGGCGCGTCGCGGACAAGGTCGTGGCCGCGCGCCGCGAGGGCGACTCGGTCGTCGTGGTGGTCTCCGCGATGGGGAAGACGACGGACCAGCTGCTGGCGCTCGCCAAGCAGGTCGATCCGAACCCTCCGCGTCGCGAGCTCGACATGCTGCTCACGACGGGCGAGCGCGTCTCGATGGCGCTGCTCGCGATGGCCATCCAGAAGCGCGGTCACGAGGCGATCTCGTTCACCGGATCGCAGAGCGGGATCATCACCAACGATCGACACTTCGACGCGCGCATCCTCGAGGTGCGACCGCACCGCATCGAGGACGAGCTCGCGCGCGGGAAGATCGTGATCGTCGCCGGCTACCAGGGCATGAGCTACCGGCGCGAGATCACGACCCTCGGTCGCGGTGGGAGCGACACCACGGCGGTCGCCCTGGCCGCCGCTCTGGGCGCCGCGCGCTGCGAGATCTACAGCGATGTCGACGGGGTGTACTCGGCCGACCCGCGCGTCGTCCCCGAGGCGCGACACATCCCCGCGATGGGCTACGAAGAGCTCCAGGAGATGGCCGAGTGCGGCGCCAAGGTGCTCAACGCGGAGGCGGTGGCCTTCGCCCGCCGCGAGCGAATCGCCATCCACGCGCGCAAGACCGCCGACCCGGTCGACGGCACCGGGCGTGAGACGGTGGTCCGCGCCGACAGCCCACGCGACGCAAGCGGCGTCCGGGCGGTGGTCGGTGACCATCAGGTGGCATGGATCGAGGGCCCCGTCGCGGACGCCGACGCCGCCGCGCATCTGCTGTCAGCCGCGGACGACGCCCAGGTGCCGCTGCGGGAGCTCCGCGTGGACGGCGGTCGCGCGAGCGGCCTCATCCCGCTGCCGCGCGTCCCCGATTGGGAGCGCGCGCGGCGCTCGCTGGCGGCGCTCGGCGTGACGTCGTTGAGCCCGGGCGACGGCGACGCGGTCGGCGCGGTGTCACTCGTCGGTGACGGACTCACGCAGGACGGCAAGGTGCTCCGCGGCGCGCTGACGATCGCGCGTGAAGAGGGGATCACGCCGCGCGCGATCACGACGTCACCGTTCCGTGTGACGCTGGTGGTCGCTGCCGGGGCGGTCGACGCGCTCACCCGACGCCTCCACGCGCGCTTCTGCGACGTGTGACCGCGCCACCAACGGTGAAGGGCCGCTTGCGGACGGAGCCGTGAGGGCGTAGATACGCGCCCGCCTCGATCGGTCACCCCGCCGCGCGTCGCTCCTGACGCGCTTCGTTCGGTTCTCCTCACCCTCAGTCCCTCGCGACGCCTGACCGATGCCCCGCGACGCGCCGACGCACCCTTGCGGGCTGCGCCGACGCACCCGGAAAGCCACGCACGCTCCACGATGACATTCGAATCCCTCGGCCTCTCTGCCTCCAGCCTCGCCAGCGTCCGCCGCGCGGGCTACCTCACCCCCACCCCCATCCAGATCGCCGCCATCCCGGTCGCCCTCACGGGCCGTGACCTCATCGGCTGCGCGCAGACGGGCACCGGCAAGACCGCCGCGTTCCTCCTGCCGACCCTCGAGCGCCTCGCCGAAACGCCGGGCGCGGTGGCCCTCGTGCTGGCCCCGACGCGCGAGCTCGCCGACCAGATCGCCGACGCCGCCGTCGTGCTCTCCGCCGAGCGCCCCGTGCGCATCGCGGTGGTGTTCGGCGGCGTCGGGATGGAGGGCCAGCGCCGCGCCCTCGCCGCGCGTCCGCAGCTCATCATCGCCACGCCCGGCCGGCTCATCGACCACATGCAGTCGGGCACCGCGCGCCTCGAAGGCGTCAGCGTGCTCATCCTCGACGAGGCCGACCGCATGCTCGACATGGGCTTCGCGCCGCAGCTCCGGCGCATCCTCGCGAAGGTGCCCGCGGCCCGCCAGACGCTGCTGTTCTCGGCCACGATGCCCTCGCCGGGCGACCCCAACTGGCGCGACGTCCTCGCCGTCGGGCTGCGCGACCCGGCCCGCGTGGCGGTCGACCCGCCGCGCGTCGCCGCCCGCGCCGAGCAGGCCCTCTGGCTGGTGGACATCAACGCCAAGACGCCCGTCCTCCTCGACCTGCTCGACGCCGAGACCGGGAGCGTCCTCGTGTTCACGCGCACCAAGCACCGCGCCGACCGCGTGGCCAAGCAGCTCCGCGCGGCGGGGCACGCGGCCGACGCGATCCACGGCGACCGCTCGCAGTCGCAGCGCGAGCGCGCCCTGGAGAGCTTCCGCGCTGGCACCGCGCGCATCCTCGTGGCGACCGACATCGCGGCGCGCGGCATCGACGTGGAGGCGGTCGCTCACGTGGTCAACTACGACCTGCCGGCCGACCCGGAGGACTACGTGCACCGCATCGGCCGCACGGCCCGCGCCCAGCGCGCCGGGCGGGCGACGTCGTTCGTGATGCCCGACGAGCGCAACACCCTGCGCGTGATCGAGCGCCTCCTCGGCTCGGCGCTCCCGCCGCTGACGCCGAAGACCACCGCGCGCCCGCTACCCGCGATGCCCTCACCGCCCGCGTCGCAGTCGCGCCCGCAGTACGGTCGACCGGCGTCAGCGCCGCGATCGCTCCCCGCCATCCCGGGCGCTCCGCAGGGCCGCACCGTGGCCAGCGCCGCCCCCCGCGGCCGCCGCTACAACTAACCCACCTCCCGACCAAACCAGAAGCAGCCGCAGCCGTACGCGAGGTCGCGCGCGTCTGCGGGCTGCGCCCCGTCGTGGAAGCGTCCCTCGTCGTCGATGAGGGCGAAGCCACACAGCGTGAGCCCCTCTGCCGCCACGCGGGCCACGAAGGCCTCGGCGTCGGTCACCCGGTGCGCGTTGAAGGCCACGCGCTCGCGCCCGACGGGGAATGAAACATACAGCGCACCGCCCGGCGCCACGACGCGACAGAGCTCACGGGTGGCCTTGTCCATCCCGTCAGGGTCGAGCGGATCGCCATAGCGCCCGAGCCCGACGTGCTCGATGACGTGGAGGCAGCTGAGGGAGTCGACGCTCCGGTCGGCCATGGGCAACGCCACCACCGTCGCCTCCCGCACGGTGAGCCCCTCGAGCGCGATGTCGGGCGCGGAGAACTCGTACATCGTGACCGGGACGATCGCGGCGAGCTGCGCCACGAAGGGGACCGCGGACGACACGTCGACGTGCGCGGCGGGCGCGCGGGCGGCGATGAGCCGCGTGGCCCACGCGGCCTGGTAGGTGTAGTGGGCGTCGAAGGGGCTGCGGATCCGTCGATTGAAGAAGATGGGCTCGATGTCGAGGGGCACCGGGCGCGCCCCGCGCATGCGGCGAAACGCGCGGAGGTCGGCCGCGTACTCTGCCAGCTCCACGGGCACGCTCGGCCACCGCAGGGGGTTGAAGAACTGCGCACCCATCCGGTACGCGTACCGTGCCATCCTGCCTGCGATCCCGTGTGCCATGTGCTCTTGGTCCGGCGGATCATGCCCGAACACGCGGCCGCCGTGAACCCATTGGGTGCGCGCGGGCGCCCCGCATTCACCACGTCGTTGCCCCGTCGCACGCATCGCGGGCACAATACCGTTCGCCATGAGCGCGCCGCCACCCCCCGACCCCCTCGATGTCGCCTGGGCCGCCCTGCTCGAACAGTGGGACAGCGAGGCGAAGCACAAGAGCTTCGTCGGCCTCGCGGCGACGCTCCAACGGCTCCCCGACGCCGCACGACGCTACCGCGCGCTGGTCGACGACCCGGCCCGGGCCGCGCGCGCGAAGCAGGGCATCGATCGGGTGCTGAGCGTCGCGATGTCGACGATGACGCCGGTGGTGCGGGAGAAGCCCAGGTCGATCAACGTGATGATCCCCCTCACCGCCCTCGCCGCGGCGCTCCTCGTGACGACCATCGTGGCGCGGGCGACGGAGCTGCACGCGCTCACCTCGCCTGTCGTGATCGTCGGGGAGGTGATCGTCATCGCACTGCTGCCCTGGCGCCGCTGGGCCGCACGCGACGCGTAGGATTGCTAGAGGGGAAGGGGCACCAGGGCATCGAGCCACGCCGCGAGCTCGCACCCGAGCGGCCTCGTGGGTCGACCCTGGTCTTCGAAGATCACCTCACCGGACGCGTTGGCGAGCGCGAAGAAGCCGCCGTTGACGCCCACCGCCACGGGAATCGACAGCGTGTAGCGCCAGCGGTGACAGGCCTTCACGTGATCGACGACGCGCGCGACCTGCCGCTCGCTCCCCTCCAGGGAGGCCGCGACGTTGACGCAGAGGAGGTCATCGCCCGAGGTGGCCTCGATGGGCAGCGCCCACCAGCGCGTGAGCCACGCCGCCGCGGAGGGGTGGAGCGGCGTCCGGAGCGCACGCGCAACGGATTCGACGGAGGTCGGAGGCGTCTGCCGCACGGGTCGCCATCGCACCATCCCGTCCGCGTCAGGCGACGTCAGAATGCAAGGAGACGGCTCGTCCGGGTCGTGCTCCGCGAGGGCGGGGCCACCGGTCGTCGCGAGGTATCGCGCGAAGAAGTCATCGATGGCGTCGTCGACATTTCTTGTCGTCATGACCATGCGCCCTCGGACTATCCTCCGCGGCGCGAGACAATGTCACGCTCCGAGTTTGATCGCATCGCACGGCTGACCGCCCGCTTCGGCCTCGCACCCCCGCCCGACCTTGGCATCGGTGACGACGCGGCGGTGCTCCACCCGCGCGGCGCGCTCGTCGCGACCGTTGATGCGTCCGTCGAAGGCGTCCACTTCCGACGCGATTTCGCCCCCCTCGACGTGCTCTGCGCCCGCGCGATCGAGGCCGCGGCGAGCGATGTCGCGGCGATGGGTGCGCGCTTCGGCGTGGCGGGCAGCGGACTGCTGCTCTCCTGGTCACTCCCAGCATGGGTCGACGACGACGCGTTCGACGCGCTTCTCGACGGCGCTCGGCGAACCGCCGACCGCCTGGGCGCGCAGATCGTCGGCGGCAACCTTTCGGGGGGCGCGGAGCTCGCGCTCCACACCACCGCGCTCGCAGGACTCCTCGGGCGGCCGATCCTGCGCTCCGGTGCGGCCCCGGGAGATCGGGTGTACGTCTCGGGCCCGATGGGCGCAGCCGCCGTCGGACTCCGTGCGCTCCTCGCCGGTCGCGGTGACGACCCGGCGCTTGCCCCCTTCATCCGTCACTGGCTTCGACCGCGCGCGCGTGTCGACCTGGCGCAGGACGTGTCGGTGTGGGGCCGCGCCGCGATCGACGTGTCCGACGGGCTCGCCCAGGACGCGCTCCACCTCGCTCATGCGTCGGGCGTCGCCATCGAGTTGTCCGCGACGCACCTCCCGTTGCTCGCTGGACAGGTTGAGGCCGCGCAGGGCCTCGGCTGCGACGCACGGGTGCTGGCCCTGAACGGCGGCGAAGACTACGAACTCCTCGTCGCCTCACGCGAACCGCTGCCGACGTCGTGGACGGAGGTAGGCCGTGTGATCGAGGGCGAGGGCGTTTGGATCTGCGAGGAGGGAGGCGCCCGGTCGCTCTGGAGGGCGGAGGGCTGGGATCACTTTCGTGCGCGCGGGGTCACTTCTCGCTAGCCGCGACGCCCCAGGACTTCAGGCGACGCACGAGCTCCTTCCGTGCGATCGCGCTCTCACGCGACACTTCGGTCAGGTTGCCGTGATGCTTCGCGTGGAGGCCAAGCACCCAGTCCTTCTCGAAGAACTCGACGAGCCGCTCGCGCGCGACCGTGGGCTCGGGCGGCTTCGGACGGGCGTTGAGGGGCATCACGAGGGCGGCACGCGCGCGGGCCACGCCCTGCCGCGGCAGCACCGGCGCCGCAGCGCCCGCTTGCAGGGCGCGAGCGACGAGTTGACGAAGCTCACGAACGTTGCCGGGGTACTCACGCGAGACGATTCGGGAGAGCTCCGCCGGTCCGAGGGGGGGCTCGGTCCCGCAGATTTCCCGCGCGAATTGCCGCACGAGGAGCGCCACGTCCTCCATGCGTTCGCGCAGCGGCGGGAGGACGATACGCACGGCGGCCACGTGGGCGGCGAGCTCCTTGCGGATGCGGCCATCGGCGGCAGCGCGGCGAATGTCCGTCGACGAGGTGGCGATGATGCGGGCGTCGAGGACGCCCTCCTCGCGGCGCTGGTAGAGGTTGAGGAGCGCGTTGATCTCGCTCGGAGAGGCCTCGTCGATGCGTTCGAGGAGCAGCGTGAAGGTGTCGCTGCGCTGCCCGACGGAGGTGACCGTCGGACGCTCCCCGGGCGGCTGGTGGAAATCGATGACGGTGATGGGCGACGCGGCGAAGCGCGAGCTCGAATGGATCGCCTTCGCGATGAGCGTGCGACCCGTGCCAGGCTCGCCTTCGAGCAGAAGCGGCGCATCAGACGGGGCGACCCGCTCGAGCACAGCGAAGAGCTGGCGCATGGAAGGCGACTGCCCCAGGGCGGGACCGAAGGCGTTGCGCTCGCTGGGCGGAATCGGGACGACCATGTCGCCGGCGAGGAGCTGAAGGGTGGTCCGGCCGATTCCCAGTTCGGTTCCGACGGGGACGACGCCGACCTGAAGGCGGCTCGTGCCGACGAAGGTCCCCGTGTCGCTCCCGAGGTCGCGGATGCGTACGCCGCCTGCGACCAGCGCGATTTCGAGGTGGTACTTGCTGGCGTGGGTGTCGCGCAGGATCAGGTCGTTGTCGCTGTGGGTGCCGATCAGGAGCGTACCGGCTTCGAGGAGGGCCTCACGGCCGCGGTCGGGGCCGCTGGTGACACGTACGCGGACCCGGCGAACCACCAGGCCTCCCGCCGCGTCGGTCATCAGCACCCCCGTCAGGGGTGGAAATCTTGTCGTGCCATGCGGGCGCACGTGGGGGGGAAACCGACCAGGGGCGAGACTCCCAGCGTCTTCCTCGGTCTCGACGAGGTTTTGATGAACGACCTTCACGACGCACCCATCGGTGGGACGCTATAGAGGTCGTCCCGTTTGTGGTTGGTTGGTTTTGAAATCGCGCGCGCCCGATCACTCCTCGACGCCCCAGCCGCCTCCGGTACCAATCTCAGGGGTAGCATATCGTCGCGGATCGTCCACCGCCACGCATCTCCCAGCACCGGCCGATGTTCCGACACGCGGGTCACGCCCGATTGGAGCGCAACCATCGTGCCAGCCAGCCACGACCGGCGTTGACACCCGGCGCCGACACACGTTAGGCGCCAACCCAGAGACACCGCGCCGATGGCATCCTCGCCCCTCACACCGCCGCACGATCACGACCATGGTCACGACCATGGACACGATCATCACCACAGCCACCCTCACACCCACGACCACGGCCACGAGGGCGCAGCGCGCTCGCCCGTTCCGTCGCTTCCGCACGGCGCGGGCGTGGGCAAGACGCTCCACCTCGACTGCTTCAGCGGCATCGCCGGCGACATGCTCGTCGCCGCGCTGCTCGACCTGGGCGTCCCCCGCGAGCCGATCGACCACGCGTTGGAGTCCATTCCGCTGCGCGGCTACAAGCTCGAGATCGGTACGCGCGTCCAGAGCGGGATCATCGCCACGCGCTTTCATGTCGACGTGGTCGAGGCCCAGCCGGAGCGACGCTTCCGCGACATTCGTGTCATGCTGTGCGAAGGCGGGCTGCTCGATGGGGTGCGCACCCGGGCGTTGGCTGCCTTTGCGGCGCTCGCGGAGGCCGAGGGGCGCGTCCATCGCATGCCGCCGGATGACGTTCAGTTTCATGAGGTGGGGTCGGTCGACGCGATCGTGGATATCGTGGCCGCGAGCGCGGCGCTCGAGTGGCTGGGCGCACGTGTCACCTGCGCGCCGTTGCCGATGGGCCGAGGGTTCGTTCGAGCGGCTCACGGCGTGCTGCCGATCCCGGCGCCGGCGGTGGTCGAAATCCTCCGAGGTGCACCCACGATCGACGCGCCGGTCGATGTCGAACTGGTCACGCCGACGGGCGCCACCCTCGCCCGCTCCAATGCGCAGGAGTTCGTCCGTTGGCCTGCCATGCGCCCCATCGCCTCGGGATTTGGCGCAGGCACGCGGACGATCCCGAACCGACCGAATCTCCTCCGCGTGGTGTTGGGCACGCCCGACGACCTCTCCCTCGAACCTGGCAGGGGGCACAGTCACGCTGTGGTGGAGGCGAACGTTGACGACGTCACCGGGCAGGTGTGTGCCACAGTTGCCGATGCCCTTCTCCGGGACGGCGCGCTCGACGCCTGGGTGACGCCCATCGGGATGAAGAAGGGCCGGCCCGCCGTCACCATCTCCGCACTCACACGCGCCACCGACCGGGAGCGCGTCGGCCGTCGCCTCCTCGAAGAGAGCGGCTCGCTCGGCGTTCGGTGGCACGGCGTAGATCGTCAGGAGCGTCCGCGTCGAACGGAGTCCGTCGTCACTGCCTACGGCACCGTCCCGGTCAAGGTCGGCGATGGCGATGGGATCGCACCGACCGCACAGCCCGAGTTTGACGTGTGCCGCGAGCTCGCAGGACGGAGCGGCGTGCCGGTCCGGGTGGTGCAAGCGGCTGCGCTCGCGGCCTGGTGGACCAGGGCCGCCGCAGAAGTCGACACGCCGAACACCTGACCACGCGCGGCGCATTGCTCAATGCGCACGCATCACGGTATCGTCTCCCCCCAGAGATGGTACCTGGCGCGCCACGGATCCTGGTCGTCGACCGCGACGTGCGTTCGAGAGGGGAGCTCGCTCAGGCACTGGCGGCGCTCGACATCAGCAGCGAGGCCGCATCATCCGCGGAAGAGGCGCTCGGTGTCACTGCGTCCCGGGCGTACGCGGTGGTCGCCGTCGCCTCCTCCGAACCACTCGAACAGCTCGGGGCTGAGCTCGCCGCGCGTGGCACCTCGCGCCAGACCCCGGCCCTCCTCGTACTCGCCCGCGACGAGGAGGCGTTCATGCGGGCCTTCGACGTCGGCGCCGACGACGTCATCGCGCCCAACGCGAGCGCGGCCGAAGTCGCGGCGCGGGTTCGGGTGCTGCTCACGCGAGGCGGCGCGCGACGTCAGCTGTCCCGCACGCAGCGCGACGCGCGAGTGATGGTGGAGCTCACCCACGCGCTCGCTTCGAGCCTCGAGTTCCGGGAGATCCTGTTCACGGTGGTTCAGCGCGTAGCAGAGGCGGTGCGCGTCGAGCGCTGCTCCATCGTCGTCGCGCAGGAGGGCGAGGGCGTCGGCTTCGTCGTGGCGGCGAGCGACGACGCGCGCGTCCGCAACCTCCAGATCGATCTGTACCGATACCCTGAGATCCAGCAGGTGCTGCAGACGCGGCGACCGCTCACGATCGATGACGCCACGTCGCACCCCCTGCTCTTCGACGTGCGTGAGCACGTGTCGGGCACACGCTACCCCTCCCTCACGCTCGTCCCGATCGCCTATGAAGACAGGGCGATGGGGGTGCTCTTCCTCCGCGCAGCCGAGAGTCGCGGGCCCCTCGATGAGAGCGACCTGTCGGTGTGTCAGGTGGTCGCCAACGCGACGGCCGTTTCGCTGCGCAACGCCCGCCTCATCCACGGGCTCCGCGAGGAGCGCATCGCGGTGACCTCGGCGCACGTGGAGGCCGAGCGCCGGGTGCGCTTCCTCGAGCGCTACGCCGACCTCTTCGAGTCGTCGGCCGACGCCATGGTGGTGCTCGACCTCGATGGCCGCGTCCTGTTCGCAAACCCCCGCGTCGCGGAGGTCACAGGGTACGCGGAGGCGACGATCCAGCGGGCCTATCCGCTGCGCCTCGTGGTGCGCGAAGATCGGGCGCGGGCCCGGGCGTTCGCCGAAGGCTTCCGCCGCGGCGTCTTCCCCCGGAGCGCCGACCTTCGGATCCGACGACGCGACGGTGCCGTACGCACCGTGGCCCTCGCGACAGCGTCGGTGATCCATGACGCGCGCGCCACGATGATCACGTTTCGAGACGTGACCGAGGAGCGCGCCACCGCCCTCGAGCTCGCTCGAACGAAGGAGTTCCTCGCCTCGCTGATCGAGAGTTCGCCGGACGCCATCATCGCCGCGCGGCTCGACGGGACGGTCGTGCTGTTCAACTCCGCGGCCGAGCGGATCCTCGGTTACGCCCGCGGCGCGGTCGAACGCGAGGCCTCGGTCGAGATGCTCTACCCGGCGGGGGTCGCGCGGGACATCATGCGGCGTGTCCGAGCGACGCCCGAGCGGCGGCTGTCCGGCTTCCGCGCAGAGGTGCTCTCGGCCGATGGGGAGCGCATCCCCGTCCTCCTCTCCGCCGCGCTTGTGTCCGAAAACGGCGCTGAAGTGGCCACCGTCGGGGTCTTCTCCGACATGCGCGACCGGCTCCGCATGGAGGAGCGCCTCGCCCAATTTCAACAGCAGCTCGCGCTGACCGAGAAGCAGACCATCGTCGCGGAGCTCGCGGGCGCTGCGGCGCACGAGCTCAACCAGCCGCTGACGGCGATTCAGGGCTATGCGGAGCTATTGCAACGCAGGGCTGACGCCGATTCTCCAATCGCACGCGGCGCGTCGGTCATCCTCCGAGAGGCGGAGCGTATGGCCGAGATCGTTCGCAAGATCGGCAAGATCACCCGTTATGAGACCAAGCAGTATGTCGGCGGCACGACAATCCTCGACATCGACCGGGCGACCGAGGTCGGCGTCCCGCCTCCAGAGGAGCGCTAGGTGAAAGCACGGCCGAGCCCCCACCACCCGATCCCTTCTGCGCTCCGGGACGCTGACCCGCATGACGACGTCACGGCCACGCGGCCGCGCCGTGAGCGCGTGTCTGGCACCCGCATCTCCGCCGCGCCCCCGAGCCCCCACGACCCGGTGCCGGCGGTCGTGTCCGTCGAGCGCCTGCTCGCCGCCCTCACCCGAGCCCTCACGCGGAGCGGCGATGCCTCGACCGACTCCGCCATCACCGTCGCGCACTACGAGGCCCTCACGGAGATTCTCCCCGGCCGCATGGTCGCCGTACGCGTCGTCAATGTGGGGACCCGCGCCGTCGAGACCGCCTTCTCCAACGTGCCCTTCGCCGGCGGCGCCGACCTGGTGTTGCGCCTGCAGGCCGAGACGCGGCGCCTCGCCATGAACGGCACCGTCGTTGGGTTCGACGTCACGATCGAGGTGCAGGGCGAGCTGCTCGGCGCGGTCACCGTGGAGCACCCGCCGTTGCCGAGCGGCGCCCCGCACTCGGACGCTGTGGTGGCGCGTGATCTGGGGGTCGCCACCCAGGTCGCGCGGCAGCTTGGTGCGCTCCTCGCGGTCGGCCGACAGCGCCGGGTGCGCGGTGCCGAACCGCAGCGCCGGATGATCCCGCTCACCCCCGTCGCGCCGGTGGGCTTCGGCAACGAGCTGCGCGCGCTCTTCGACGGCACCCGCGAAGTGATCGCGCTGCTCGACCGCGCCGGCACCATCCGCGCGGGCAACAGCGCGATGGCCGAGATGCTCGCCTGCCAGCCCGAGCGCCTCGCGGGGCGCTCGTTTACCGAGATCGTCGAGCCCGGCGATCGGCGGCGCCTCGGGGGCAGCTTCTGGACAGCGCTGCGCGGTCAAGCGTCGCAGCTCGACGTGTCGATCACCCAGTCGGACGGCGAAGAAACTCGGCTCATGGCGCTGTCCTTCAGCCCCGTGCGCGACGCCTCTGGGATGGTGCTCGGGGCGATGGTGCTCGGGCGGGACGTGACCGACCAACGCCTGCGTGAGGAGCAGTTCGCGCGCGCCGACAAGCTCGCCACGGTCGGGCGCCTCGCCGCGAGCATCGTGCACGAGATCAACAACCCGCTCACGGCCATCCTGGCGTACTCCGACCAGCTCGTTCGGCGCTCATCTCCCAACGTCGACCCCCGCGACATCACCCGCGCCACGCGGATCACGGAGGCGGCTGAGCGGATCCGCGCGCTCGTGCGCCGCCTGCTGGCGTACACGCCGGCCAACGCTGAGCAGCCCACGCCGCTCTTGCTGCAGGAGGTGGTCTCGCAGGCGGGTCAGTTCTGTGAGCACGTGCTCCGCGAGCGTTCGGTCACGCTCGATGTGTGCGCATCACCTGAAACGCCGGCGGTGTTCGGTCTGCGCGCCGAGCTGGCGCAGGTGTTCGTCAACCTCATCACCAACGCCTGCCACGCCTGCCCGGCGAAGACTGGTCACATCGAAGTCTTCGTCGGCTCGCCCGAACCGGGCCTGGTTCGCATCGTGGTGCGGGACAACGGTCACGGGATCGCGCAGAAAGACCTCACCCGCATCTTCGAGCCCTTCTTCACCACGAAGGGCAATGGTCAGGGGACGGGGCTCGGCCTCTCGATCGTGCGCAGCATCCTGGAGCAGCACCGCGCCGCCCTTTCGGTCGAGAGCATCGTCGGCGGCGGGACTTCGTTCACCATCGACTTCCCCGCCCACAGCGCCTGACCTCCCGCGGTCCAGATCCCTCACACTGACGCTTCGCGCGACTCAAGCTCCGCCACAGGGGCGCCGTTCCTCCCGATCGAGAGGACAGCATGAGCACGGAGCGCGACCTTCAGCGACACTTCAAGCCCGCACGGTGGGACGACCAGGCCGCGATCGACGCCTTTGCCCGCGAGGTGTCGCCCGCGTCACCCGCAGAGCTCCGCGCGGTGCTCGCCCTCCTCGTCGACCGTTCCGCCAGCGCCGATGGCAACGTCCAACGCCGACGCTGCGCGGCCTTCGTGGCCCTGGTCGAAGCCGCCCCCGACCCGGCGCTGTTCGTCCCCCTCGTGCGCGCACTCCGCCAGGCCGACGCGCCGCTCCGCGCGGCCTGCGTCCAACTGCTCCCACGGGTGAACCACGTCGAAGCCCACAACGAGCTGTGCGCGCTCCTCACCTCGACCGACGTGGACACCCGCAAGGCCGCTGCGACGGTGCTGCGTCAGGTGGGCGGGCGCTCCGCCTTCGCGACGGTGACGGAGCTCTGTCGCGCGGCCGACTTCCCGGGTCGTCTCGAAGCGCTCGATGCCTTCGTCCCCAAGGCGCGCCACGGCGCCATTCCCATGCTCGCACGGGTGCTCGGCGTCGGTACCCTTCAGGAACGCTCGCGGGCCCTCGCCTGGCTCGGGGACAGCGAGCTCATGGCCAAAGACCTGCCGGCCGCCGTGCAGACGGTGGCGACCGCGATGGACGACCCGGAAGACCGAATCTCCGGGCGCGCCATCGAGGCCCTGTCTGGCGTCGCGACCGAGGACGAGTTTTTCGAACGCGCCGGCCACAAGCTCGAGGTGACGCGCCCGGTCGTCGCGCGCGCCGTCATCGACGCGCTCGGGCGCTACGCCTCCGTGCGGGCCATCGAGGCCCTCGGTCGACGGCTGCGTGCCGGACCGACCCGGCTGCGGATGGACGTCCTCGAGAGCCTCGAAGCCATCGGCACGGACGATGTGCTCCCCGTACTCGCCGACGGCCTCGCCTTCACCCAGCTCTCGGTGCGGGAGCGCTCGGCGCGCGCCCTCACCAACCTCACACGCGCCGGCAAGATCGACACCGCGCGCACCGTCCTGTGGCTGCTTCGAAGCCGGGACGTCAATGTCCGTCGCATGGCGGTGGAGATCGCACGACAGATCGTCGACCGCGCCAACACGCTCTGGCCCAAGCTCCTCGGCATGCTCCGCGACGAGGACTGGTGGGTGCGCGAGCGGGTGATGGATGCGCTCGTGGAGATGGCGGGCGAGCAGCTCACCCGCTACCTCGTGGGCATGCTCGACGACGCGTCCGATGTGATTCGTCGCTTCGCCATCGGCGCCCTCGCGCGCGTGAAGGACCCCAAGAGCCTCGGCGCCCTCGTGCGCTGCGCCCAGTCCGAGGCCGACTGGTGGGTGCGCGAGCAGGCCATTCAGACCATCGCCGCGCTCGGCGACGTCCGCGCGGTCCCGTACCTCGCCGACCTCATCGGACGTGCGCCCGAGAGCCGCTACGCGTGCATCGAAGCGCTGCGGACGCTGCGGGCCCGAGAGGCGATCCCCCACGCGGTCACGCTGCTGCTCGACTCGGACCCCGACGTTCGTCTGGCGGCGGTGCGCTACCTCGGCGACCTCGACGCCCGCGAGCACGCCGGGCCGGTTCACACGCTCGGCGAAGACCCCGTCGCCCGCGTCCGCACCGCCGCGCGCGTCGTGCTCGAGCGCTGGGCCATCGTGGGCGGCGGCACCGACGCTTCGATGGATCCGAACGCCGGGTACCTCGACCGCCTGCTGCTCGGGATGGTCCAGTCGAGCGGCGACGACCTCGTGGTGGCCGGCGGGCGCGCGCCGTACATCAAGGTGCTCGGGAAGATGCGCCCCTTCGCCAACGGCACGCTCACCGACGATCAGGTCGCGTCGCTCCTCCACCCCCTCCTCTCCAAGGAGCAGCTCACCGAGCTCGCTGCGCTCCGCGACGTCGACTTCTCGTACGAGGTGAAGACCACCGGGCAGCGCTTCCGCGGGCACGTCTTTCGCCAGATGAGCGGGCTGTCGGCGGTGTTCAGGACGGTGAACGCGCAGGTGCCCGAGCTCGAGCGCCTCGGACTCCCCTCGATCGTCACGTCACTCGCCAACAGCAAGAACGGGCTCGTCCTCGTGGGCGGACCCACCGGGTCGGGCAAGAGCACCACGCTCGCCGCGATCATCGACCACATCAACCGAACGTCGTCGTCGCGTCACATCGTCACGCTCGAAGACCCCATCGAGGTGGTTCACCGCCGCAAGGGCTGCCTCGTCAATCAGCGCGAGGTCGGCACGCACACGCGCTCCTTCGCTGCCGCGATGCGCTCCGTGCTCCGACAGGATCCGGACGTGATCCTCGTCGGCGAGATGCGCGACCTCGCGATGGTGTCTTTCGCCGTGACGGCCGCCGAGACCGGGCACCTGGTGCTCGGCACGGTCCACACCTCCTCCGCCGACACCACCGTCGACCGCCTGGTCAACGTGTTCCCCTCGGGGCAGCAGCCGCAGATTCGAACGATGCTGGCCGAGTCGCTCCAGGGCGTGCTCTGCCAGCACCTGATCCCGCGCAAGGACGGGCCGGGGCGGGCGCTCGCCCTCGAGGTGATGATCAACAACGACGCGATCTCCAACCTCATCCGCAAGGGCAAGAGCTTCCAGATCCCCTCGGTGGTGGCGACCTCGCGCGAGGCGGGGATGCAGTCCATGGACTCGGAGCTCATGCGGCTCTACCGCGACGGGCGCATCGCGGCGGAGGAGGCCTACCTCCGCGCGTCGGACAAGAAGTCGTTCGAGGTGGCCTTCGGCTGGGTGACCGACGCGCGCGCGACCGGCGCCGCGCGGTCGCCCCAGCAGGAAGTCGCCGGAGCGTAAGGGGCAACACCATGGCGAGGCTCGACTCGTTTCTCAAGCTGGTGGTCGAACAGGGCGCGAGCGACCTGCATTTCCACGCGGGCAACGTCCCCATCATCCGGCACCACGGCGACCTGATCCCGCTCCCTTTCCGGTCGCTCTCGGGCGACGAGGCGAGCCGCTTCATCCACGAGATCATGACCCCGACGCAGCAGGAGGGGTTCGCGGAGCAGGGCGAGCTCGACTTCGCCTATGCCGCCGAGGGCGTCGGGCGCTTCCGGGTCAACGTGTTTCGTCAGTCGCACGGCGTCGGCGCCGTCTTCCGCGTGATCCCGTCGGAGGTGCCGACGATCGAGAAGCTCCAGCTCCCGGCGGTGGTGCGCAAGTTGGCGGGGCACCAGAACGGCCTCGTCCTCGTCACCGGTCCCACCGGGTCGGGCAAGACCACCACGCTGGCTTCGATCATCCAGGAGATCAACGCGACGCAGCGAAGGCACATCATCACCATCGAGGACCCGGTGGAGTTCATCCACGAGCCGCTCAAGAGCGTGGTGACGCAGCGGCAGGTGGGCGTGCACGCGGAGACCTTCCTCCAGGCGCATCGCTCGTCGCTCCGCGAGTCACCCGACGTGCTGGTGGTCGGCGAGATGCGCGACCACGAGACCGTGGCCCTGGCCCTCTCCGCGGCCGAGTCGGGGGTGCTGGTGTTCGGCACGCTCCACGCCAACTCGGCCTCCCGGGCCGTCGACCGCATCCTCAACGTGTGCCCCGACGACAGCCGCGAGCAGGTGCGGGCGGTCCTTTCCGTGCTGCTGCGCGGCGTCCTCGCGCAGCACCTGGCGCGGCGCGCCACCGGCGAGGGGCGCGTGGCCGTGCTGGAGGTCCTGCTCCAGTCGTACGGCGTGTCCAACATGATCCGCGAGAACAAGCTCCATCAGCTCGACGCGTACCTCCGCTCGGTGGACCCCGCGAGCACGGGGATGCAGAGCCTCGACCACGCCCTCGCGCAGGCCGTCCGGCTCGGGCACATCACCGCCGAGGAGGCGCTCCGCGGGGCCAACCACCCCGACGAACTCCGCAAGAACATCGCCGAATTCATCGAAGAGGTCGACGCCGCATGAACGCCCCCTCCCCCCTCCTCGACCGCGCCCGCCAGGCCGAGTCGTCCGGCCAGTTCGATGTCGCCTACGCCGCCTATGAGCGCGCCCGCATGCCCACCGAGGCCGCCCGCGTCGCCGCGCGCGCGGGCTGGTTCGCCGAAGCCGCGAAGAGCTTCGGCGAAGCCGGGCTCCACTACGAGTCCGCCGCCTGCTACTGCCGGGCGGCGCGCAACGACGACGCGCTCGCCGCAGCCTTGCGTGTGGCCCGCGAACACCCGACCTACCGCAAGGCCGCCCAGCTCGCGGTGCGGCTCGCCGAGGCGCGCGGCGCGGTCGACCTCACCGTCGACAACTTTCTCACCCGCTACCTCGCCGCGCCGCCGCAAGACGAGCACGACCTCGACGCCTTCGACCGCGCCGCTCGGCTGTTCGAACGCCAGGGTGACCACGAGACTGCGCACCAGATCCTCCAGCGCGTGGCGGCCGCGCGCCCGAGCTTCCGTGACATCGCCGAGCGCCTCCTGCGCCTCGACCGCACCATCGCCGCGGTGCCCGCGATGAGCGCGGACCACGCCCGCGAGGCCGTGGACTTCATGACCCGCAACGCCCCCAAGCGCCCTGGGAGTCCGGCTACGAGCACGGGCCTTCCTGGCCTCCCGGGGCTTCCCGACCTCCCGCCGCCGCCTACGGCAGGGGGTGCATCGCAGCGGGGCGCACCGTTGGTCTCGGCGCCTCCCCCATCACGCTCGATGGTGGGCGGCCCCGCGGCGCGCGCGGCCAACGACGGCCCCACCTTCACGCCGCCGACGGAGTGCGATGCGCTGGCGCTCCCCGCGGGGTTCGTCCTCGCGGGGCGCTACACCATCGAGCGCAAGGTCGGCGAGGGAGGCATGGCGGCCGTGTACAGCGCGCGCGACACCGAGCTCGATGAGCGTGTGGCGCTCAAGGCGTTTCAATCCGATGACCCGCAGCTCGTGGCGCGCTTCCGCCAGGAGGTCGCGCTCTCGCGTCAGCTCGCGCACCCCAACGTCATCCGCCTCCACGACATCGGCTCGCACGGCCGGATCCGCTTCATGACGATGGAGCTGCTCGAGGGCCGCTCGCTCGACGCGTGCGTCGGCCGTCCGTTGGATCCGCGCAGTGCAGCCGGGCTCATCTACCAGGCCTGCGCGGGGCTCGGCGCGGCTCATGCGCGCGGCATCGTGCACCGCGACATCAAGCCCGCCAACTTCTTCCTCGCGAAGGACAACACGGTGAAGCTCATGGACTTCGGCATCGCCAAGCTCCAGAGCGCGAGCCACGGCGTCACCACCGCCGGCTTCATCGCAGGGACGCCTCACTACATGGCGCCCGAGCAGATCAGCAATTTCTCGAAGGCGACGGCACTCTCCGACCTCTACTCGATCGGGGTGATGGCCTTCGAGCTCCTCACGGGCAACGTTCCCTTCGAGCATGAGGACCTCATGGCGCTCCTCATGATGCACCTCCGTGAGCCGGCGCCATCGGTCCGTTCGGTGGTCCCCACCGTGCCGGCGGCCTTCGATGGGCTGGTCGCGGCGCTGCTCGCGAAGGACCCGGAGGCGCGCCCGCAGAGCTGTGAGGAGGTCGCGCAACGGCTCCGGGCGATCGCGCGCGAGCTGCCTCGCTGACCGATCACATGCGTGGAGGACAGACGTACGCCGCGTTGGGGGGGGCGGCGTCGATGCGGACGAAGAGCCCCTGCGACGGCGCCGCCGTGGGGAGGTTGGGGGCCAGCGCGACGGGGGCGAGGTCGTTGGGGAGCGACCACGTCTGACCCGACGGCGTGACCAACGTGAGGCCGTAGCGCCCGGTGGGGAGGCCCGCGTCGGAGCACCGCGCGTTCGGCGCGATCCGCGCGAGGGTGCCCGCGAGGGTGGGCGGGAGCCGCGGCACGATGGGGGTGAGCGAGCCGTCCGCGCCCACCTCAACCGCGATCGGCGACACCACCACGCGGGCGCTGGCGGCCCGCTGCGGCGCGGTCGGGAGCGTGAAGATCCCGGCGAGTCCGGTGGGCGGTGCCATCGCGCCGATGAGGATGATGGGGGCGACGCCAGGGGTCCGCTCGGGCTGGTTGAGCGCCGTGATGACGCGTGAGAGCGCCAGGGGGTCGGGCGCGGCCTGCGCGAGGAGGGCGCGCTCGGCGTTGGTGGGGTCGTGGAGCTTCACCAGGAGGACGAGGGGGAAGGTCCAGGGGATGGCGACGGGCGCGCCGGTGGGACCCGGCACGGGGAGAAGCGTCGGGTGTGCCGGACGGTAGAGGGGGCCGAGCGTAAACCGCAGGAGGTTGCTGTCGAAGAAGACGCCCGCGTTGCGCGCGGCGCTGACCTCGTTGGCGGGCAGGCCGACCTCGACGGAGAAGGAGGGGAGCGCCTGCGCGAGCATCGCGGGGTTGTCGGGGAGGCCAGGGGGCAGGTTGCTCGGCAGCACCAGCGCGCGCGCCGAGCTCGCGAGGTAGCCGGTCTGCGCGGCCCAGGCGGGGATCATGGCGGGCAGGTTGGGGCGCGCGGGCAGTGGCACCACGCCGAGGCTCTGCGGCGGCGGCGCGTCGACCATACGGAAGACAGGGCGATCCTCCGGGAAGGGGGCGCCGAGAAACACGGTCACGCCGCGCGTCACCGCGCCGACTTCGGGGAGGCTCCAGCGCGCGCCTTGCGGCGTGTCGGTGCGCACGCCGATGGGGATGCGCGCGAAGACGGGAGGCTGCGCGGTGGGGTCGACGACGGCGCCGCCGCCCACGTCGCCACGCTGCGGCTGGTTGCGGACGTTGAAGAGCGGGTGGAAGCCGCGCGCTTCGTCGCGGTTGGAGACAAACGCGCGGAGCTGGTACTCGCCCGGGGTGTTGACCTCGGGGAAGACGAAGGGGACCGACGCGCGGACCCGCCCGTTGGGGAGCGCCGTGACGTTCTGGAAGAGCTGCGTCGCGGGGAAGCTCTGAACCGTCTCTGCGGTCGAGGCGAAGCCGTCGGGCGGCGGCGGGTTGTCGGCGCGGAAGAGCAGCAGCACGACGCGGCCGACGGGCTGCCCCGCGGCGTCGAGGGCGGGCGGAGGCCCCTCGTAGAGGAGCGTCCCCTCGATGCGACCGTTCGGGTCATTGTGGTTGGGGTAGCCTCCGTCGGCGTTGCGATCGAGGGGCGCGTGGCCGCAGCCGGCGAGCGCGACGAGGGCGAGGAATGCGCGTGCGGGGGTCGCCATGGCTTAGTACCGGAAGGTGACGGTGCCGAGGACCCGGGCGCCGAGCGGTGCGCCGAAGGGTTGCTGGCGCGCGCGGTTGTCGGTGAGGTTGAAGCCCGTGACGCCGAGCTCGAGGCGGTCGCCGAGGAGGCGGAAGCCGGCGCGGGCGTTGAGCTGAAAGTAACCGTCGATGGGGTAGTCCTCGTAGACGACGCCGCGCGCTACGTCGAAGTCCTGCTCGCGCCACACCGCGCTCGACACGAAATGCCCGTCCACGGAGAGGTCGAGCCCGAAGCGGGTCCGGAGCTGCGCGCCGAGGTTGAACTTGTGCTGCGGCGTGCGTCGGTCGTCGCCGCGCAGGGCGGTCGCCTCGTTGGACGTGCTGACGAAGGTGTAGTTGCCGTAGAGGTCGAGGCCCTCGAGCGGCGACACGCGGAGCGCGACCTCCGCGCCCAGCAGCGTGGTCGCCGCGGGGTCGTTGACGAAGCGGAAGTAGCCCACGTCGATGGGGCCGCCGGGGTTGGTGACGCCCGGGAGCGGCGCGAAGGTCACGTTGGAGAGCTCGATGAGGTCGGCGCCGCGCATGTAGAACGCGTTCACCTCGTACTGGAAGATGTCGCTGGTCTGGTCCTGGAAGCCGATGTCGACGGAGACGGCGTTCTCGGCGCGGAGGCGCCCGCCCGTGGCGACCTCGCCCCCCTGGCCCCGCACGGCGACGCCAGGCACCGAGGTCGGGTTCTGCAGGTCGAGGTACAGCTCCAACATCGTGGGCGTACGGAACGACGTGCCGCCCGAGAGACGCAGCGCGCGCCGCTCGGTGGGCTTGAACACCACCGCGAGCCGCGGCGACACCACGGGGGCGTCGAGCACGGGGTGGACGTCGAAGCGCAGCGAGGCGACCGCCGAGAGGTTGGGGAGGAAGCGCGCCTGCGCCTGGGCGTAACCCGCGAAATGGTGGAGGAGGTGGTCGGCGTCGAGGAAGTTCCAGGTGATGTGCTTGAGGCGATAGTTGGCGCCGAGGGTGAGGTTGACGGGGATGCCGCCGGGCGCGAAGTTGGCGCCGCCGCGCGCTTCGAGGTCGAGCACGTTCTGGTAGATGCGGTTGCCGAGGGAGGTGACGCCGACGCGCTGGAGGTACTCGTCGCCGTCGCTCCGCACGTGGTTGAGGAAGCCGCGCCCCATGAAGGTAAAGCGCGGCGCCCCCTGCACCACGCCCCCCCAGTGCGTGTCGACCTGGACCCACGGCTGCACGAAGGTGATGTCCGTGTAGAAGCGGCGCAGCGGGCCGAGGCCGCTGAACCAGATGGTGTCGCGCGCGCCGAGGAGCCCGCCGCGGAGCGTGGTCGCCCCCGAACGTCCGGACAGATCGACGTTGGCGCGAACCCCCTGACGCCCAAGGTCAAGGTCGGGTGCCGTGACCCGGTAGGTGACGTCCGCCGGGCCGATGAGGCGACCGAAGGTCTGCTCCTGATCGTAGCCCGCCGCCGCGCGGTACGACACGGCCCCCGCGCGGCCCGTGACGAGCGTCATCGCGCGGAGGCGTCCCCCATTGCCGCCGCCGACCGTCGTCTGACTGCGCCCCTCACCAGGGGGCCGCGTGATGATGTTGATCACGCCGGTGTACGCGTCGGCACCGTAGAGCGCCGAGCCCGGCCCGCGGATGATCTCGACGCGCTCGATCTCTTCGATGTGAAGGGGGAGCACCGGCCAGAGCGTGAGCCCGATGAAGTCGAGCGAGATGCTCCGGCCGTCGACGAGCACGAGGACGCGGTTGTTGAGCCGACGGTTGAAGCCGCGGATGCCGACCTGGACGTCGCCCGTGTCGAGCACCGAGACGTCCATCCCCACCGTCCGACGCAGCAACTCGGGGACGGAGGTGGCGCCCGACAGGCGGATGTCTTGCGATGTGATGACCGCCGACGCGTTGGGGGAGTCGAGGGGGCTCTGCGCGCGGAGCGTCGCGGTGACCAGGCGCTCTTCGTACGCGTCCTCGTTGCCCTCAGGTGCCGCGGCCGAAGCCGGGGGCGGTGGTGGCGGTGGTGGTGGCGCGGGCGGGGGCGCGGTGACCGGTCCCGCGCTCCCACCCTGGGTGAGCTGAAGGATGGTTTGAGCGGCGCTTCGAAGCGCCGCCACCTGCTCGGCGGAGAGCGGACCCGGGGCCGTGGGCGGCACGTCGGGCGGCGGGGCGTTGGCCGCCGTGGGGCCCGGAGGCGGCGGCGGAGGGGGAGGCGGCGGGGCCGAGCGCTCGCGTCGTCGGCGCTCGAGCTCGCGGACGGCGCGCTCGACCTCCGCGCGGTCGGGCACGTCCGCGGTGAGGTAGCGGGTGTAGTTATCGATCGCGCGGTCGAGGTCGCCAGCGTCCGCATACGCGCGGGCGATGTTGAAGAGGACGTTGGCGTTGGGGAGGATCCGGTTGGCCTCCTCGAACTCCGCGATGGCCTCGGTGTAGCGCTGCTGCGTCACGAGCTGCAGGCCCGCGCGGAAGTGTCGGCGCGCCTCGGCTCGCTCGTCGGCGTGGGCGGCGCGGGGGAGCCCGAGGGCGGCGGCGAGGCACAGAGCTTGGTAGGTCAGACGCGGGCGCACGACCCGGGACGGTAACGCGTCCTCCCCGCCGTGGAGAACGGGAATCCTCATGGGGTCGAAGACGCATGGACAGGCGCGGCCCCCCTCATGCACGATCGGGGGAATGAGCGTGTGGATGTTCCGAGTTCAGGTGCGGCAGGCGGCGCTCTCGGTCGCGCTGATGTCTGGGGTCATGGGCTGCGGTGGGGAGACGCCGCAGACGCCAGTGGATGGTGGCGACGACCTCGGTGGAGACGTCGCGAGCGACGCGTCCATCGACGCGACGGCCGACGTCTCCTCCGATCGCGGTGCCGATGCGTCGGGGGACGTGGAGATCCCGGCGCCGCCCATCGTGGTGGGCAGCGTCCCGTGGAACGCGTCGGGCGCTGACGTGGGGATGGTCGCGGCGCTCGCCGAGCAGGGGGACGCGCTGGTGCTCTTCGGCAGCCGCGGGATGCAGCTGATCGAAGGCGGCGTGGTGTCGGCGACCGACGCGCGCGTCACGACGTGGCGGACGGCGGCGGTGATCCCCGCGGGCGATGGGACGCCGGGAGACTGGGTGGTGGGCGTCGACTCGATGGGGCGCGTGTGGCGCCTGAGCAACCGCACGACGCTGGAGGAGGTGACGGGTCGCTACGCGCTCATGATGCGCGACGCGCAGTCGGTGGCGCGCCTCTCGATGAACCGCGTCGCCTTCGGGCTGCGCACGGGGCTCGCGGTGGCGGACGGGATGCGGGTGCGCGTGTGGATGGACCCGTCGTTCGTCAACCTCGTGGGCGCCGGGTCGCGCGTGGCGGCGCCGACGTCGATGGGGCTGCGGGTGTTCGACCTCGACGCCGATCGCTTCATTGACTTCACGCTCGCCGGCGTGACCGGCGTGGCCTTCGACGCGATGGGCAAGCTCGTCGTGACCACCGCCAACGCGCTCTACACCGAGAACGATCGTGGCGAGCTCGTGTTCCGCCGCCGCAGCGCCGCCGCGCTGCGCGGGCTCGTGCAGTCCGGGGCGCGCACGTGGCTGGCGGCGGGGACCAGTCTCGCCACGTGGGACGGCACCGACATCCGCCTCGCCACCGACGCGCGTGTCGCGGCGACCGCACGCCTCCTGCCCTCTCAGAGCGGCGACGTCTGGGCGCTCGACGGCGGCAGGCTCTCGCGCTTCAGCATCGTGGACTCTCCCGACCTGCAGCTCTGGATCGAGACCGTACGCCCCGTGTTCGCCCGCCGCTGCACGCCGTGTCACCTGCCCGAGGGAACGGGCAACCGCGACCTCACCACCTACGCCTCGTGGGTCGCGGGCCGCGGCGACATCAGCGGGCGCGTGCTCACCGCGATGGACATGCCCCCGCCTCCGGGCATGCTGACGGCGGCGGAGCGGGCGGCGGTCACGCGCTGGCTGAACGCGATGCCCACCGACGGTGGCGTCGGCGACGGGGGCCGCGCGGACGTGCCGCTCGACCGCCCGGCGGAGGCGGGGGTGGATGCAGGCGTCGACGCGGCGATGGATGCCGCGCGCGATGTCGCCGCCGACGCGCCCCGGGAAGCGGGTGTCGACGCGGCGGCCGATGCGCCCCGCGACGCGGCGGCTGATGCGCCCCGCGACGCGGCGGCTGATGCGCCACGCGACGCGGCGGCGGTGACCTACGCGGCGGTCGACGCGATCTTCCAGACGGCCTGTGTGCGGTGTCACGGCGCGTCGGGTGGGCTCAACCTCGCGACCCCGGCGGCGGCGTACACCGCCCTGGTGGGCGCACCTGCAGCGGGGACGGCCTGCGCGGGCGGCGGGCGCGTCCGCGTGGTCGCGGGCAACCCGATGGGGAGTCTGCTCTACCTCAAGCTCGTGAACATGCAGACCTGCGGCAACTCGATGCCGCGCAGTGGCCCCCTCACCCCCGCCCAGATCGACACCGTCCGCCAGTGGATCCAGGGCGGCGCGCTGCGCTGACCTTCACTGCCCGAGCGAAGCCTCCCGCACCCGCAGCGCGGCCTCCTCGCGCGAGAACCGCTTCGCCCAGGTTCGGCCCGCCTGGCCCATCGCGGCGCGCCGCGCGTCGTCGGAGAGCAGCGCGTGGATCGCGTCGGCCACCTCCTGCTCCGAGGCTCCGTCGACGAGGAGCCCGGTGACCCCGTCGTCGACCGCATCGGGGACCCCGCCCGAGCGGCCGCCGATCACGGGGACGCCCGCCGCGCTGGCCTCGAGGAACACGATCCCGAAGCCTTCGACGTCGGCGTCGCCGAGCGTCCGGTTGGGCATGACGAAGAGGTCGGCCAGGGCGTAGTAGCGCGGGAGCTCCTGGCGGGAGACGGGGCCAACCCAGCGGACCACGTCATCGAGG
The DNA here is from genome assembly GCA_044375895.1 of Polyangiales bacterium. Classification (GTDB taxonomy): domain Bacteria; phylum Myxococcota_A; class Polyangia; order Polyangiales; genus CAISKJ01. The sequence continues at coordinate 4,358 of JBILLV010000086.1, read as the reverse complement.
TGGAGGGCGCGGGTGAGCGCCTTGAGTTCGCCTTCGCGTTCGCCCTCCGACAGGACGAGCCAGCGCGTCGGACCGAGCGCGCCCTGGTCGCGGAGCCGCGCCAGCGCGCGGAGCATCACGTCGTGGCCCTTGCGCTGCGTGAGGCGACCGACCGTGAGAAGAATGCGGTGCCCGGCGGTTTCGAAGCGGGCGGCGAGGTCGCTCGTGTCGAAGGGTCCCTCGAAGACCTCGGCGTCGACGGTCGGGTGGACGACGCGCAGGGTCGCCTCGGGAGCGCCCGCGATCAGCGCCTTCCCGCGGGTGAAGTGCGAGTTGACGAGGACCGCGCGGGCGGCCCCGAACACCCGCGGCATGAGCCTGCGCTTCACCGCGTAGCGCATGTACATCGAGACCTCCTCGCCGTGCGCCCACACCGTGAAGGGGACGCCGAGCGCGCGATGGACGGCCATGCCCACCAGCCCCTCAGGGATCACCCGCGCGCAGTGGAGGATCTCGATGCGCTCGCGCGCGCAGACGCGGAGCGCGGCGCCGAGCATGCGGGCGTACGCGAGCGTCGACTCCGGGTGGAGCCACTCGTGGCGCGTGGCGTCGAAGCGGGTGACAGGCCGCGGGTAGGTCGCGTCGTGCGCGCTCGCGCCGCGGGAGTCGCCCGCGATCACGTGGACAAAATCGCCGGGCGGCATCGAGCGCCCGTAGATCGCGTCGAAGAGCTGGATCGAACCGCCGATGTTCGGAAACCACTGCTCGGAGAGGAGTGCGTGCCGCATCGCGCGGGCTTATACATCAGCCCCCCGATGAAGACCGACGTGATCCGAATTGATCCGATCGTGCCCGAACCTCGAACAATCGCTCGGGCCGCTGAGGCCCTGCGCCGCGGCGAGCTCATCGCCCTTCCGACGGAGACGGTGTACGGCCTCGGCGCGCGGGCCGACGACGACGCGGCGGTCGCGCGGATCTTCGAGGCCAAGGGGCGCCCCGCCTACAACCCGCTGATCGTCCACGTCGCGGGGGAGCCCGACGCGCGCCGACTCTCCACCGCCTGGCCTGCCCTGGCGTCGCGGCTGGCCGAAGCCTTCTGGCCGGGGCCCCTCACGCTGGTGGTGGCGCGCGATCGGGCGCGCGTCCCCGACGCGGTGTGCGCCAGTGGTGACACCGTGGCGGTGCGGTGCCCGGCGCACCCCGTGGCGCTCGCGCTGCTGCGGGCCGTGGCGTTCGGCGTCGCGGCGCCGAGCGCCAATCGATTTCAGTCGCTCTCACCGACGACGGCGGCGCACGTGCTCAAGGGGCTCGACGGGCGGGTGTCGCTCATCCTCGATGCGGGTCCATGCCGTCATGGGATCGAGTCGACGGTGGTGGACGTGACCGGCGACGTGCCGACGCTGCTGCGTCCTGGCGCGCTCTCGCTGGAGGCGCTGCGGGCGGTGGTGGGGACGCTGCGGGAGGCGCCCGCCCACGACGGCGGCGCGCGGCGCTCGCCCGGGATGGACCGTCGCCACTATGCCCCCGCGGCGCGGCTCGTGACGGCCCGCGGCGACGCGGTGGAGGAGGCCCGCCGCACCGCCGGGGCTCGCGTGGGGCTGGTGACGTGGCGCGCGCGCGCAGGTGCCGACGTCGCGCATCTCCCCGACGACCCGGCGGGGTACGGGGCGGGGCTCTACGCGGCGCTGCACACCCTGGACGACGCGGGCTGCGACGCGGTGGTGATCGAGGCGCTCCCCGAGGGCGACGGCTGGGAGGCCGTGCGCGATCGGTTGGGGCGAGCGGCGGGGTAGTCGGCGACGGGGTCGTGGCGCTGTACACGGGCGCGGCGACGGGGGTACGGTCACTCTCGCAGGAGGCGCAGCGACCCGCGGTGAACGAACCCACGCTACTCGACACCCGCACGGAGAACGCGCTCACGGTTCGGCCGACCACGTCGGTGCCGCCGGGTCGCGCCACGGTGCTGCCGCGCGTGACGCTGGGCCGCGGCGCCCCCGAGCTGGTGACCGACGCGCGGGAGCGCTTCGAGGCCACGCAGCAGCTCGGCGCGGGCGGCGTGGGCGAGGTGCTGCTCGCGCGCGACAACGACATCGAGCGCCCGGTGGCCATCAAGAAGCTGTTGCCCGGGGCCGACGACGCCGACGGGATCGCGCGCTTCATCGACGAGATCCGCGTGCTCGGCGAGCTCGACCACCCGAACATCGTCCCCGTCCACGACGTCGGGATCGACGCCGAGGGGCGCTACTACTACGTGATGAAGTACGTCGCGGGGGAGACCCTCGAGCACGTCATCGAGAAGCTCGCCGCGGGCGATCGGGACTACCACGCGCGCTACCCCTTCACGCGGCGGGTGGAGATCTTCCGGCAGATCCTCCACGGGGTGCAGTACGCCCACGACCGGGGGATGATCCACCGGGACATCAAGCCCGCCAACGTGATGATCGGGCGCTACGGCGAGGTGCTGGTGATGGACTGGGGCATCGCGCGCCGCATCCGCACCAACGACGCGCAGCGCTTCCCGGTCAACGACAAGGCGAAGACGCTCACCCACGCGTCGTCGAAGGTGCCGCCGCAGCTCCGCACCCAGACCGGGGCGATCCTCGGGACGCCGGCGTACATGTCCCCCGAGCAGGCGCGCGGCCAGATCGACACGCTCGACGAGCGGACGGACGTCTACGCGCTCTGCGTGATGTTTCACGAGCTGATGACCCTGCGGCACTACCTCGCGGGGTGTCAGTCGATCACCGCGTGCCTCGCGGGGGTGCTCAGCGAGAGCGTCCCCTTCGCCCATTTTGTCTGCAGCCCGCACCAGTCGGCGGTGCCGCCCGACCTCTCCCACTTCATCCGCCACGGCGTCGAAAAAGACCGGGAGAAGCGCTACCGCACGGTGGGCGAGATGCTCGCGCGCCTCGACCGCATCGAGGACGGCCAGTGCCCGGTGGAGTGCCCCTCCACGCTCACCAAGCGCATCGTCACCGAGACCTCCCGCGCGGTCGACCACCACCCGATGTGGGTGATGGGGGCGGGCCTCGGCGCGATCGGTGTCACGTTGGCGGGCGCCGTCGCGCTGATCAGCCGCGCGCTGTGAAGTCGCGCGCCGGTCGTGGTATGGCCACCGTCATGCGCATGAGAGCTGCGTGCTTCGTGGTGATGATGGCCGTGAGCGGAGGGTGCGGCGCGGCGCGCGCCCAGGTGGCCCCCCTGCCCCCTGCGGGCGCTCCCCCGTCGGAGGAGGCGCCGGTGATCGTGTACGGGGCCCGCTGGTGTCAGCACACCCGCGCGGCGCTCGACTACTTCCGCGGGCGGAGCATCCCGGTGCGCTTCCGCGACGTGGACTCGGACGTCGACGCGTACGACGAGATGATCAACCGGGCGCGGGCGGCCAACGTCAACGCGCGGGGCATCCCGATCCTCTCGGTGCGGAGCCGCATGCTGGTGGGCTTCCACCAGGACGAGATCGAGCGCGCGCTGCAGGATTGACGCGGCTGGGACGCACGGGCGGATGTCCCGCGCGCCCCTCGCGGCGATGCCATCGCACCCCAGCATTCGATCACGTACCTCCGACGAGGCCCGGAAGGATGGTCGGGTGCCCGCGGCGGCCGATCCTTCGATCGCTACGCACGGCCCCATCCGCTGTCGGCCGCGCGGCGCCTCCAATTGGCATGGGGCCATCCCGTCTTGGCTCGTTGGGGACGCCCGGAGGCATCGGCCGGTGTCCTTCGAGGCCCCGAGAGCGCGCCGCAGGGACGGCGCGGTGACGCCCGTGCGCCGGGCGGTCGTCGCGGAACATCGCCCCATGAGCGGAGTGTCCACGGACCGCACATCGCGCTTGTTTTCATGGCATTTCGCGCGACACGAGGCCCCTTCGAGGGCGTACACCGGGGGTGCACGGGCCGCGCGTCGTGCGGGCGACGTGGCGCGCCCTCCCCTTGACCTGACGTCCCCCGGCCCATACGGTGGAGACGCGATGTCGGCCCTGGAATCCGTGACGTTGACGATCCCTCGCTCCGCCGTTTCAGACGTGCGTTCGCTCACCGGCGCGCTCCTCGATCGGATGCACGAGCTGCTCGAGCGCAACACGGAGGGCACGCTGACAGACGTCGAGCGGGAGTCCCTGGAGACGCTCGTGCAGATGGCGCAGTTCGGGCAGCTCATCGCCTCCGCGCTCGACGCACAGGCCGAGGCCGCCGAGGCGCGGTGAGCCTCTCGGCGATCCCGAAGGCGCTACGCGCCGCGGTCGCCGAGCGCGACGGAGGGCGCTGCTGCTACTGCCACTTGCGGCAGGTCGGGCAGGCGGCGGTGTTCCATGTCGACCACGTCGTGCCGCGCAGCCGCGGAGGGCCCACGGAGGAGGACAACCTCGCGTCGCAGTGCCCCGC
>JBILLV010000390.1:0-7963 GCA_044375895.1 Polyangiales bacterium | reverse complement strand
GCGTGGCAGCTCGATCGGCTCGTGCCCGCGGCGACGGCGATGGCGGACGTGACGGCGGCCGGACGCTACGCGGTGAGCGCCGCGAATCGCTACGGCGACGAAGGGCGGGGCAGCATCGTGACGGTGCTGTGAGGACGATCACGGGGCGACCGATCACCCCTCCTCGCGCCCCTCCCACCACTCCGCCACGTTGATCTCGACGCTCTCGAACGGCGGAATCCGCGCGTCGACCTCGTCGCTCCACACGCCGACCTCCAGCCACGCCCCGTCCTGGAGTCGGTGCGCGCTGACCACCATCGCCTCGGGGTCGACCACCCACATCCACGCGACCCCCATGCGGGCGTAGAAGGGCTTCTTGGTGCGCAGATCGTAGCGCCGGGTGGAGGTCGACAGCACCTCGCACAGCCAGTCGGGCACCACCGTGATCGACGACGTGGTCGGTGCCTTCGTCATCCGCTCGCGCTTCCAGCCGGCGACATCGGGCGACACTTCCGGTGAACCCACGAACTCGATCCCAGGCTCAGGAAGGATCCACCACCCACCAGGTCCTCCCTTTCCTTTCTGGAAGGGAGGTCGCAGCAGGGAAGTGATCTCGCCAAGGATGTCCTGGTGCGCGCCCCGCGGCCGCGTCATCGCATAGAAGACCCCGTCGATGATCTCCCCCTTCATGTGCGCGGGGAGCGCGTCGATGTCCGCGAGGGTCGGCGGGTGCGACAGCTTCATCGCCGGGTCAGCCATGGGCCGACTCTACGTCCCCTCCCCCTTCGCTGTCACTCCCTCGCGGCCGCGCCGGTGGTAGCCTCCGCGGCGATGAAGCTCTGGATCGTCGTCGCGTTCGCGCTGCTGGGCGCGGGGTGCTCTCCCCGCGGGTGTGTGAGTGAGTCGGCCCCGCCTGACGCGCGCGCGGCGACACCGACGCCCTCGCGAGCGCCGACGGGCGAGCCGGTCGCGGTGGTCGCGCAGGCGCTGGTGGACTTCGAGTCGCAGCTCGTGTGGCCCGACGCGGGGCCGTCGCTGCCCGAGGGCCGCGAGGGGTGGCTGCGGGCGACGCGCTCGGCGCGCACGCCGCAAGAGCTGGCGACGCAGGTGGTGCTGCTCGAGCGGGCGATCGGCGCCGACGGGCTCCTGGAGACGTGGGCGGCGGGTCGCGAGGCCTGGGTCGGATCGATGGTCACGCCGACGCCTGCCTCGCTCGCGCGGGCGGTGCGACAGCTCGGCGAGTCGGTGCGCGAGGGCCACGTGGCGGCGCGGTGGCGTGACAAGCGCGGCCCGTGGGTCGAGCGGCTCGCGTCGGTGCCGTAGGCAGTCACCGTCGCAAACCGCGGGCGTCGCGCCCCTCGCGCTACCGCCGCGGGAGCATCGTCGGGTTGGAGAGCTGCCCGAGGTACGTCCGCGCGTCGTTGGACACCGACCCGTAGGGGAAGCGCCGCAGCAGCTGCCGCAGCGTGTTGCGCGCGTCGCCGTACTGCTGCAGGTCGACGAGGCACTGCGCGCTCTTGAGGAGGGCGTCGTCGGCGGCCTCGCGGTCAGCCCCGTCGGCCACGCCCTGGAGGATCACCAGCGCCTCCCGCTGCCGCCCGAGGTGCCGCAGCGCGTCGGCCTGCGCGATGCGCACGAAGGGGATGTGACCGGCGTCTTCCTTCATCCGCACCGCCTCCTCGTAGGCCTCGTGGGCCTCGGCGTAGCGGGCCATGCGGGCGTGCTCCAGGCCGCGCTGGTACGACGCCATCGAGAGGTCGACGCGGAAGCGATCGACGGCGTCTTGAAACATCGCCATCTCCGCGGGGGAGAGGCGCTCGCGGCGGAGCTGCTCCCATGCCTCCACGGCCTCCTGCTTGCGGCCGTCGCGGAGGAGCTCGTAGAAGCTCTGGGCGCGGGCGTCGAGCTGCGAGCGCTCCTCCTTCTCGCGGAGGGCGGCGGCCAGCTCACGGCGCGCCTGCTCCTCGGAGCGCTGGAGCGCGCGGGCGTCCGTGCGCTCGGCGCGGATGGACGCGTCGAGCCAGAGCTTGATGCCGCCGAAGGTGAGGGCCACGAAGAGGACGTAGGCGACGGCGGAGTTGACAGAGATGCGGCGCTCGTAGCCGGCCTGGCGACGGGCGATGCTCTTCACGTCGGCCGAGAGGGCCGCCGTGATGTTGTTGGTCTTGATGATGAGCCCGCGCGCCTCGATGATCTCGCGCTTGATCTCGCGGAACTCGTCGTCAGGGTCGCGGCTCGCCATGGGGACGATCTCCTATTCTCAGCCGACGGAGAACGCAAGGTCCCGGGTCGAAGTGCGCCCTCTGCGCTTGCCCGCGTGGGGCGGAATCGGATATACGCCGCGCGTCGAGGAGACCCATGGCCAACATTTACGAGATCAACGACGTTCGCAAGGGCAACAAGCTCAACATCGACGGCCAGCCGTTCGTCGTCGTGAGCGTGGACTTCCGCAAGCCGGGGAAGGGCACGCCCTCCACCGTCGTGAAGATGAAGAACATGATCACCGGGGCCGTCCTCGAGCGCACCTACAAGGCTGGCGAGAAGCTCGACGGCGCCGACATCGAAGAGCGCGACATGACCTTCAGCTACGCCGAGGGCGAGCACCTGGTGTTCATGGACAGCGCCACCTACGAGCAGCTCCACGTCGACGCGAAGGCGCTCGAGGAGTCGCGCGGCTTCCTGCTCGACAACGCCACCTGCCAGGTGCTGCTCTACAACGGGCAGGCCATCGGCGTGACGCTCCCCACCTTCGTCGAGATGGACGTGATGGAGACCGAGCCGGGCTTCAAGGGCGACACCGCCAACAACGTGCTCAAGCCCGCCACGGTGAACACCGGCGCCGTCGTCCAGGTGCCGATCTTCATCAACGTCGGCGACCGCATCCGCATCGACACGCGCACCGGCGAGTACGCCGATCGCGTCGGCAAGTCGCGCTAGTCCGCGCCCCCTCCCCGCATCCAGTGCCCCTCCCCTCGGGCCTCCCCGATCGCCTCTGGCAGCGCATGCGCGCGCTCGACGCGGTGCGCGCGTGGCTTCGCGCCGAGGGTTTTCTGGAGGTGGAGACCCCTTCGGTCGCCCCCTGCCCCGGCCTCGACGTCCACCTCGACGCCTTCGATGTCTGCGACCGCCGGGGACGTCTCGAAGGGCGGCTGATCACGTCACCCGAGTTCCACATGAAGCGCCTGCTCGCGGGGGGCGTGGCGCGGTGCGCCCAGTTCGCTCGGTGCTGGCGCGCAGGGGAGCTCGGCGGGCGACACCAGCCCGAGTTTACGATGCTGGAGTGGTACCGCGCGGGGGTCGGTCTCGACGCGATGATCGCCGACACCGAGGCCATCGTGCGGGCCGCGGCCAGCGTGAGCGAACATCCGGACGCCATCGTACTGGGCGAGAGGCGCATCCCGCTCGGCGCCCCCTTCGCGCGCATCACCATGCGGGAGGCCTTCGCGCGCTGGTGCCCCGAGCTCGGCGACGCGGTCGAGCTCGCCGCCCGCGACGAGGAGGCGTACTACGAGGCCGTCTCGCTGCGCGTGGAGCCACACCTGGGGTGGGACGCTCCCGTGTTCATGACGGGCTTCCCGGCGTGTCATGCGTCGCTCGCGCGCGTCGATCCCAGCGACCCCAGCGTGTGCTTGCGCACGGAGCTCTATGTGGCCGGCGTCGAGCTGTGCAACGCCTTCGACGAGCTCACCGACCCCGTCGAGCAGCGCGCCCGCTTCGTCGCCGACCAGCGCGAACGGGCCGCCCGCGGGTTGCCCGTGTACCCTCTCGACGAAGACTTCCTCGCCGCGCTGGAAGAGGGCCTCCCGGCGTGTGCAGGGAATGCGCTTGGCTTCGACCGGCTCCTCGCGCTCACCATGGGGACCACCGAGATCGCGCGGGTGATGGCCTTCCCGCGGACACCGCGGTAGCGCGGCAATTCCTTCTCTCGGGCGGACGTGGTATGCGCGACGCCGCCGCGATGGGAGCCACCTACACAGTCATCATGGCCGGCGGGTCGGGTACCCGCTTCTGGCCGCTTTCCCGCAAACGCCGCCCCAAGCAGTTTCTCCCGCTCGGCGGCGACGGGGTGACCCCCCTGCTCACCGCCACGGCGCAGCGGGTGGCGGAGCTTTCGCCGCTCGACCATGTGCTGGTGGTGACCCGCGCCGACCTCGCCGAGGCCACCCGCGAGGCGCTCCCCGACCTGCCGACGGCCAACGTGCTGCTCGAACCCGCCGGGCGCAACACGGCCCCCTGCGTGGCCTGGGCGACCCACACGGTGCTCCGGCGCGACCCCGAGGCCGTCGTGGTGGTGCTCGCCGCCGACGCCTACATCGCCGATGAGCCCGCCTTCGTGAACGCGCTCCGCACCGCGTGCGAGGCCGCTCGGACGGGGGCGATCGTGACGCTCGGCATCCGGCCCACGCGCCCTGAGACGGGCTACGGGTACCTGCACATCGGCGGCTCGCTCGACGGTGCGCCGGAGGGTGTCCACAAGGTGCGGGCCTTCGTCGAGAAGCCCGACCTCGCCCGCGCCCTCACCTACGTCGCCGACGGCGAGCACCTCTGGAACGCGGGGATCTTCGTCTTCCGCGCCGACGTGATGCGCGCCGCCGTCGCGCGCCACCTGCCCGCCGTGGCCGAGGCCATGACCGACTTCGACCGCGCCGCCGCCAGCTCGCCCGCCGACGAGGCGCGGGTGGTGGCGGAGCGCTATCCGACGCTCCCGAGCGTGTCGATCGACACGGGGGTGATGGAGAAGGTCGCGGCGGTGGCGGTGGTGCCGGTGGACTGCGGCTGGAGCGACGTCGGGAGCTGGCAGGCGAGCTGGGAGCTCGCGGAGCGCGACGGGCGCGGCAACGCGGTGCGCGGCGACGCGGTGCTCGCCGACGCGTCGGGCAACGTGGTGGTGGCCCCGCCCGGCAAGGTGGTGGCGCTCATCGGGGTGAACGACCTCGTCGTGGTCGACACGCCCGACGCGCTGCTGGTGGTTCCCCGCGCGAAGGCGCAAGACGTGAAGAAGGCCGTCGACGCCCTCGCCGCGGCGAAGCGCGACGACGTGCTCTAGGAGCGACCGTGATGAACAAGCAGATCTTTCGCGAGTACGACATCCGCGGCGTCGCCGACCGCGACCTCTCCGACGACCTCGCGCGCGACCTCGGCCGCGCCCTCGGCACCGTCATGGCCGAGCGGGGCAAGCGCCGCATCATGGTGGGCCTCGACTGCCGCGTCTCCTCGCAGCGCCTGCGCGACGCGCTCGTCGAAGGGCTGGTCGAGACCGGTCGCCAGGTGGTTCGCATCGAGACGGGCCCGACCCCGCTGCTGTACTTCGCCGTCCACCACCTCGACGCCGACGGCGGCGTGATGGTCACCGGGAGCCACAACCCGCCGGAGGACAACGGCTTCAAGATCCTCGTGGGCAAGGGGACGCTGCACGGCGACGAGATCCGCGCGCTGGCCGACCGCATCGAGCGCCGCGATTTCGCGCTCGGGCCGGGCGGGCACGTCGAAGACGAGTCGGTGAGCGCGCGCTACGTGGCGTGGATGAAGGGCAACGTCCGCCTCGGTCGCACCAACCTCAAGGTGGTGGTCGACGCGGGCAACGGCGCCGGCGGCCCCCTCGCCCTCGCGACCATGCGCGCCCTCGGCCTCGACCCCGATCCCCTGTACTGCGAGATGGACGGGCGCTTCCCCAACCACCACCCCGATCCGACGCTCCCCGAGAACGTCGCCGAGCTCATCGCCCGCGTCCGCGCGACGGGCGCCGACGTGGGGATCGCGTACGACGGCGACGCCGACCGCCTCGGCGCGGTGGACTCCAAGGGCGAGATCGTGTGGGGCGACCGACTCCTCGTGGCCTTCGGGCGCGCGGTGCTGGAGCGTCACCCGGGGGCGTCGATCCTCGGCGAGGTGAAGTGCTCGCAGACGCTCTACGACGACATCGCGCGCCACGGCGGCACGCCCATCATGTGGAAGACGGGCCACTCGCTCATCAAGGCCAAGATGAAGGAGAGCGGCGCGCTGCTCGCGGGCGAGATGTCGGGCCACCTCTTCTTCGCTGATCGGTACTTCGGCTACGACGACGCGGTGTACGCCTCGCTGCGCCTGCTGGAGATCCTGTCGACGAACCCGCTCAGCCTCTCGGAGATTCTCTCCGACCTGCCGCCGACCTTCGTGACGCCGGAGATTCGTGTCCCCTGCCCCGACGCGATCAAGTTCGCGGTCGTCCACCGGGTGCTGGCCCACTACCAGGGGACTCACCAGGTGAACGACGTCGACGGGGCGCGGATCAACTTCGGCGACGGCTGGGGTCTCGTCCGCGCGTCCAACACGCAGGCGGTGCTGGTGCTCCGCTTCGAGGCCGCCACGGAGGCGCGCCGTGACGCCCTGCGCGCGGAGGTCGAGGAGGTGGTGCGTCGCGCCCGCGAGGAGGCATGAGCGCCGTCATCGGGATCGACTTCGGCGCATCCGGCCTTCGCGTGGGGGCCGTGTCGCCCGATGGGGTCATCACGGGGCTCCAGGCCTTCTCGCACGGCGGCTTCCGCGGTCCCCTCGACGCGGTCGATCACATCGCCCGCACGGTGGAGTCGGTGGCGGGCGCGGAGGGCGTCGGCGCCGTCGGGATCGGCGTGGCGGCATGGGTCGAGAAGGGCAGCGGCGTGATCCTGCGCGCGCCCAACCTCGGCTGGGTCGACGTGCCGTTCGGCGAGCTGTTGCAGCGCCGCCTCGGCGTCCCGGTGGTGGTCTACAACGACCTCAAGGCCATCGCGTGGGGCGAGTACCGCTTCGGCGCGGGACGCGGCGCCGACACGCTCTTCGTGGTGTTCGCGGGAACGGGCGTCGGCTCGGCCATCATCACCGACGGAACGCTCTGGACCGGCGCGCGGGGCTACGGCGGCGAGATCGGGCACGTCAAGGTGGGCCCCGACGACGGACCGCTCTGCGGCTGCGGTCGCCGCGGGTGCCTGGAGAGCTACCTCGGTGGTGGCGCCCTCGCGCGACGGGCAGAAGAGCTCCGGGCGAAGGGCGGACTCGCGGGGCTCCCTGCCAGCGAGTACCCCGAGGTGACGGCGGCCGACCTGGAGACCGCGGCGCGTGGCGGCGACCCCGACGCCCGCACCCTGCTCGAGAAGGGCGGCGACCTCCTCGGGCGCACGTTGGGGAGCGTGATCAACCTGCTCAACCCCGACCGCGTGCTCCTGGGCGGCGGCGTGTGGTTCGCGAGCGACTACGTGAAGGACGCGGTGCGTGACGCGATCGACTTCACGAGCCACCCCGAGCTGCGGAAGTCGGTGCGCATCGTCGAGAGCGAGCTCGGCGCCGCGGCAGGCGTCGCGGGCGCGGCCGACCTCGCCCGACGCCACCGCGGGTGACGGTGGGTGAGCGCGGCCAGTAGAGGGCGCGTCAGTCCGCTTCGTCGGTGCGAAGCGGCAGGAGCGCGCGCACGCGACCGTCGCGCAGGAAGAGCCCCACCCACAGGAGGACTCCCATCACGAGCGGCGCGATGAAGCCTTCGCTGCTGCGCACGTGGGTGGCGACTGCGCCGCCGAGGTATCCGGTGAGAAGGATCGCGCCGAGCACACTGGTCTTCGGCACGGCGTAGAGCACGGTGCAGAGGAGTTCGGTGACGCCGATGGGCGTGAGGGCGGCCTCGGGGTAGCGGAACTTCTCCGTGAACTGCGTGACGAGCTGCGGGTTGTGGCTGAGCTTCATCACGGCGCTCATCAAGAGGCCAATGACGGGAAGGGCCGACGCGACGCGGCCGCCCCAGAGGGTGGCCTTGCCAGGCGCTTGGGTGGACATGGCCGCACCCTATCCCGCCGCCCAGCGAAGTCTCAAATTCAGTGTCCGTAGTCGGTCGTGTAGCGAACGCGCCGGTCGGGCGCCGGCGTCGCTTCGGGCTGCATCGGGACGGGCGTCGGCGGACGGGCGACGGGGGCCTGGGGCGGCGGAGCGGGCGGAACGATCGCCGCCGCGACAGGGGTCGGTGGCGCGGTGGGCGATG
>JBILLV010000085.1:0-30045 GCA_044375895.1 Polyangiales bacterium | reverse complement strand
ATGGCGTGAGACGCGTGAGCCCGGCCTTGCGGGCGATCCGATGCAAGCCCAGGGTGAGCTCCTGCGAACCCTGGGACGATGGGGACAGTGACCCACTCGTTGATGGAGCTGGATAGACCGACGCACCCCCGACAACGCCATTGCGCGCGTCGACTGAATTGAGATAATCGGGACGCGCACAACGCCCGTTTCCCCCCGCGGAGCGATCACGCACAGATGGAGAGTCCTCCCACCAACGACCGCGTCGGCGAGACCGTCGGCGGCCGCTATGTTCTCCGACGTCTCATCGGCGTCGGCGGGTACAGCGCCGTCTACGAAGCCACGCACACGGTGACGGCGCGGGCGGTGGCGATCAAGCTGCTTCACCCGCACCTGCTCACGCACAAGGAGATCATCGACCGCTTCCTCCAGGAGGCGCGGGCGATGGCCAACGTGAAGCACGACGGCATCGTGCAGGTGCTCGACGCGGGGGTGGACGACAACGCGAGCATCTACATCGCCCTGGAGCTGCTCGACGGCGAGTCGATGGAGGCGCTGCTCCAGCGCGACCAGACGCTCCCCTGGCCCGCGGCGGCGCTCTACTGCGCGCACGTGCTCGACGCGCTGGCCGAGGCGCACCGCCACAAGATCATCCACCGCGACATCAAGCCGGGGAACATCTTCCTCACGCGCGGCGCGGACGGTTCGACGCACGCGCGGCTGCTCGATTTCGGCATCGCGCTGGTGGCGCACCAGAAGCGCATCACGGGGGCGGGGATGCTGCTCGGGACGCCCGAGTACATGTCGCCCGAGCAGTGCCTCGCGACCGCCGTCGGCCCCGAGACCGACCTCTGGGCGATGGGCATCGTGATGTGGGAGTGCCTCACCGGGCGCACGCCCTTCCTCGCGGAGACGGCGACCGCGACGCTGCTGCGCATCACCTCGCTCGAGGCGCCGCCGATCCGCGACGAGCTCCCCGAGCTGCCGCAGCCCCTCGCCGCCCTCATCGACCGCGCGCTCGAGCGCGACATCGAGAAGCGCTGGCGGAGCGCCGAGGACATGCGCGACGCGCTGCTCCGCGTGCTGCGTCGCAACGGCGGCCCCGAGGGCGTCGCCGCGGCGCGCATGGCCTCGCGGAGCAACTCACGGCTGCAGGCGGTGTCGTTGGGTCCGGGCCGTCGGATGACGCCCGACCCCGAGGTGGTGGACATGAGCGCCATCCCCGTGGTGCAGCGGGGCGGGCCCGGCGTGCCCCTCACCGCGGTGGTGTCGGGCGGTGCGGGCGCGCGGCTCGATGCCCCCGGGAGCCGTGGGTCGAGCCCGCCGTCGCTTGCGTCCGTGTCGCCCGCGACCGCCGCCGCGCGCTCGCTCGTCACGCCGTTGGAGGCGGCGCTCGCGGACGACGACGACCTCATCGAGCGCCCCGCCACGCGCTCCACGCGCCCGCCCACGCGCCCGCCGCCCACGCGCTCCACGCGCCCGAGCGACTCGCCGCTCCGCCGCACCGCGCAGGACTTCGAGCTCCCCACGAGCAGCGCCGTGCCGCTCGCGCCGCCCTCCACCGAGCCGCCGCCCGACGCGCCGCCCGAGGCCCCGCCGGAGCCCTTCGAACTCCCCGAGCTCAGCGCCGAGGAGCGCGCCGCGCGCAGCTTCTCCGGCGAGCGCGCCACCTTCCAGCCGCCGCCGCAGCCGGGTCCTCCGCCGCGCAACCGCACCGCCCTGTACATCGGCGGCGCCGTCGGGGCCCTCGCCGCCATCGCCGGGGTGGTCGTCGCGCTCTCGGGCGATCCGCCGCCCCCGCCGCCGCCCGACCCGACGACGCCGCCGGTGGAGACGCACGACGCGCCGCTGGCCGCCCCGACGGAGCTCACCCTCACGTCGTCGTGGAGCGTGGAGGCCCCCTCGGCGACGGCCGACGACGCGGCGGAGTTCGCGCGCCACGCGGCAGCCGGTGCGACGGTGACGACCTCGCAGCGCGTGCTGGCGAGCTGCGTCCCCGCGGCGGGCGGCGCGACGCTGGTGGTGCGGGCGACCTCCGCGGGCGCGCAGCGGCGCACGTCGGGGGGTGTGGTGGCCTGCGCGGGGCACGACCTCGGCGTGGTCCCCGACGTCACCGCCGACGGGGTGGAGGACGTCATCGCGGTGGGCGCGACGGCCAACACGCTGGTCCTCGTCGACTCGGCGACGCTCCGCGCGAGCCGGACGGCGACGATCGCGGGCGTGCGCGGCGTCGCCGTGGGGGGACAGGTGCGCGTGGGGTCGGAGCCAGCGGTGATCGTGTTCGTCGAGCCCGCGGGGGCGTCGGAGCCCACCGAGGTGCGGGCCATCGGCGCCCAGTCGCTGACGGAGCTCTGGCGCTACCGCGGCGAGGGACCCAACGCGCGCGTCGGCCACCCCGAGGAGCTCGGCCTGGCGGTGGGCCCGGACGCCGACGGCGACGGCGTCGGTGACGTCGTGGTGGGCAGCGGGCCGGTGCTCGGCGCGCCGGGCGATGCGCACTGCGTCCAGATCCTCTCTGGAGCCAACGGTCGCCCGCTGTGGGCGGCTCCGTTCTGCCGCCCCTCGATGCGCGCCAGCCAGTCGGTGTCGCTCGGCGCGGACGTCAACGAAGACGGCCGCGCGGACGTCGCGCTCGGCACCGCGCACCCGCCCGACGGCGACGCGCCCGTGCTGATCCTCTCGGGCGCCGACGGCGCGGTGCTCCGGCGCATCGCCGCGCCCGCCGACGCGGAGGGCTTCGGCGCCTCGGTGGCGCTCGGCGGCGACGTCGACGGCGACCACCTCCCCGACCTGGTGGCCTGCGCCCGCACCTCGCTCCACGTGTTCGACGGCGCGAGCGGCGAGCGGCGGGGGACGCTGCGGCTCACGGGCGGCGCCGGGGTGCAGCCGCGCGCGCAGGTGATCCCGCCGCTGCTCGCGGACTCCCCCGCGGGGGTGATGGTGGCGACGGCGGCCGAGGGGCTGCGCATCTACACGCGGGCTGGCGGAGGCCCGTAGCGCGCGCATCGTACGCTTCCCGAAGGGGCGCGCGTGGGGCTATCTTCGCGCCCACCGATGAGCACCTTCGAGTACCAGGACATCCTTCCCCTCGGGCACGACGACACCCCGTTTCGCCTCGTCACCGCCGAGCACGTCTCCACCTTCGAGGCCAACGGCAAGACCTTCCTCCAGGTGGCCCCCGAGGCGCTCACGCTGCTGACGCGCGAGGCGATGCGCGACATCGCGCACCTGCTCCGCCCGGGTCACCTCGCGCAGCTGCGGCGCATCCTCGACGACCCGGAGGCGTCGCCCAACGACCGCTTCGTCGCCCTCGACCTGCTCAAGAACGCGGCGATCGCCGCGGGCGGCACCCTCCCGATGTGCCAGGACACCGGGACGGCGATCGTGATGGGGAAGAAGGGGCAGTATGTGTTCACCGGCGGCGGCGACGAGGCGGCCATCGCCCGCGGGGTGTACGACACCTACCAGACGAGCAACCTGCGGTACTCGCAGCTCGCGCCGCTCGACATGTACGCGGAGGTCAACACGGGCAACAACCTCCCCGCGCAGATCGAGATCAGCGCGGTGGACGGCGACCAGTACAAGTTTCTCTTCATGGCGAAGGGCGGCGGGTCGGCCAACAAGAGCTACCTCTACCAGGAGACCAAGGCCCTGCTGAACCCGCAGAGCCTCCTCGCCTTCCTGGAGAAGAACCTCCGCTCCCTCGGCACCGCCGCGTGCCCGCCGTATCACCTCGCCGTCGTGGTGGGCGGCACCTCCGCCGAGCAGACCCTCAAGGTGGCCAAGCTCGCCTCGGCCCGCTACCTCGACACCCTCCCGCGCGAGGGCAATCGCCTCGGCCGCGCCTTCCGCGACGTCGAGCTCGAGGCGAAGGTGCTCGAGCTCGCACAGCGCACGGGCATCGGCGCCCAGTTCGGCGGCAAGTATTTCTGCCACGACGTGCGGGTGATCCGCCTCCCGCGCCACGGCGCCTCGTGCCCCGTCGGCATCGCGGTGTCGTGCTCCGCCGACCGCCAGTGCCTCGCGAAGATCAACCGCGACGGCGTCTGGATCGAGGCGCTGGAGCGCGACCCGGCGCGCTTCCTCCCCGACCCGACGCACGCCGAGCTCGGCGGCGAGGTGGTGAAGATCGACCTCACGCGCCCCATGTCCGAGGTGCTCGCGACGCTGTCGAGTCACCCCATCAAGACGCGCCTCTCGCTCACCGGCCCGCTGGTGGTGGCGCGCGACATCGCCCACGCGAAGATCAAGGAGCGGGTCGACCGCGGCGACGGGCTGCCGCAGTACCTCAAGGACCACGCGGTGTACTACGCGGGGCCCGCGAAGACGCCCGAGGGGTACGCGTCGGGATCCTTCGGCCCGACCACCGCGGGCCGCATGGACGCGTACGTCGACCTGCTCCAGTCGCACGGCGGGAGCAAGGTGATGCTCGCCAAGGGCAACCGCTCGGCCGCGGTGACCGAGGCGTGCAAGAAGCACGGGGGGTTCTACCTCGGCTCCATCGGCGGCCCCGCGGCGCGGCTCGCGCAGGACTGCATCAAGAAGGTGGAGGTGCTCGAGTACCCGGAGCTCGGGATGGAGGCCGTGTGGCGCATCGAGGTGGAGGACTTCCCCGCCTTCATCGTCGTCGATGACAAGGGCAACGATTTCTTCGCGGGCATCACGGGCGGTACGCACCTGAAGCTCGCGACGTGAACGCCCCGCGCCGCACGCAGGACGAACGCCGCGAGGCCACCCGCGACGCGCTCCTCGGTGCGGCCGTCTCGCTGCTCGCCGAGCGCGGGATCGCCGCCGCCACCCTCGCCGACGTCGCCGAGCGCGCGGGCGTTTCGAAGGGCGCGCTCACGCATCACTTCGACGCCAAGGACGCCCTCCTCGACGCCGTCCTCGACCGCGTCGGCGCCTCCCTCGCGGGCGCGCTCACCGCCGTGTGGGACCCGACCACCCCGGCCTTCCCGCGGCTCCGCGGGGCGCTCGCGGGGGCCACCGCGCTGCCGCACGATCGCCCCACGGAGCTCCGCGTGTTCGCCGCCCTGGCCGCGGAGGGGACGCGCGACGTCCGCCTCGGCGCCGCCGCCCGCCGCCACCTCGACGCGCTGGAGGCCACCTTCGCGCAGGGGCTGTCGTTCACCCTCGACGAGCTCGGCGTGCGGCCGCGCATCCCCCCCGAGAGCGTCGCCCGCACGCTCGTGGCCGCGGCCCTCGGCGCCGCCCTCCGCCCGGGCGATCCCCCCACGGATGCGAACGACGTGCGGCGCTTCTGGGAGGCTGCGATCCTCGCGCAGATCGATCTTTGAGCAGCGTTCGTGATAGAGCCGCCGCCATGGACCGCGAGCAGCGACGCGCCCAGATCCTCGGAGTGGCGCGGGACGTCTTCGCCGAGAAGGGCTACCACGACGCGCGCATCGACGACATCGTGGTGCGGGCGGGCGTGGCGCGGGGCACCTTCTACCTGTACTTCGCGGACAAGCGGGCGATCTTCGAGCACCTGGTCGACGGCTTCCTCCTGCGGCTGGTGGAGGTGATTCGACCGATCGAGCTCGACGACCCCGCGGTGCAACCGATGGCGGAGTTTCGCGACAACCTGATGCGCGTGGTGGACGTCTTCGCCACCGACCCGCCGATGGCGCGCGTGCTTCTCTCCGCCGCGGTGGGCCTCGACGCGGACTTCGACCGCAAGCTGGTGGACTTCTACGAGCACGTCCGCGCCTTCCTGGAGCGGGCGCTGGAGCAGGGCGAGGCCGCGGGCATCGTGCGCCCGGGCGACCACCGCCTGCGCTCCTACGCGCTCCTCGGCGCCTTCAAGGAGCTGCTCTACCAGGTGGTGGTTCGCGGGGTGGAGACCGAGTCCGAGGCGCTGGTCACCTCGACGCTCGACCTCGTCACCCGCGGCGCCCTCACCGAGCGGTAGCGCCCGCGTCGGCCTCGCCGAGCGCGAAGTCCGCGGTCACCTCGGGCGCGTGCACCGCGACGGTCTGCGTGAGGGTGACGTGCGCGACGAAGGCCGGCCGCGGGTCGCCGGTGCGGTCGCGGCGCGTCCAGCCCTCGTGCCACATCGTGAGCTCGTACTCGCCCGGCGGGACGTCCGCGATGGCGTAGGCCCCCGTCGTGTCGGTGACCGCGTGGTACGGGTGGTTGAAGGCGTGGACGTACGCGACCATCCACGTGTGCCCCGAGTCGCAGAGCAGGCGCAGCACGCCAGCCCGCTCCACCCGCCGCGCGATGGTCACCCCCGACGGCGACGCCTCGTTGAACCACGGGTCTGCGCCGTCGACCCCGTAGTAGGCGTGCACGTTGTGAAACACCTCGGGGTCGTTGTTGGTGAAGCGCAGCTCGGCCCCCACGGTGATCGACGACACGCGCGGCTCGTACCGGCAGCGCCGCTGGTCGATGGTGACGGCCGCGAGCCGAGGCGCCACCCCGCGCGAGGTGCGCAGCGACACCACCGCGCCGAGCACGCCCCCGTCGGGCGTGAGCGTGAGCGGCTCCAAGGGCTGCTGCGCCCCGCAGTGTCCCGGGTCGCCATGCGGCGGAACCACCAGCGCCTCCGGTCGCGGCCGCGGCCCCTGCCACCGCACGTGCCCACGAATCGTCGCGCCGTCACGGACCTCGAGGGTCTGGTAGGCGCGCGTCGGATCGTCGGGGAGCGTCGGCCCGGGCGCGGTGGACGGCGCGGACCGCGGCGGGCGCGCATCGGGCGCGGCGGGGGTGGGCGAGCGGCGGCAGGCGAGCGCGACGAGGGGCGCAAACCACGCGACGCGCATCGGCTACACCAGCGTCTCGACGGCGCCCGCGATGCGGCGGAGGGCCTCGTCGATGTTCTTCACGCTCACCGCATAGGAGAGCCGGAGGTGACCCGGCGCATAGAAGGCCGAGCCCGGCACCACGGCGACGTGGGTCGCGTCGAGGAGCCACGCGGCGATGTCGGTGTCGTCCCGGAGCTCCTGGTCCATGGGGGTGCGCTTGCCGAGCCAGGCGCTCACGTCGGGGAAGGCGTAGAAGGCGCCCTCGGGCATCCCGCAGCGCACGCCGGGGAGCTGACGGAGCCCCGCCACGAGCCGGTCGCGCCGCTCTTCGAAGAGCGCGCGCATGCGCACGAGCTCGGTGGGGGGCGAGCGGATCGCCTCGATCGCGGCCCACTGGCAGAAGGTCGCGGTGCTGGTGGCGCCCTGGCCCTGGATGGTGTCCATCGCCTTCGCGAGGGGCGCGGGGGCGATCGACCAGCCCACGCGCCAGCCCGTCATCGCGTACGTCTTGCTGGCCCCGTCGATGACCACGGTGCGGTCGACGAGGTCGGGCGCCACCGCGAGGATCGAGCGCTGCACGAAGCCGTCGTACACGAGGGCGCCGTAGATCTCGTCGGTGACGATCCAGCAGTCGTGGGGCCGGAGGACGTCGGCGAGGGCGCGGAGCTCGGCCTCGGTGTACGCGGCGCCGGTGGGGTTGGAGGGCGAGCACAGCACCACCGCCTTGGTGCGGGCCGTGAGGGCGGCGGCGAGGTCGGCGGGCTGCACCTTCCAGCCCGCTTCGAGGGTGCTCGGCACGAACACCGGCGTGGCCCCGGCGAGGCGCACCTGCTCGGGGTAGCTCACCCAGCACGGCGTCGGGATCACCACCTCGTCACCCTCTTCGAAGAGGGCGAGGGCGAGGTTGAAGAGGGCCCCCTTGGCGCCGACGGTGACGGTGACGTTCTCGGCCTTGGTGGGGACGCCGCGGAGGGCCGCGGAGGTCTCGGCGATGAGCTTGCGGAGCTCGGGGATGCCGCTCACGGGGGTGTAGCGGGTCTTGCCTTCGGCGATGGCGCGGCGGCCGGCCTCGCGCACGTTCTCCGGCGTGTCGAAGTCGGGCTCGCCGGCGCCGAAGGAGATCACGTCGACGCCCTTCGCGCGCAGCTCCTGGGCCCGGGCGTTGATGGCGAGGGTGGCCGAGGGGACCACCGCGGAGAGGCGAGCAGCGAGCTTCTTCGTCATCGGTTCGACGGCATCATAGAGGCCCGACGGCCCGCGCAACAACACCTCTTCACGCGCCGCGTCACTCGGCGGGTGACGGCGCGCGCAGGGTGAGGGCGAGGCCGCCGGAGATCACCCGGGCGTCCTCATTGAAGAAGGCGGGGCCGTCGTCGACCACCTGGAGGTACCGGGCGTACGCGCCGAGGAGCACCGCGCGCCCGAGGGGGATATCGACGCCGACGCCCACGTCGAAGCCCGGGAGCACCAGGCCCCCGGTGAACACCCCCGCCGCGTGCGCGTCGACGAAGGGCCGGACGCGCCAGGGGAAGGGCTCGAGGCGCAGGCCGCCGCCCACCGAGCCGAAGCCCGCGAAATCGCCCGTGAGCGTCGACCCCTGCGGCACGGGGAAGCGCCAGAACGATCCGACCGCCTGGAGCGTGAGGGCCGCGCCCCCATGGCCCCCGCGCGGCCGGAGCAGGCTGAAGCCCAGCATCGCGTCGCCGCCGAAGCCCACCGTGAGGCCCGGGGCGTTGCCGCCGAAGCGCGGGTCGTTGCGGTCGGTGTTGCGTTGAAAGTCCGACAGCATGTACCCCGCGCCCCCTTCGAGGCGCAGCGCGAGCCGATGGAACCACCGCTCGGGCACGGGCGCAGGCGGCGCGTCGACCACGGCCGCGGGCAGTGCCACGGCGTCGCTCTCGGCCTGCTCTTCATCGACGCTGACTCGCAGCGCGGCGGTGCGCGTCCCGGTCGCCCACGACAGGGGGACGGTGTACACGCCGGGTCCGCCGCTGCCGACGGGCGTCGCGGCGCCGACGGTGACGCCTGCGCCCGCGGCCTCGACGGTGAGCGCGTCGCGCACCAGCGGCGCCCCGGCGGCGTCGAGCACGCTCAGCCGGGCGGTGGCCGTCCCCGCGCGCGCGTCGACAGCATCGAGCTGGAGCGTCGCGCGCAGCGGGCCGATGCGTTCGGCGGCGATGGCGTACTCCGCGGTCCCCTCGCCCTGCGCGGTGGCCGCGCAACGGAGCGTGTGGGCCTGGCGGCGATCGACCTCCAGGGGCCCGGTGACGGGCGCGAGCGACGCGCCGTCGAGCCCGCAGAAGAGCCCTTCGGTCAGCGTCACGGTCGCGCGCCGTCCCGGCCCTGGCGTCGCGGCGGGAGCGATCACCACGCGGGTGACCATGACCCGCGACGGCTCGCCGGGCGGCCCCTGAAAGCGCTCGGCGTCGATGGCCGACACGCGCACGTGGTAGGTGCCCGGCGCGACGTTGGGGATCTCCAGCCGCGTCCGCGCCCCCTCGCCCAACTCGTTGGCGATGAGCTCGTTGAAGCGCGCGTCGCGGGCGACCTCCACGCGCCACGACGCCACGGCGGGGGGCACGGGCGCACCCGGCGCGGTGGACGGCGTCCCGGCGCGGTACTCCCCGGTGAGCGTGATGGCGTCCTGATCGGCGAGGATCACCGGCGACGGCGCGCGCTCCCACGCGGGCGCGAGGGGAAGCGGACGCGGCGCGGGGATGCGCTGGCCCTGCTCGGCCCGCACGCCATAGCCCTGCGGGACGCGCACGCGCTGACGTCGGTGCCCCTCGACGCGCGACGCGCCGCGGTAGACGGACACGGTCGTGCGGCGGCGCTCATCGACCTCGAGGCGGGCCTGGGCGCCATCGGGCGAGCGCTCGATGGTGACGCGCCCTGCCGCGGTGCTCACCGACGGCGTCGGCGGAGGCGCGGCGCCCCGTTGTTGGTCGACGGACGCGAGGAAGGCGGTGAGGGTGCCGCGCTCGAGCACGGTGTCGCGCGCCGAGGCGTTGCGCTGCACGCGGCTGCTCGACTCCCCGAGGATCACCACCAGCGTGCGCTCGGCGAGCTGGAGCTGGGTCTCATCCGCGAAGGTGACCTCGGCGGTCGATCGCTCCTCGGTGTTGACGCGCATGCCGCGGTAGAGGGCGTCGTTGGCGCGGCCGGGGCGGGGCGCGGGCGCTTGCACCTCCACGTTGTTGTGGACGGCCGTGAGCAGCGCGTCGGGCGCGGCGGCGCCGGTGCGACGCGGCGGCAGCGTGAGCGTGGAGCCCGGGCGGAGACGGTGCGGCGGCGCCCCCATGTCGGGGTTGGCGGCGTGGATGAACACCGTCGCGCGGCTGTCGCCGTAGCGTCGGCGCGCGATGCGCACGCATGTGTCGCCGGGCTGCACGACGTAGCGCTCCGCGACCGAGGGGCCCTGCTGCGCGGCCGCGAGGCCTGGCGCGAGGGCGAGGGCGAGGGTGAAGACGCGACGGATCATCGGCCCCTCCGCAGCGCGCGGAGCACCTTCTGGCACGCGGCGACGTCGTCGATGGTGGTGAGGGCGCAGTCGCTGGCGCCCGCGCGGATGAGCAACGGTGCGTCGGCGGCGCGCGCGAGGTCGAGCACGATGACGGGGAGGGTTCCGAGGGAGGGCATGGCACGAACCTGTCGGGTCTTGTCAGCGGCGGTCGGGTCGCCCGCGACGATGACGGCCTTCCACGGGCGCTTGTCGGGGCTCATCGGGGGCAGTACGGCGTCGGCCACGGGGAAGGCCGTCATCCCGTGGACCGCCATGGCCGTTCGAAGCTCGGCGGCGCGCTCCGCGGAGAACCCGTAGAGCGCGACGCGCGGGGAGGGGCCGGTCTCGTTGGCCGCCGTCTCGGGCGACGCGCGGCGAGGCTCCGGCGCGATGGCGCGATCGTCGCGGGAGAGCCCGGCGGAGCGTGCCCGTTCGGCGGCGTCGCGCACCTGCGCGGTGATGGCGTCGGCCCCCTTGGCGCAGAGCTGGAGGGCGTCTCGAAACTCCGCGGCGGTGGGGCGCTGCTCGGGCTTCTTGGAGAGGGCGCGCATCACCAGCGACTCGACCCCGAGGGGCACCTCCGGCCGCACCTCACGCTCGGCAAACGCCGGCGGCGAGGCGAACATCTGCTGCGAGATGATCTCCGCCGCGCTCCGCCCGTTGAACGGCACCTCGCCCGTGAGGAGCTCATAGAGCATCGCGCCGGTGGCGTAGATGTCCGTGGCGGGTCCGATGTTGCGCCCCACGCACTGCTCGGGGGACATGTAGTGGGGCGTGCCGCGGACGGTGCCCGTGGCGGTAAGCTTCTCGATGGGGCTGCCGTCGTCCATCTGGGCGATGCCGAAGTCGAGCACCTTGACGCGGTCGGTGCGGTCGCCGGCGTCGAGGAGCATGACGTTGTCGGGCTTGAGGTCGCGGTGGACGACGCCCGCCGCGTGGGCGGCCTCGAGCACCTGCAGCACCTGGTCGATGATGTGGACGACGCGGTGGAGCGGGAGGGTGCTGCCACCGGCCTTCACCTGGGAGTCGAGGGAGAAGCCCCGGAGCATCTCCATGACGAGGTACAGCTCGCCCTCGTGCTCGCCGTAGTCGATGATGGAGACGATGTTGGGGTGACGGAGCCGCGCGAGGACGACGGCCTCCCGGCGGAAGCGCGCGCGCATCTCCGGCCGCGCGGCCCACTCCGCGAGCAGAAACTTCACCGCCACCGGCTCGCCGAGCTCGACGTGGGTGGCGCGGTACACGCGCCCCATACCACCGGCGCCGAGGAGCGAGTCCAGGCGGTATTTCCCGCCGACCATCTCGCCCGCGCGGGTGTCGGGCGGCGCACGGCCGCAGAGGGCGCAGGGCTCGGTGAGGTCGGCGATGGTGCCGCAGCCCTGGCAGTCTTCTTCACTCGCGGCGAGGGCAGCGTCGACGGTCTGGCTGCGCTGCTCGGCGGGAGAGAGCGACCCTCGAAGCAGGGGAGACAGTGGGGGGCGTTCGTCGCTCATGTGGTCACCTCGAAGATCTCGACCATCTCACGCTTGCCGCGCAGGGGGTGCTCGCCGAGGGGGCGGTAGCTGAAGCGCTGCCCCGCCGCGCGGACCACGGCGCCCGTGGCGAGCGTCTGGGCGCCGCGGGCGAGGCCCTCCAGGCGCGCGGCGACGTTCACCACGTCGCCGATGACGGTGTACTCCATGCGCGACTCGCTCCCGAGGTTGCCGACGAGGGCCTCGCCGGTGTTCACCCCGACGCCGAGGCGCACGTCGATGCCGTAGGTCTCCTTCCACGCGGGGGCGCTGGCCTCGACGAAGCGGTGGATGTCTTCGGCCGCGGAGAGGGCGCGGCTCACGGGCGAGTCGGGGCCGTCGGTCAGGTCGTCGCGGGGGTCGCTCCCGGTGCCGAACACCGCCATGACGCAGTCGCCGACAAACTTATCGACCGTGCCACCGTGCCGAAAGACCACCTCGGTGAGCACGGTGAAGAGCTCATTGAGGAAGGCCACCACGCGCTCCGGCGAGGCGCTCTCGGCGAAGCTGGTGAACGACACCACGTCCGCGAACACCACGGTGACCGTCCGTCGCACGCCGCCGAGCGCGAGCCGCTGATCCCCGCGGGCCACGGCCGCCGCGACCTCCGCCGGGAGGAAGCGCGCGAGGTCGCCCTCGACGCGGACGCGCCGAGCGATCTCCTTCTCGCTGGCCTCGAGGCTCCCGGCCATGGACTCCAGGGCGCCGCCGAGGGTCTCGAGCTCGTCGCGGGTCTTGACGGGCGAGCGGGCATCGAAGCGCCTCGCGGCGTAGGCCTCGGTGAGCTCGACGAGCGCGCGGATGGGCCGCGTCGTGCGCCCCGCGAGCCACGCGCCGAGGGCGGCGGCGAGGGCGACGGCGGCGAGGGCGCCCGTCCCCACGATGGTGCGCGCGCGAACCAGCGACGCGTAGGCCTCGCGCACCGGCCGCCGCACGGCGATGAGCCAGCCCATGCGGCGGTAGGCGAAGAGCGAGCCCACCATCGCCTCGGCGCCGTCGTACTCCTGCGTGATGCTCACATCGCCCACGTCGCTGCCGAGGACGGAGCGCGCGCGGAAGATGTCGCTCCCGGCGACCGACGCGCCGATCTCCGCCCCGATGGGCACCAGCAGGCGACACCCCTCGTCGGTGACGAGAACCCGGTCGTCGACGCCATACTGTTGACGCGAGAGCTCGCGCGCGATCCGCGTGAGCCATTGTGGATCGAGGGTGCCCACCACGACGAGCCGCGGCGTGTCGTCGGCGCCGGCCCCGAGGGCCTCCACATAGCGAATCGCCACGCTCCCGGCGGCGAACTCCGCGCGGCGCCAGACGCCCTCGTGCGGCAGCGCGGCGATGACATCGGCGGGCAGGCGCTCGAGCGCGGGGAGCGAGCGAGAGTCGGCGGTGCGGTAGATGGTGTCGATGCGCTCGCCCGTCGGGGCGTACACGGCGACGTGGAGGAGCGCGCGCGTGCGAGCCATGGCGTCGCGCGCGAGCAGGACGCGCGACGCGGGATCACCCGCCGAGGCGTCGAGCAGGGTGCGGCCGACGCGGTGGACAGACTCACCCGCATAGTCGAGGTCGCCCGAGATCGACTCCGCCGCGCGGTGCAGCACGCTCACCTGGAGCGAGCGCTCCGTGCTGGCCAGTCCCTGGTAGACGGTGCGCGCGGTGAGCCACGCCAGCAGCCCCAGCGGCGCCGCAGCGACAAACAGGAGTACGACCGTCCAACGGGTACGGAGCGACAGCCCGCGCGGTGCGGTAGGCGAGGAAGGAGAGGTCACTGTGAGGTGGGGGAGCCTAGGCGATCCGTTGCGTGCGGGGAACGACGTTCCATGCACACTCCTTCAAGCGGAATCTTCGATTTCAGTCGACGGTCGCGCGGCGGTGTGAGCTGCGACAAAGTCGTGCACGATGGCTGGTGTGTCAGCGTCGTCGGGGAGGACGTACCGGAGCACCCGCGCGTCGCGGAGTCGGAGCACCATCACCTCCGCGGGATCGCGGCTCCACCCGCCCACCGGGGGTTCGCTCTCCATGGTGGTGATGCTCGAGAAGGGAAACGCCTCCACGACGCCGGGGTCGCGCGCGAGGTGCAGCACTTCGGCGCGAATCTCCACCCGCCGCACGACGCGCGAGCGGAGCGCAGCGAGGGTCATCGCGCACGCGACCGAGGCGCCGAGCGTCAGGCTCGCAGGGGAGCCGAAGCCGAGGTCGGGGGCGCGCTCGAACCAGCGGAGAAAGGCGACGGCGCCGACCACGCCGAACCCCGTGCACGCAGCGACAACCACCTTCCAAGCAAGGGGGGTCTGCTCGCTCTCGTAGAGCACCATGGGGGGCGGGGCGTTCACCCGCGCGAGTCTATCGCGCTTCCACCGGGGGTTAGAACCGCGGCGTGCGGAGGGTGGCGATCTTGAACATCCCGCGCTGCATCACGCGGCGCTCGATGTTGTTGATGTTGCGCTCGCCGACCGGCATGTCGGTGACGGGGGCCGGGGCGACGCCGCGCGTCCGTGGCGTCCGCCCGAGGTACGACGCGCACGTCCGGGACAGGTGCATCCGGAGCAGGTCCATCGTGGTGGGCGACTCGAGGTCGAGGAGGTTGGTGACGAGCACCCGGTCGCTGCTGTACGGGGCGCGTACGTCGAGCTCCTCGGCGATGACTGCCGCGACCACATCGTTGGGCGCGATCAGCACGTAGGGGCGGCCGGGGAGGGTGTCGCAGGTGAGGAGGTCGGCGACGAAGCGCTCGGTGTTCTTCCGCTCGTCCCACATCGCGACGATGGGCACTCCCCCCTCGGCGTCGGCGCGGGCGATGATCTCCTCAGGGCGTTCGTCGCGGGTGACGAGCCGTTGGATGTTGATCCCCAGCGCCGTGAGGGCGTCGCTGATGGGCTGGCAGAGGGTCGGGTCGCGTCGGGCGATGATGAGTGCGCTGGTGTACATGGTCTCCGTGACTCACAGCGGTCAACGGCCCCCCCTCGCCCAGACTCAAGCCGGACCGTAACCTTTTCGACACACCGCTCCAGCGCCCGCTGCCTCCATGCGATCACTGTCCGGCCGTGAACGGCGCTTCACAGCCCCTCGTCTCGCGGTACCCTGCCCGGCGTCGGAACGGCGGGAGAATGTGACCGTCTCCCCGATCGTCTCCGTGGTACGAAGTCCGCCGGCACCCATTGCCCCCGGGTCGATCGAGAGTGGCCCTGCGGTTGCACAGCACCCCATCGCTGCTCCTCGAAAGGAGTCTCCTGCCCCATGAACAAGATCGCCCTGTCGCTCTTCTCCCTCTCGCTCCTCCTCGCCGCCCCCGCTGCCTCCGCGCAGGGCTGTCCTCCCGGCTCCCTCTTCTGCGCCGGTGGATCGGTGAACATTCAGTTTGGCACCCAGCCCCCCCCGCCGATGCCGCCGCCGCCTCCTCCGCAGCAGCAGGTCATCATCGTCGAGCAGCAGCCCCCGCCGCCGGTCTACATCGTGCGGCGCCCGCCGCCGCAGATCGTCTACACCCAGGCCCCGACCTACACGTACACCACCACCACCACGGTCAGCTACCTCGGCAACGGTCGCGGTCGCGGCTTCGGCGTCGGCGGCTTCGCGGCGGGCCTCGGCTTCGGTTCGCGGGGGGACGGCACCAGCGGGATGGGGGGCATCGGCGGCACGATGCGCTTCCGCACCCACCCGATGTTCGCCGGTGAGCTCTCCATCGCGGGCATGATCGGCTCGGACTACAACGGCGACACGCGCACCGAAGTGCCCGTCACCATGAGCGGCCTCGTGTACTTCAACCCCCAGAACCGCTTCCAGGTGTACGGCGTCGCCGGCCTCGGCGTGTCGTGGGCGGGCGTCAGCTACAGCGATGTCAACGCCCGCTCGCGCGGCACCGACTCGGCCCAGTACACCTACTTCGGCGGCCTCGCGGGGCTCGGGGTCGAGTGGCAGCTCACCCCCAACTTCTCGATCTTCGGCGACGCCCGCGCGTTCATCCGCACCCGGGTCGACCAGGAGAAGGCGACCAACCCCGAGTTTTCTCGTGTCAACGCCAACGGCCGTACGGAGACCACCAACCTCTCCGCCGGCGTCGTCGGTCAGCTCGGCGGCATCTTCTACTTCTGACCGCCGGGTCGCTGCGGCACCGGCGGCGGCGCCTTCGAGTCGACAACCGGGGGGGGACGACTCGACGCCCGCATCACCTCCAGCTCCTGATCATCCAGCTCCACGACCTCCTCAGCCTCCACCTTCGGCTTCGACGCCCGCGGCACCGGCGGCGGTGCCGATCGCTGCGGAGGAGGGGGCGGCTGACGCAACAACGGCGGCGGGCGGAGCGACGGCGGACGAGCTTCGCCGGGCATCAGGTCCGACAGGTCGAGCTCGAGGTTGTCCGGGGGCTCGCTCGCTTTGGTCGGCGGGCGCTTCGACGGGGGTGCCCCCAACAAGCTGTCCCGTGCGCGGAGCGGCTGAGAAGAGAGCAACGGCCGCGACGCCGGCGCGGCCGCTGCGAGTGGAGACTTCGCCATCTCCAGCTCAGGTTCCAGGTTGAAGACGATCTCCCCGAGGTCGTTCTCGGAGGGCTTGGAGGGAGATAGAGAGCTGGGGCGAAACGTCGGAGCGAGCCCGAGCAGCGTCCCAGTCGCCGCCAGGGGCGCCTCCAGCACGAGCACCTCGTCGGAGTCCACCACCACCTGCTCCTCGGCAGCTCCAGGCGCACTCGACTCAGACGCCGCAGCGAGCGGCGTCGCCGCCTCGCTCGCGCCTTCGACGACCACGGCGTCTTCGTCGATGAGCATCGACTCGACCGCCGCCCCCAGCTCGGGAGCCGGAGCCTCCGCCGACTGCTTGAGGTCGAGAGCGACCCCGAACTCCAGGTCGCCCACGGGCAACGCCGGCGGCTCCGACAGGAACAGCGGCTCGTCGATCAACGGGAGATCGGCCAGCACCACGAGAGGCGGCTCGACCTCGGGCGTGACGATCACGGTGGCGACGGCGCTCGGCGGCGGCGGAGCCTCCTCGACGACGATGTCGGGCATGTCGACGATCGTCGCGAGCGCTTCGGGCTGCAGTGCCTCAGGCTCGAAGTCGAGGAGCTGACGGGGTACGTCCTCCTCGACGGCCACGGGGACATCGCTGAAAGAAATGGACGCGAACGCCTCCTGCTCGTCGTTCAACGCCAGGGGTGCAGCGGGCTCCGAGAGAAGGGTCGTGACCGCTGCCGGAGCCTCCTCCACGAAGGTCTCTAGCTCGACCTCCGGGGCAGCCTCGACCGGTGATGCCTCCGGCGCAGGGATCGACGGCGGCGCGGGGGCATCCGGCGGGGGCGGTGCGCTCCACACCAGATCGTCTCGCACCTGCGGGCCATCGAGCGAGGCGAGCAGCGCGTCCACGCGGTCGATGGACGACAGATCGAGGGCCACATCACGCGTCGCGCCACGCACGCCCAGGGCGATCGCTTCGAGCTCCTGGTCGATCTCCTCGACGGTGCGAAGGAGCACCTTCAGGCGCGTCGCACCGACCATCGAAGAAGAGACCTGCTCGGAATTCTGCCCTGTCACGCAAAGCCCTCCACGCCCTTTGTGGCGCTGAAGACATCGTATCAACCGAAGTTCTGCCGCGTCACGAAAGATCGGGTGCCCGCCCTCAGGCCGGCGCGACGATCGTCCGAGCCTGCCGCAGCGCCTCGTCGAGCTTCGCCGCGTCGGGGCCGCCGGCGCCCGCCATGTCCGGCCGACCGCCGCCACGACCGCCCACCACCTGGGCGAGCGCACCGACGATCTTGCCAGCGTGGAAGCGCCCCACGAGCTCCTTCGCGACCGCGCACAGCAGGACGGCCTTGCCCTCGGGCGTCGCCGCGCCGATCACCACCACCGCCTGCCCGTGCTTGTCGCGCAGGTGGTCGGCGAAGGCGCGCATCGCCTTCTCCTCGGGCACCGGCGCCCGCGCCACCACGAGGGTCGCGCCGTCGCCGAGGTCGTGCGTCTCCACCGCGTTGCCGCCGCCCGTCATGAGCTTGCGCTTGAGCTCCTCGATCTCCTTCTGCTGCGCGCGCTGGTGCTCCATCGCCTTCTCGACGCGCGCGGGCACGTCGTTCATCGGCGCGCTGAGCGACTCGGCCACGCGCCGCAGCGCCCCGTCGACCGCCCGCACCGCCGCAAGCGCGCCGAGGCCCGTCACCGCCTCCACGCGACGCACGCCAGCCCCCACGTTGGTGTCCGACACCACCTTGAAGAGCCCGATGTCGCCGGTGCGCGCGACGTGCGTGCCGCCGCAGAGTTCGACGCTCTCCGAGCCGATGTGGAGCATCCGCACGCTGTCGCCGTACTTCTCCTCGAAGATCATCATCGCGCCGCTCGCGCGCGCCTCGGCCTGCGTCGTCACGTCCGTGCGCACCGCGGCGTTGGCGAGCACCTCGCGGTTGACGAGGTCCTCCACGCGGGTGACCTCCTCGTCGGTGAGGGCGCGGCTCGCGGCGTAGTCGAAGCGCAGCGCGTCCGGGCCCACCTTCGACCCCTTCTGCTGCGCGTGCGCCCCCACCACCTTGCGGAGCGCCCAGTGGAGCAGGTGCGTCGCGCTGTGGTTGCGCCGCGTCGCGCCGCGGGCCTCGTGGTCGACCGTGAGCCGCGCGAAGTCGTTCGCGCGCAGGGTGCCGCGCGTGACCCGTCCGATGTGCGTGACGAGCGTCCCCACGGGCTTCTGCGTGTCGGTCACCGTGAAGGTCGCCGCGCCCGTCTCGATCGCGCCGACGTCCCCCACCTGACCGCCGGCCTCGCCATAGAAGGGCGTCGCGCCCACGATCACCTGGCCCTCCTCGCCCTCGTGGAGCGCGTCGACCCGCTCCCACGTGTGCGCGCCGTACGAGCCCTTGAGGAGCACCGCGACCGCGCCCTCCCCGGACTCGTGGTCGTAGCCCGTGAAGGTCACGGGGCCAGTCACCGCGAGCGCCTCGCGGTGCTCACGACGCACGCGCGCGTCACCGATCGTCACGCCCTCACCGCCGCCCGAGGCGTCGAGCATCTCGCGCACCCGCGGGGGGATCTCCTCGAGGCGCGCCTTGCCCTCCGAGAGCATCTTGCGCAGCTCGTCGAGCGCGTTCTCGCCGCCCGACACCGCCGAGTGGCACACGCGCGCGACGTGGTAGGTCCGGTGGTTGACGACGAAGCCGCGCTCCTCGCCGATGACCTCCGTGAGATCGATCGGGAAGCCGTAGGTCGCGTTGAGCTCCCACGCCACCGCGCCAGGCAGCTCGCGCTGACCGACCGCGTTGGTCACCCAGCCGGTGAAATCTTCGAGGAGCTTGAGCCCCGTCGGAACGGTCTCGCGGAAGCGGACGTCCTCCAGGCGCGCCTGCTCGACGATGAAGTCACGGTGCTGCACGAGCTCGGGGTAGGCCGCGCCGAAGCGCTCCACCACGCGCTCGACCACGTGGTGAAACGACGGCTCCTTCACGCCCTGCAGGTACGCGAAGCGGATCGCGCGGCGCATCACCGAGCGGAGCGCGGCGCCGCGGTCTTTGTTGGACGGCGTGATGCCCTCGGCGAGGGAGAAGGCCGCCATGCGCGCGTGGTCGGCGATGACGCGGCACGCGACGTCGTACGGGTCGGTGGCCGACGCGTTGTAGCCTCTGCCCCCGAGCTCCGCGGCGCGGTCGACGAAGGGCCGCAGGAGGTCGGTGTCGTAGTTGGTCATCACCCCCTGGAGCACCGCCGTCAGGCGCTCCAGGCCCATGCCCGTGTCCACGCAGGGCGCCGGCAGCGGGTGCAGCGCGCCGTCCTTGTCGCGGTTGAACTGCATGAACACCAGGTTCCAGATCTCCATCCACCCGGAGGCCCCGAAGGCGAACTCCTGGTCGAAGCGCGCGAGGTCGGGCGCCTCGTCGCCCATGAAGTAATGGATCTCCGTGCAGGGGCCGCAGGGGCCGGTGTCGCCCATCGACCAGAAGTTGTCCTTCGCGCCCATCCCGATGATGCGCTCGTCGCCGAAGCCCGTGACCTCGCGCCAGATCGCGCGCGCCTCGTCGTCGCCCGGGAGGCCCTTCTCGCCCGCGAACACCGTCACCACCAGGCGCTCGCGCGGGATGCGGTACACCTTGGTGAGCAGCTCCCACGCGAAGGTGATCGCCTCGCGCTTGAAGTAGTCGCCGAAGGAGAAGTTGCCGAGCATCTCGAAGAAGGTGTGGTGCCGCGCCGTCTTGCCGACGTTGTCGAGGTCGTTGTGCTTGCCCGACATGCGCACGCACTTCTGGCTCGACGCGGCCCGCTTGTAGGCCCGCTTGTCGTCGCCGAGAAACACGTCCTTGAACTGCACCATCCCCGCGTTGGTGAAGAGCAGCGTGGGGTCGTTGCGCGGGGCCACCCCGGAGCTGGCCACCACCTCGTGGCCGTGCTCGCGGAAGAAGTGCAGGAAGGTCGCGCGGATCTCGTCGGAGGTGGGCTTGGATGTCATGGCGGTCACTCTTGGGGGGAGTGTCTATACCGCCCGTCTCCGCCGATTGCTACCGTGAGCCGAAGGGGTCGCCCGCGGGGCGCGTCCCGCTCTGCTCGCCTTCGGGGGGCGCTGACGTCGACGCGCCCGTGTCGACGTAGGTGTCGGTCGGCGCGCGGCGGGGCGCCCGGTCGGTGCCGAGCGCGTACACCACCGAGAGCAGGAAGCGCGTGTAGTCGTCCACCGACTCCGCCGCCGGCCCCACCCGCGCAGGCCCCGCGAAGTCCGTCGCGTAGCGCATGAACTCCGCCGTCAACCGAAACCCCAGCCCCGGCGCCGCCCGGTCGGCGCGGAAGCCCAGCCCGAACCACGTCCCGAAGCCCAGCGTCGCGCCCGGGTTGACCCCGAAGGCTTCCTTCACCTCCGAGCCGAGCGCCACGAAGCGGAGCTCGCCCCCGAAGATGACGCCGAACTCGAAGTCGCGCCGCGCCACCACCGGCAGCGTCCCCTCGCCCGCGATGCGGAGGCCCACGTACGTCACGGGCGCGAGGCGCATCTCCGGCGAGAGCGGCCCCGTGTCGATCGAAAACTGGTGGTAGATCATCCCCACGAACGCGCGCATCATGCCGCCGTTGGTGGGGCGCATCGCCAACGACGCGCCGAAGTGGAGCTCGAGGGCCGACGTGGGGATGGCCACCGTGCGGCCCGTCGTGCTGCGCCCCTGCGATGAGAGCCCGAGGGGGATGCCGAGGGCCGCTTCGACGCCGACCCCGAGGCGGTTGTTGTTGAGGCGGTAGTAGGCCGCGAGCACCGCGCGAATCTCGCCGAAGGCCGTGTTCTCGTAGCCGCGCGGCGTGGTCTCGCCGAGCAGCGGGATGCGCCACACGCGCCCCGCCAGCCCGCCACCGACCTGCATCCAGAGCCACCCGAGGCCCGGCGTGGGCGCCTCCGCGGTCGCGCTCGGAGCGGGCGTGACGGACTCCTCCGGGGGCGTTCGTTCGACGGGGGTGTCACCACCGCTGCGCGTCGGGGCGGCCGACTGGCTGATGGAGGGGTCGACCTGGAAGGCCCCGTGGAGCTGCTCCCACATCTCGTTGCCGAGCGCGTTGAGCTCCTCGGGCCGTTCGAACTCCCACGACGCGCTCGCGGCGCTGCGGCCATCGCGGGCGCGCAGGACGCGCAGTCGCAAGCGCCACGTGGTGCCCTGACGCTCCATGGTGCCCACCACCATCGCGTCGACGCGGAGGTCGCGGGCCAGCGACATCGCCGTCGCCTCGTCGAGCCGATCGCCCGCCCCCACCCGCCCCGCCGCCGCCGCGTACTCGCCCTGCGAGACGAGCTCGATCTCCCCGACGTGGTTGGCCAGCATGCTCGCCACGAGGCTCCGCGTCACCGCCGCGCGCTCGCCGTTGAAGGCCGCCACCACGATGCGCGGCGCGCGCGACTGGGCCTGCGCGACAAACGGCGCCGCGAGCACGGCGCACGCGCACGAGGACGAGAGGAGGAGCGATGCGAGCCGGGCCATCGGGGCGCGAGACCCTAGTCCACCGCGCGCCCGCCACGCAACCGAAGCGTCACGGCGAGAAGTGGTCAAAATCTGAGATCATCGTCCACAGGACCCGCGCCGATCGCCCCCGCTCGGGGAGCGCCAGCTTGCGCAGGTGACGGGCGTGGCAGCGCCGACGATCGAGTTCGCCCAGCCCCCGCACCTCATCCCGAGACACCGCGGTGCTGGCCTCGAAGCAGTCGTCTTCTTCGTCCTCGTCCGCGTGGTCGTCCGGGGCGACCCGGTCGATCATCCAGAGGTCGTCGTAGCGCTGGAAGATCAGGTGAACCCCGTCGAGCTCTCGCGTCACTGCCGTCTCCATCGTCGATCGCGCTCCCTTCGCATCACTGAACATACGTTCAGCTTCAGGTGAGGCGCAACGGGAATGTCGCGGGCGGCGACAGAACGCCGCGGACGGTTCTTTGCAGCGTCTCTGCCTTGACGGCCACGGCCCCCGCCGCGTTGCATAGCGCGCGATGCTGGTTGGCTTCGACAGGTGGTTCGGGTTGGTGGCGGCGTTGGCCGTCGCCGGGTGCGATGGGAGCAACGTCGTGGGGCTCCGCTTCGACGCGACGGTCGCCGACGCGAACGACGCCGCGGAGGTGTCCTTCGACGGCAGCGACGCGTCGCCCGACCTCACGCTCGACGCTGCGGAGGTGAGCGGTATGGACGCGACCATCGACCTCCCGCCCGACATGCCCGCGTGCATGGCGCCCGCGATCGATGTCCCGATGGGCGGCTTCACCGACGCGCGCGACGACGCGGGGACGGCGGCCCTCACGGGGGTGTCAGCGTCGCTCTCGGCGCCGGGCTTCACCTGCCTCGTGCTCGCGACGGGTCAGGCCCGCTGCGTCGGCGACAACAACCTCGGCCAGCTCGGCGACAACACCGCGATGAACCGCGCGCGCCCCGTCCCCGTGATGGGCGCTTCGAACGTCCGCGACGTGGCCACCGGGGGCGCCTTCGCGTGCGCGCTCCTCGACGACCGGACGGTGTCGTGCTGGGGCGCCAACCCCTTCGGCCAGCTGGGCGACGGCAGCATGAGCGACCACCGCATCGCCGCCCCCGTCACGGGCCTCACCGGCGCCGTCCAGATCGCCGTCGGGCAGAACCACGCCTGCGCGCTCCTCCAGAGCGGCGCGGCGCAGTGCTGGGGCTCCAACAACTTCGGTCAGTCGGGCAACGGCATGCTCGGCGGCGCGTCGCTGACGATGGCGACGGCCGTCATGAACCTCACCGACGCGCGCCAGCTCGAGCTCGGCGTCAACTTCACCTGCGCCCTCCTCGCGGGCGGCGCCGTCCGCTGCTGGGGGACCAACTCCCTCGGCCAGCTCGGCGACGGGAGCAACACCCCGCGCCCCCTCCCCACGGCCGTGCGCAACGTCGAGTGCGCGGTTCGAATCGCCGCCGGGGAGAGCCACGCGTGCGCCGTGCTCAGCAACGGGCGCGCGCTCTGCTGGGGCGTCGGCCTCGTGGGGCAGCTCGGCAACGGCGCCAACAACAACGCCCCCGGCGCCGTCCCCGTGCTCGGCCTGGAGAACGCCGTCGACCTCTCCGCCGGCGCGCAGCACACGTGCGCGGTGCTCCGCGACGGCACCGTGCGTTGCTGGGGATCCAACATGTTCGGGCAGCTCGGCAACGGCGGGATGATGGCCTCCAACACGCCCGTGGCGGTGCCCGGCGTTGCGGGGGCGGTTCGGATCACCGCGGGGCCGCGCCACACCTGCGCGCTCCTCGGTGACGGCACCGTGCGCTGCTGGGGCGCCAACGGGGCCGGTCAGCTCGGCGACGGCACCACCATGGACCGCGCCTCCCCGACGCCCCTCACGCTCTGATCACGGGTCGATGCCCTGCTCGCGGCGGACGCGGACGCACCAGTCGTCGCCCGCCTCGACGCGCCGACACGACGCGGGGCGTAGCGCGTAGATTTCGCAGCGCACGCGGCGTCCGAGCGAGCCCTTGAGCGCGAGGCAGCGCTGCCCGGCGTCGAGGCGGAGGTGCATCTCGCCCGCGTCGTTGGTGCGCACGTAGCGCTCCAGGTGGCGCGGGTGCTTCACGATCGCGTCGCGGGGCACCACGGCCACGTAGTCGACGTAGCCCTCGGCGCGGTTCTCCAGCGGGTTGACGCAGCAGGCGCCGCAGCGCTCGCAGTCGTAGACGGTCACGAGAGGGGGCTCTGCCCGGCCTCCGCGGCGAGGAGGTAGAGGGCCGCCATGCGCACCGCCACGCCGGCCTCCACCTGGTCGAGGATCACGCTGCGCGGCGAGTCGGCGAGGTCGCTGTCGATCTCGACGCCGCGGTTCATCGGGCCGGGGTGCATGACGATGGCGTCGGGCTGCGCGCGGGCGAGGATGCGC
Organism: Polyangiales bacterium; assembly: GCA_044375895.1. Classification (GTDB taxonomy): domain Bacteria; phylum Myxococcota_A; class Polyangia; order Polyangiales; genus CAISKJ01. The sequence continues at coordinate 6,016 of JBILLV010000085.1, read as the reverse complement.
GGGTTGAGGCCGAAGGTGCGCGAGTACTCCCGCGCCGTCGGGATGAGCGCCTCGGTGAGCCGCTCGTGCTGGATGCGCAGCATCATCACCACGTCGGCCCCCGCCACCGCCGCCGCGAGGTCGTGGTGAACCTCCACCCCGAGCGCCTCCACCCCGAGGGGCATCAGCGTCCGCGGCGCGCAGAATCGCACGGTCGCCCCGAGCCGCGTGAGCAGGGCCGCGTTGCTCCGCGCCACCCGCGAGTGCGCGATGTCGCCCGCGATGGTGACCACCAGCCCCGCGATGCGCCCCTTCGCGCGGCGGATGGTGAAGGCGTCGAGGAGGGCCTGCGTCGGGTGCTCGTGCGTCCCGTCGCCCGCGTTGACGACGGCGGCCCGCGCGTGGCGGGCGATGAGGTGCGGCGCCCCGGAGGCCGCGTGGCGCACGACGAGGACGTCCGGGCGCATCGCCTCCAGGTTGCGCACCGTGTCGAGGAGCGACTCGCCCTTGGAGACGCTCGACGCGCTGACGGAGATGTTCACCACGTCGGCGGAGAGGCGCTTGCCGGCGAGTTCGAAGCTGGTGCGGGTGCGGGTGCTGGCCTCGTAGAAGAGGTTGATCACCGTCTTGCCGCGCAGCGTCGGCACCTTGCGCACGCGCCGCCGCGACACGTCGAAGAACACCTCCGCCGTGTCGAGGTACTGCACGATGTCGCGCGCGGACAGGTCTTCGATCCCGAGGAGGTGCCGGTGCGGGGAGGTCATCGCGCGCGGAGGATAGGCGATGCCGGGGGCGGGACGCGAAGAAGTGACGTCAGACTCGCTGACAGCGCCTCCATCCTCACCCCCGCCGCACGATCACCCGATCGCCCCCGTCGCCCGCGTCGAGCACCACGTCGACGCGCTCGCCCCGCGCCGTCTCCACCGTCTTCCCCACGTAGTCCGCGTGAATCGGCAGCTCCCGATGCCCCCGGTCGATGAGCGCCGCGAGCTGGATCGCCCGCGGGCGCCCGTAGTCCATCACCGCGTCGATGGCCGCGCGCGTGGTGCGCCCCGTGAACAGCACGTCGTCGACCAGCACCACGGTGTGCGACTCGACGTCGAAGTCGATCTCGCTCCGGCCGATCTTCGGGTCGGGGAGCGCCGTCGCCGCGTCGTCGCGGTAGAGCGTGATGTCCACCGCCCCCACCGGCACCTCGCGCCCCTCGATCTCCGCGAGGAGCGCGCGCAGCCGCGCCGCCAGCGGCACGCCCCCGCGGCGCACCCCCACCAGCGCGACGCCCGCCACGCCGTTGTTGCGCTCGGCGATCTCGCCGGCCATGCGCCGCAGGGCCCGCGCGATGTCCGTCGCGTCGAGCACCTGACGTCCCTCTGCCTCACCGCTGTCTCCGCGCGTGGTCATCGTGCGGGCGAGCCTACCGCGCTCCGCCCCCGGAGGTGAACGCCGCGTTGCAGCGCCCCCTCGGGTTGTGGGATGGTGCGCGCCGTGGCCATCGTCTGCAACAGCGTCATCACGCACGTCAACGTCCACGCGCGCGGCGCCCTGGTGACGCGCCGGGTCGCCCTGCCCGAAGCGCTCCCCGAGGGAGACGTGACCATCGCCCTCGAAGGCGTCACCGCCCTCGCCGAGTCGTCGAGCGTCCGGGCAGCGCTCCCCGACGGGGGCCGACGCGCGGTGGTGGCCGTGCGGGCGGGCCTCGTCGTCCCCGCGGAGGGTCGCGTCATCGGGGCGAGCGTCGACCGCGTGCTGGCCCTGCGGCGGGAGCTCGTCCGCATCAACGACGAGCGCGCGATGCTCGGCGAACAGCGGGGGCAGCTCGCCAACGTCACCCTCGACCCGGGCCTCCGCCCCCGTCGTGTGGGCGATGCCCGTGACGTCACACCGCGCGTGGCCGACGCCCTCGCCGCCGACGCGATGCTCACGTCGCTCGTGGCCGACCTCGACGCCCGCGCCATCGCCCTCGACGCCCGCGCCCGCGACCTCGCCGAGTCCGTCGCCGCGGAAGAACTCCGCGACGCCCAGGCCCGCGCCTCCGAGCGCGTGGGGAGCGGGCACCCGACGCTCACTGTCACCGTTCACCTCACGGGGGAGGGTTCCCCCGCGTGGCTCGATGTCACGTACGCAGTCGCAGCGGCTCGCTGGTGGCCCGTGTACACCCTCCGCATTCGCGACCAGGCACGGCACGCCACCTGGCTCGCCGAGGCCCTCGTGGCGCAGCGTTCGGGCGAAGACTGGACGGGCGTCCGCCTCGCCCTTTCGACGGCCGATCTGCTCTTCGACGCGCGCCTCCCCGAGCTGCCGTCGCTTCGCCTCGGGAGGGCTCAGCCAGCGCCACGCAAGGGCTACCGGGCCGCGCCGAAGGGCCTCGACCGGATGTTCGAAGGCTACGACCGCTCGCTCGCGGGCCAGGAGCTTCGCCTCCAGGCCCCCGCACCACCGCGCGAGGAGGCGGAGACCTACGGGGCGATGCTGCTCAGCGAGTCCCTGAGCGACGACGAAGCAGGCTACCAGGCCGAGGAGTCGCCCAAGGCCGACCTCGCACCGCAAGGCCACGCCCGCGGCGGTGAGGCGAAGGGTGGGCGCGCTCGCGGGACGCCCCTGCTGGCCGCCGCAGCGATGCCCATGCCCGCGATGCCCATGCCCGCGCGCAAGAGCGCCGGGGTGCTGTCGAGCCTCGCGGGCGGCATCGCGGACGGGATCGCCTCGCTCGGCGGCGGGGGCGGTCCGGGCGGAGCGCGCGACGAGGCCGCGGAGGAGTCGGCGCCCGTGGAGCCCGAGGGGGCGTGGCTCGATTTCGATTCGCTCCGCGTGAAGTCGACCCACGACCGCGCGCACCGAGGGCGACTCGTGCGCGAGGCCGACGGACACAACGTGCGCGAGAGAGAGCAGGCGCGCGCGCAGATCGAGGGGGCCGCGGCGCCGGCCGGGGCGCGCGACCCGCTGGTGACCCGCGGGATGTTTGATCACCGCTATGACGTCGAGGGCCTCGCCGAGGTGCCCGCCGACGCCCTCACGCACCGCGTCTCCATCGGTCAGGGCGAGACGGCGCCGACGATTCGCTGGCGGACGACGCCCCGCGAAGACCCGCAGGTGTACCGCGAGGCCGACCTGCGCAACCCCTTCGACGCGCCGCTGCTGGGCGGCCCGGTGGACGTGTACGTCGACGGCAGCCTCCTCGCCGTCGCCGCCATCGACCGCATCGACCGCGGCGGCACGATGCGCGTGGGGATGGGCGTCGAGCAGCGGCTCCGCGTGGCGCGCAACGCCCGCGTGCGGGAGGAGACGGTGGGCATCCTCGGGGGCGACGCGGTGGTGACGCACGACGTGTCGATCGAGCTGTCGTCGGCGCTCGGCGCGGCGGCCCTGGTGGAGGTGCTCGACCGTCGCCCCGTCACCGACGACAAGGACATTCAAATCGAGCTGACGCGCAGCGCCCCCGAGCACGAGCGCTACACGCAGTCCGAGCGCGGGAGCGCCGTGCGCGGGGGCCTCGTGTGGCGGGTGATCGTGCCCGCCGGGGGCCGCGCGACCGTGGACTTCACCTACCGCGTGACGCTGCCGTCGAAGAACGAGATCGTAGGAGGCAACCGCCGTGACTGAGCACGAGCCCACGGGCACGGTGGCGAGCGCCGCGACGCGCGTCACCTTCTTCGAAGACCGGGCCGAGGTGCAGCGCGCCGCGACCGTCGAGGTGCCGCCGGGCGTCTCGTGGGTGCGGCTCTCGGGGATGACCGTCGCCCTCGACGACCCGAGCCTCGTCGCGAGCATCCAGGGCGAGCGCGCCCGCGTGATCGCCGCCCGCGTCGTGCGGCGCGTGCGGGACGTCCCCGCGGCGAGCGCGGCGGAGGTGGCCGCCTTCGAACAAGACCACCGCGCGGCCGATCGAAGGCGGGCCGAGGCCGACGCCTCGCTCCAGCGCGTCGAGGCCGGGTGGCAGCGCGTGCGCGGGCTCCAGGCCGCGTGGATCGAGGCAATGCAAAAAGTCCCCGTCGGCGGCGACGACCCGGCCGCGGCGGTGGGTCGCTGGCGGGCGGCGTGGGAGGCGCTCGACGCCCGCGCCACGGTCGCGCTCGACGGACGTCGCGCGTCGGGGAGCTCCCTCGAAGACGCGAGCCTCGACCTCGAACGGGCCACCCTCCGTCTGGTCGAGGGGCGGCGCGTGCACCCGCGCTTCGAAGCCGTCGTCGAGGTGCAGGTGGAGGCCCGCGAGGCCCACGCCTGCGCGGTGACCCTCGTCTACCGCACGCCCTGCGCCCTGTGGCGCCCGGAGCACCTCTGCCGCCTCGTGCGCCGCGACGACGGGGCGCACGACCTGGTGATCCGCTCGTGGGCCACGGTGTGGCAGGCCACGGGCGAGGACTGGTCGAACGTCCCCTGCCGCTTCTCCACCGCGCGCCCGGCCCAATCGTCCTCCGCGCCGCTGGTGAGCGACGACGTGCTCCGCGCCCGCCGCAAGACTGACGCCGAGCGCCGCACGGTGACGGTGGACGTCCGCGAGCAGACGGTGTCCGTGGCGGGCGTCGCGGGCGCTCGCGCGGTCGACGAGATGCCCGGCGTGGACGACGGCGGCGAGCCCCTGTGGTTCGACGCGCCGCGCCCTGCGACCGTCCCGAGCGACGGGGCGCCGGTGCGGGTCGAGCTCTTCGACGCGACGATGGCGTGCACGGTCGATCGGGTGGCCTTCCCCGAGCGAGCGGCCGCCGTTCACCTCCGCGCGACGGCCACGCTGTCTGCGCCCGCGCCGCTGCTGGCCGGTCCCGTGGTGGTGGCCCGCGGGTCGGAGGTGGTGGGCAGAGGGCGCGTGGGCTATGTCGGCCGCGGCGAGCCCTTCGAACTGGGCTTCGGCCTCGACGACGGGCTCCGCGTGCGCCGCCACGTCGACGAGAAGCGCGAGACCACCACCGTGATGGGGACGCAGAAGATCACCCGCGCGGTGACCGTGTACGTGAGCAACCTCGGCGGCGAGGCGCGCAAGCTCACCGTCACCGAACGCGTCCCGGTGAGCGAGGTGAAGGACGTCGAGGTCGCGGTGGTGTCCGCGGGCGGCGCGCGCCACGACACCAAGGACGGCTTCCTGCGCTGGGACGCGGACGTCGCCGCGCAAGGGACGTACGAGGCCACGCTCACCTACCGCATCGAGGCATCGTCGAAGGTGGCGCTGCCGCTGTAGCGCGCGGCGGTTCTCCGCGAATTTGCGCCGCGCTTCGTCGCGCACCTTCGCGGCGTCGTGCCCTATACTCGCACCCGTGAGCGAACGCATCGCGCCGGAGGATTCCGGTGAGCTCCGGCGGACGCCGGTGATTCAGCTCCTCTGGGACGTCGCCGCGCGGCGCTTCACCGGGACGTTGGTGGTGACCGCGGAGGCCGACGCCGGCCCGCTCGCGGGGACGTCGCACTACAGCTTCACCGAGGGTCGGCTCACGCAGGCCAGCCTCCCGCAGCCGCTCGACACGCTGGGTCAGGTGCTCGTCGAGCAGGGGCGCATCGACAGCGCGAAGCTCGACGCCTCGCTGCTCCGCCTGGCGCGCAAGGAGGGGCTCCAGGGGGAGATCCTCGTCGCGATGGGGGCCGTCGACGTGGCCGCCGTGGAGGCCGCCCTCCGCGAGCAGCTCGCGCGCAAGCTGGTGCGGCTCTTCGGCGTCGCGCAGGGCCGCTGGGAGCGCCACGAGGGCCGCGACCTGCTCGCCTCCTTCGGCGGTCGGCGCTTCCCCGTGGAGACCGCCGAGCTCCTCTGGCTCGGCACCCGCGCGCACCCGCGGCACCCGGCGATCGATGAGGTGCTGCGACGTGTCGGCGACCAGGGGATCCGCCTGCGCGCCGACGCGCGTCGCGCCCTCTTCGGTTCGGCGCCCGACGTGGTGGCGCTGCTCGACGCGATCGCGCGCGGCGCCACGATCGCCACCCTCGGAACCGCGGGGCACTCGGCGCTCCTCACGCGGGCGGCGGTGTTCTTCCTGGCGATGACGCGGCAGTTGGAGCGGGCGGAGGCGCCGGGGCCGGTGGTGCGCGTGTCGCAGATGGAGGTGCCGATCATCCG
>JBILLV010000084.1:0-30139 GCA_044375895.1 Polyangiales bacterium | reverse complement strand
GCCACCCCGCCCGACGCACACGCCGCCTCGTGCCGGCTCGCGGGCAGCCCCCACAGCGCGGGGACCACCGTCGCGGGCATCGCCCCGAGCTGCGCCTGCCCGGCGAAGAGCTCGCCGAACGCGTTGCCCACGTGCACGACGCCCACCTCGCCCGCGTCGACGCCCGCGTCGTCGAGGCACCCGAGCGTCGCCTCGCGGACGAGGTCGGAAACGTCGGCTCCTTCGCGCGCGATGTTGCGGGCGAAGTCCGTCTGCCAGCCGCCGAGCACATAGACCGGTTCGCTCATGGAGGCCGCGAGCGTACACCAACGCCCTTGCGTCGAGCCCCCTCACGCACCTATCTCCCTCTACCCTGCGCATGTGCACGATCGTCCTGCTGGTGAGCGTCCACCCCACCTTCCCCCTCGTGGTGGCGGCCAACCGCGATGAGTTCTACACCCGCACCGCGGAGCCTCCGCGCGTGCTCCTCGACGGCCCGACGCGCGCGGTGGGCGGCCGCGACCGCGCCCGTTCGGGGACGTGGATGGGCGCGACCGCCGCGGGCTTCTTCGCGGGGGTCACCAACCAGCGGACGGGCCACCCCGCCGACACGTCGCTCCGATCGCGCGGCGAGGTGGTGCTGGAGGCACTACGAAGGGGCGATCCCGAGGCGGTGTCGGCCTGGCTCGGCGGCCTCGACGGGGCTTCGTTCAATCCCTTCAACCTCGCCTTCGGCCGCGCGGGTGACGTGCGCGTGGCCTACGTCCGACGCGAGGATCCGACGGTGACCATCGTCCGCCTCCCTCCCGGCGTGCACACGCTCGCCAACGACGTGATCGGCTCGGCCCACTTCCCCAAGGCCGGGCGCGCCAACGCCCGCGCCACACGCATCACCACCGCGGCCTGGGAGCCCACCGCGGCCTCCCTCACCGCGCTGCTGGCCGACCACGAGACGCCGCCCGACGAGGTGCTGCCGCCCGCGCCGCCGGGGTCGCTCATGCCCGACCTGCTTGTGCGAAGGCTCCAGGCGCTGTGCGTGCACACTCCCGTGTACGGGACGGTGTCGAGCACGCTGATGGCGCTCGAAGCATCGCGCGTCGCCCGCTACGCCTACGCCGACGGGTCTCCCTGCCGCACGACCTTCCGCGACATGACCGCCCTCTTCGAAGGCTGAACACCGCGCCTACAGGTCATCGCGCGCCGCGCCGTTGAGGGAGGGGAGACCTCACCGACGAAGGCGACACCCTCCGATGGCCCAGCACTCCCGCAAGCCGATGCCCCCGAAGCGGTCGCTCCCGCCGCTCTCCTTCGGCGACCCCGAGCTCGACAACCTCATCGCCAACGACAACCACCCGTCGGTGCCGCCCGCGAGCGTTCCCCCGCCGCGCAGCTCGCTCTCGGGGCTCACCTTCGGGTCGGTGCCACCCCCGCAGCGAGAGACGGCGCCCGCTCCTGCACCCACCCACAGCCCCGCTCGCTCCATCGACGCGATCCTCGGCGCGATCCCCTCCATCCCGCCCGCGGCCGCGGAAGACCCATCGTTCACGCAGGCGAAGGACCCGTCGTTCGCCTCCGCGCCGCCGCCTCCGCCGCCCGCCGCCGTGGCCCCGCCTCCCCCCGTGGCGCCGCCGTGGCACGTCACCGCCCGCGAGCGCTTCCACGCGCAGGTGGACGGCGTCGTCGAGCGCCTCCCTGATCTCCCCGCGGCGCTCCATCGTGTGCCCACGCCGGTCGCGAGCGGCATCGCGCTGGTGATGCTGTGGTTCCAGCTCGGCGGCGCGGTCCGCTGGCTGCGCAGCCTCCTCCGCCTCCTCGGCGAGCTCTTCGGCTGAACCTCAGCGCGCCCGCGCCGCCTCCACCGCCCGCCGGATCGCCGCCCGCGTCGCCTCCGACACCACCGGCCGCGCCTGCTGCTGGCACACCCACAGCGTGCGCTTGAGCGCCTCGCACGCCGACCCGCACGACGCGCAGCCCTCCAGGTGACGCTCCATCGCCGCGCAGTCCGCCGACGACAGGTCGCCCTCCAGGCGCTTCGACCAGAGCGCCAGCACGTCGGGGCACCGCGCAGTGGCAGGCGGCGCGGCCTCCTCCAGCGTGGGCCGCAGGGCCTCCCGCAACGCCGCCCGCGCGCGGTGGAGCCGGCTCTTGAGCGCGTCGACCGACACCCCCAGCGAGTCGGCCGCCTCGGGCGCCGTCATCCCCTCCACATCGCGCAGGAGGATCACCTCGCGATGCTCCGCGGTGAGGCTGGCGAGGGCCCGCGCGAGGGCGCCGGAGAGCTCGGTGTCGGCCGCGCGCGACTCGGGGTCGGGGGCGACGTCAGGCATCGCGGCGACCACGTCGTCGCCGTCGTGCGGCGCGTTCTTCTGCCCGCGGTGGCGCCGCGAGCAGGCGCTGCGGGTGAGCGCGAACACCCAGCTCGTGAGGGCCGAGCGGCCTTCGAAGCGATCGAGGTGGGTGAGCACCGACAGCAGCGTCTCTTGAAGCACGTCGTCGGCGTCCGAGCCCGGGCACATCCGCCGGACGAAGCGCTCCACCGACGGGGTCACCTCCGTCAGGAGCGCCTCCATCGCCTCGGCCTCGCCCCGCTTCGCCCGCGCGATCGTCTCGTCGTCCATCGTTGCTCCAGCTTAACGTTTCTACCGCAGCGCCATGCTCAGCGCCGCGAGAGCGACCAGCACCGCGAGCCCCGCCGCCACCCAGAAGGTCGGGAGCGACCGCCGCGCCGCCGGCGCCTCCCGCAGCGGCTCGTAGCGCATCGGGGAGCTGTCGCGCGGCCACGCGGGAACCTCCACCGACGCCCGCTCCGGCACCGCAGGCACTGGGCTCATCGGCCCCGCGTCCACCACGGTGCGCGCGCCCGGCTCCGAGCCCTCCTCGTCCGCGCGGGCGGCCTCGGCGCGGGCCTCCGCGAGCAGCGCCTCCAGGTCGGCCGACGGCTCGACGTCCCGGACGGTGGCCCGCAGCGCCTCGGCGTCGATGGCCTGCGTGACCCGCTCGGCGGCGTGGCGCGCACGCGGCCCCGCGAGCCGTGGCTCGGTGGTGGACTCGGCGCGCGAGGAGGGGTTCATCTCCTGCACCACGGTCTGCGCGCCGGGGCCGAGGTCGGGGGAGAAGGAGCTGGCGAGGCCGCTCACGTCGATGCCGCGCAGCGCCGTCGGGACGTACTCCTCGAGCAGGTCGGCGAAGGCGTCGATGTCGGGGTAGCGCTCGGCGGGCTTCTTCGAAAGGGCGCGGGCGATGCCGTGGGCGAGCTCGGAGGGCACGTCGGGGGCGAGCTCGCGCACGTCGGGCGCCGGGTCGGTGAGCACCGCGGCGACGATGGCCATCGGGCTGTCGCCGACGAAGGGGCGCTTGCCCGTGAGGGCTTCGAAGCACACCACGGCGAGGGAAAACTGGTCGCTCCGCCCGTCGAGCTCGACGCCGCGAATCTGCTCGGGCGACATGTACTCGGGCGTCCCGACGAGCATCCCGGTGCTGGTGAGCTGCTCCAGGGTCTGCTGGTTGTACGAGAGCTGCTGGATGCTCCGCGTGATGCCGAAATCCACCAGCACCGGCGTGCCGTCGCCGCGCACGAGGATGTTCTCGGGCTTCACATCGCGGTGGACGAACCCTGCGCGATGGGCCGCGCCGAGGGCCCGCGCCACGGGCGCAAGCACGCCGATGGCCTCGCGGACAGGGAGCCGGCCGCGGTCGAGGATGAGCCCGAAGTCCTCCCCCGCGACGTACTCCATGGCCATCCAGGCGCGGCCGTCGGGCTCCTCGCCGCTGGCGTACACGCGCACGATGCACGGGTGCGAGAGCTGCGAGACGGCCCACGCCTCGCGCATGAAGCGCCGCCGCCGGTGGTCGTCGCCGCTGGGGTCGGCGGTGAGCACCTTGATGGCCACGTCGCGCCCGTCGGGCTCCTCCCGCGCGAGGTACACCGCGCCCATCCCCCCGGTGCCGAGGAGTCGCTCGATGCGGTAGCGGCCTTCGACGAGGTGACCGATCTCCATGCGTTCGGTGCTCGACGTCTGGTACCGCAGGCGACGGGGTGGTGTCGATGACAAGCGGAGCCTCCACGGCGAGGGTCGGCGGAGCGCGTGAAATTGGGTTTGCCCTCAGCCCCCCGGCTGTGGTGTGTGAGAGGTCATGTTCTTTGACCGACGCACCCGCGCTCGCTCCTTCGGCGCCGCGCTCTTCCTCGCGGCTTCCGGCGCCCTCGCGCAGGGCACCGCCCCCGACCCCGGCGCGTGGCCGATGCGCGCGCGCGACCCGCAGCGTACGGCGTGGGCGCCGGGCGCCGGGCGCCTCGACGCGACCCAGAGCATCCGCTGGTCGTACTACGTCGGCGGCAACGTCGACCCCCTCGCCGCGATGACGGCCGACCTCACCGGCGACGGCGACGACGAAATCGTGGCCATCGTCGGCGGCAAGCTCGTCGCGCGCGACCTGCAAGACCGCGTCGTGTGGGACTCGATCCCCCTCGGGCTCACGTCGATCGTCGGGTACCGCGACCTCGCGGGCCTGGGCTACCCGGTGATCGTCGCGGTGCGCTCGGGCCCGCCGGCGGGCGTGTATGTCATCGACAGCCGCAACGGGGCGCTCCTGTGGTCGCGCGAGGACTTCAACGACCCGATGCAGGCGGTGCCGCGCGGCCAGGGCGTCAACATCCTCAACACCCGCGTGGCCGACCTCAACACCGACGGGTCGGGCATGCCGGCCGGGCGCCCCGCGATCCTCCTGCGCGTCTCGGGCGGCGAGGCCATCGCCCACGCGTTCACCTTCGCCGGCTCGTACGCGACCGCCGTCGACGCGTGGCGCTTCCCCGTCGGCACCACGCCCAACACCCACTGGCTCTTCCACGTGGGCTACGGCGACTTCGACGGCGACCGCCGCCTCGACCTCGCCGCCCAGCTCAACTCCACCGGCACCACGCGCCTCCACTCCGGCGCCGACGACGCCATGCAGCGCGGCTCCGTCCTCATGAACGGCACCCGCGTCGGCGCCCCCGCCCTCGACGGGCTCACGGCCACCGCGGCGCTCCGCTTCGACGGGGCGTCCCACGACGTCTCCTTCGCCGTCAACCGCGGCGATTTCGGCGTCATCGACGCGATGAACCCCGCCCGCTCGTGGGGCGTCGCCTTTGTCACCCGCGGCCCGAGCGGCGCCCCCGTGGGCAACGTCGACGTGCGCAACGTCTCCGTCCCCGACACCCCCTACCTCCCGCTGATGGGGACGCCGGGCTACCTCGTGGTCAACGTGTTCGACTCGCACGACTGCGAGGTCCGCTCGCTGCCGGCGGCGACGTGCTCCGACCTCGACGGGATCAACGACGCGGTGGGCGTCCGACGCTGGCACGTCGCGCTCTACAACCCGACCGACGGACGATTCATCGCGGAGATCCCCGACCGCGTCGCCCTCGCCACCGTCGACCTCACGGGCGATGGCCAGCCCGAGATCATCACGCAGAGCGCGGGCAACACCTACGACGTCCCGCGCGTCACCAGCATCGCCGCGTACCGCGTCACCTACGACCCGATGCCGCCGGGCCGCACCACCCTCACGTCCATGTGGCAGGCGCCCAACACGGGCCTCGCGGGCATCGTGTCGCGCGCGCTGCCCACCGCCACGCCGCGCGCCAACGTCCCGCTGATCATCCCGTCGGCCATGGGGCCGCAGCTCCTGCTGTACCAGGGCGACCCCTCGTCCATCACCGTGGGGATGCCGACGGGCCTCACGCTCGTCGACGCCGCCACGGGCGTCACGCGGGCGAGCAACACGTTTCGGCGCGGTCAGCAGAGCCGCCCGGTCGGGGTGGTGCGCACCGCGCCGGGCTTGAGCGCGCCGGACGGCATCGTGGTGAGCGACAGCGACGGCACCTTCAAGATCTTCAACCTCCGCTTCGGGCCGCCCGACAGCACGCTCGGCAACCTCGGCGTGGTCACCTCCGGCGGCTTCATCGCGAGCATCGCCGCGGCCCAGCTCGCGGGCACCAACCCCCGCCGCATGGACCTCGTCACCACGGAGAGCGACGGCGCGCTGAGCGTGGTGCCCACCGACGACGCGACCCTCACGCGTCCGCCGGTCGCGACGGCCCGGTACTTCGGCCGGGCCACGCAGTACCCCCTCGTGGTGCGCGGCGAAGACCGCTCGCTCCAGGTGATCGTCGCCAACCACCTCGGCGCGTCGCCGTACCTCGCGGCCATCACCGCGCTCGGCCCGACGGAGGTGTGGCGCTCCGACCCGATCGCGCTCCCCGCCAACGGCCGCTTCAACCTCTACCCGCTGGGCGTCGCGGACGTGAACGCCGACGGCACCGCGGACGTCGTCGTCTCCTACGACGGGCTCCTCTCCACGGGGGCGATCACGTGCTGCGGCTCGTCCTTCCTCAACGTGGTGAGCGGGCGCTCGCCGAGCGGCAACCACCCGCTCCTCTGGACCGCGCCGTTCACCCCCGAGACCGCCGGTCAGGGGGCCTGCTGCTGGGCGGTGGCCGGCGCCACGGGGGACATCAACGGCGACGGCCGCGACGACGTCGCCATCGCGATGAACGCCTCGGTCGTCGTGCGGACGGGTGACGGCGCCGCGGCGGCGGGCGCACAGCTCCTCTACGCCGGCGACAACGCGACGCTCACCGACCCGAGCTCGATGACCCTGCGCGCGGTCTCCTACGGCTGGCCCGTGCTCTCGCCCTTCGACACGTCGCTCGGGCGCGCGCTGCTGTCGGGCATCGGCTTCTTCGGCGGCCAGGGCCTCGCCCTCCACGACGTCACGCCGCGTCCCACCCGCACCACCGGCGTCGCGTCGTGGACGCACCCGGAGTTCTCCGAGGGGACGCTCGTGTCCACGGGGGCGGTCGCCTCCTTCGCGATGCCCGCGGCCCACGGCGCGCGCGACCCGGTGGGCTTCGGCTACGGCGCGAGCGGCGGCGTCTTCTACGCGCTCAACCCGGCCGCGCGCACCGGCGCGACGATGCCCCTCCGCTGGGCCCGCTGCCTCCGCAACGGCCGCGCGGACGTGGTCTCCGGCACGCGCCCCGACGACTGCGCGGGCGGGCGGGCGCTCAGCGACGCCGCCGCGGCCGACATCGACAACGACATGCGCGACGAGTTCATCGTAGGCTCGGCCGACGGGTACCTCTACGTGCTCGCGGCGGAGAGCGGGGCGCTGGAGTTCGCCTACAACTTCCAGACGGCCGTCGGGTCGCCCATCGTCGCCGACGTCGACGGCGACGGCACGCTCGGGCTCATCGTGCCGACGGGCGACGGCTACGTCACGTCCCTCGCGGCCTCCTCTGCCGACCCCGTGATCCGCAACCCCCGCGTGGTCGGCGTCACCGAGATGGGCGGGCGCGCCACCGTCACGATGCCCGACGTCGCCGTCAGCACCTCCGAGTCCATTCGCTACATCGCCGCGGCCTGGGACGACCCCTCGACGCTCCGCAACAGCGAGTATCGGGCCCGCGTGCTCACCACCAACGGCTCCCCCGTCGTCGCGTGGGCGCCCGTCACGCGCATGCCCGGCACGCCGACCGTCACCTTCATCGCCGCGGGGGCGTTCACCGTGGGGCTCCGCTACGTCGTCGAGATCAGCGCGCAGGCGCCCGGCTCGCCGCGGACGGACATCGTCGCCACCGCCCCGGTGCTCGTCACCGACGCCACGCCGCCGCGCGTGACCGACCTCCGCGTGACCCCGACGCTCATGCCGCAGGAGGTGGCCGTGACCGCCACGGCCTCCGACAACACGGAGCTGCGCGGCTACACCCTCACGGTGCGCGACCCTTCAGGCACGGAGGTTCACCGTGCGACGGCGGCCCTCAGCGGGTTGAGCGCGCCGATCATGGCGACGTGGTCAGCGACGGGGGTCCCCCCCCTGCCGGGCATCTGGAGCATCACCGTGGAGGCGCGCGACATCGGCGGTCGCACGGGATCGGCGGAGGCTCCCTTCGCGTGGCCGGTGCCCGACGCGGGGACTGACGCAGGCCCCGATGCGGCGGATGTCGCGGAGGACGTCGCGGCAGACGCGGCCGACGCAGCAGACGATGCGGTCGCGGATGTGGCCGATTCCTCAGCGGACGCCAACGTCGTCGCCGATGCGCCAGCTCCGCCCGATGTCACGCCCCCTGCGGATGCGGCGATGGCGACCGACCTCGCGCCGGAGGCTGGCGCCGCCCCGCCGGGAGACAGCGGCGGCTGCGGGTGCCGCGCGACGACGGGCGACTCGCGGGGCCTCGGCGCGCTCGGGGCGATCGCGGCCCTCGCGCTCCTGCGTCGTCGTCGCGCGTCACGCAACGCCGCGCCCCGCGGTTGACACCCTGCGGGGCGCCGTGCGAGCGTCGCTGCATGGGTAGCTCCGCGTCTCGGGCCGCAATCGGCCCCGACCCCGTCCCGGTCTCCCTCACCCTCTGCGTGGTCACCTCCGTCGAGGTCGACGGGCGCCACGTGCTCTGCCGCGCGGGCCACACCGCCCTCCACGCCGTCCTCGCCCTCCCCCACGGCGACGCGCCCGCGCCGGGCGACACCGTGCTCGTGGGCCGCGCCGACGACGGCGTCGCCTACGTGGTCGGCGTGCTCGCGCCCCGCGCGCCCGACGGGCTCCGCGTTCGCCGCGACCCGGAGGGCCACCGCACGGTGGTCGACGTCCCCGAGGGCGACCTCGTGTTTCGCGCGCCGGGCCGCGTGCTGGTGGAGGGGGCCGACGGCGTCACCCTCCGCGCGGGCGACGGCGACACGCAGGGGCGCGTGACGCTCGACCGCACCTCGCTCCGCGCCGAGGTGGCGCGCGTGGGCATCGAGGCGGTGGAGGCGCTCGCCAAGGTGACCCTCGCGCGCGTCGACGCGGGCGTGGTCACCGTCACCGCGAGCCGCATCGCGCAGACCGCGGAGGTGATCGAGACGCGGGCGCAGCGCCTCTTCGAGCGGGCCCACGCGAGCTACCGCGAGGTGGAGTCGCTCGCCCAGACGCGCGCCGCGCAGGTGCGGATGATCGCGACGGAGGCCCTCCAGCTCCGGGGCAAGCGCGCGCTCCTCAAGGCCGACGAGGACGTGAAGGTCAAGGGCTCGAAGATCTACCTGGCGTGAGGGAGGCGTAGCGATGTTTCCTGCGAGTACCAAAGGCGGCGGGATGTGCTTCGGCTTCCCCGACGTGTGCAAGACCCCGGCGCCGCCGGCGCCCTTCGTCCCCATCCCCTACCCCAACTTCGCGCCCCCGATGATGGCCAGCGGCGGGTCGTGCGCGCAGAAGGTGAAGATCATGAACATGAAGGCCATGAAGTCATCCTCCGAGGTGTCGCGCTCCAACGGCGACGAGGTCGGGACGCTCAAGGGGATGATCTCCATGACCAACATGGACAAGGCCAAGCCCGTGATGGGCTCGCCGGTGGTGATCATCGAGGGGAGCGGCGCGATGACGTGGCTCAAGCCCACCCGTCACAACGGGACCAACGCCAACTCGCCGCCCGGCGCCCAGGTGGCGCCGAGCCAGCCCATCGTCATCATCGGCATCTGAGAGGAGCCCCGCGATGCCCATCGTCTTCTCCGAGTACGACGTGAACTTCCGCACCGAGGCGGTGCCCGCGGGCTCGCTCTCGCTGCTCCGTATGACGGGCACCGAGGCCCTCTCGCACCTCTACGAGTTCAGCCTCGTGGTGCGGGCCGCCGAGGAGGGGGGGCTCACGTTCGACGAGATCGACGCGCTCCTCGCGCAGCCCTGCTCCATCACCTTCGGCACGAGCGACGAGCACCCCATCCACGGCGCCCTCGCCGCGGTGGAGATGCTCCCCAACGCCTCGCCGTCGGGGGTGCAGTACGCGCTGAGCTTCGTCCCGCGCGCGTGGCGCACCTCGCTCACCTTCGGGACGTGGGTGTACCAAGACCTCTCGGTGCCCGAGATCGTGAGCGACGTGCTGCAGGAGGCGGGGTTCGCGTCGGGCACGGACTTCGAACTCCGCCTGTCGGCCCAGTACCCGAAGCGCGAGTACGTGGTGCAGTACCGCGAGACCGACCTCGCCTTCATCTCGCGCCTCTGCGAGCACGAGGGGATCTTCTTCTTCTTCGAGCACCACGACGGCGTCGACAAGATCGTGTTCGGCGACATGAACGTCGCCTTCCAGCCGCTGGAGGGTCACGAGACCATCGCCTTCGACCCGCGCGCGGGCGTCACCGACCTCCGCGAGGTGGTGACCGCGGTGGGGAGACGGCGCCAGGTGGGTCCGCGTCAGGTGGGCGTGAAGGACTTCAACTACCGCACGCCCGACAAGGTGCTCGGCGCGGGCTTCACCGTCGACCCGCAGGGCGTCGGCGCGGTGGTGGACTTCGGCGACCACTTCAAGGACACGCCCGGCGCGAAGCGCTACGCCCGCATCCGCGGCGAGGAGGCGTACTGCCAGCGCGAGGTGTACCACGCCACCAGCCGCGTCCGGGGCCTGCGCGCGGGGCACCGCTTCGCCCTCGCCGACCACTTCGCGCCGGGCTTCGACCAGGACTACCTCGTGACGCGCGTGCAGCACCTCGTCGAGCAGGCGCCCGAGGCCGTGTCCGAGGGCTCCGCTGGGTACCACAACGAGGCCACGGCCATCCCCTACGCGACGCCCTTCCGCCCCGCGCGGATCACCGCGAAGCCGCGCATCCCGGGCTTCATGCACGCGAAGATCGACGGCGAGGGGGGCCAGGCCACGGGCGATGGCTCGTCGCCGCTCGACGCCGAAGGGCGCTACCGCGTGACGCTCCTCTGCGACGGGACGCGCAGCTCGGCGGGGCGATCGTCGCGCTGGGTGCGGCGCGCGCAGCCCTTCTCGGGGGCGGGCTACGGGATGCACTTCCCGCTGCACGTCGGCGCCGAGGTGATGCTCGTCCACCTCGACGGCGACCCCGACCGGCCGGTCATCGTGGGGGCCGTCCCCAACCCCGCGATGGCCTCGCCCGTGACGGCCGACGACGCCACGCTCAACCGCATCCGCTCGCGCTCGGGCCTCATCATGGGCTTCCACGACAACCGAGGTTAGACCGATGACCACCGAGACGATCTTCGACCCCTGGAACGTGATGGACGACAGCGCCCCGCTGCCGTCGCACACCTCCGAGACCCAGAACGGGCACCAGTGGTACATCACCGCGTCGGCGCCCGCGACCACCATCTCGGTCGGCAAGACCAACGGCCCCACGGGCAACGGCTTCTACATCGCCACCGGGAGCGACGGCTTCATCAGCACGAACGGCGCGATGGCGATGCAGTCGAACAGCACCACGGGCATCGACTCGGTGGGCGCCTTCACGATGCGCGTCACCGCCGCGACGAAGATCACCACCACCGCCACGATGGACCTGCACGCCACGTCGACGGTGAAGGTCATCGCGGGCAGCGGTGAGGCCGCGGTGCTCGCCGCGGCGTCGCCCGGCAACGAGGGCGGCTCGCCCAGCGGATCGAGCGGCCCGTCGCCCGCCGCGACGCCGCCGCCCGCGCCGTCGACGCCCGCGCTCCCGAGCTTCCCCGCCAACGCGCCGCCGTCGCCCGGGTCGCCGCACGCGACGACGGCGATGGGCGGCTACGCGGCGCCGGTGATCACGACGGTGCTCGGCGGCCTCGCAGTGAAGGAGGGAGGCTTCAGCGCCGCCGGCGGCCTCGCCACGCTCGCGGGCTCGGCCATCAACGCCAACGAGGCCCGCAAGGTGCTCGCGGCGGAGTCCGCGGCGGCGGGTGAGCGCGACGCGGCGGCGGCGGCGCTCGGCGGGCTCCCGCCGTCGGCGTCGGCCGCGGGCGGCGGCGGCCCGGACATCGACATGACGGCGGCGGCGCGCATCCTCGGGAAGGCCCAGACCGGCATCGCCTGGTACACCCCGGCGGCGATCAAGAGCACCGCGGACACGGCCATCCAGTGCCAGTCGCCCATCATCAAGCACCTGGCCAAGACGGAGATCGAGAACACCTCGGGGGTCTTCATCAAGAACACCGCGGGCACGCAGATCTACAGCTTCGCGCCGGTGATCGAGAGCGCGTGCACGCAGTGGAAGGTGGGCGCCACCACGGCGGCGACGACGGGCAAGGTGATGTGCTCGATGCTGTCGTTCTTGGCGGCCACGGTGACGGGCGGCGCCACCTGCGGCATCACGGCGGGAGCGCTCTGCAAGATCCAGTCGTTCGGCATCACGTCCATCAAGGGCGCTTTTATGCTGAAGCTCGAGTCCGCCGGGCAGATCATGTTCGCATCGCCGATCTTCAAGGTGAGTGCCGGCGTCGTGGACGAGAAGGCGGCGACGAAGAAGTCCAAGTTCGGCGCCCTGACTCACAAGCTCGGGACCTACAAGGCCAAGGTGGGCGCCTGGGGCGTGAAGGCCGCGTCCGCCAACTACAAGGCCGCCCGCATCAAGCTCGGCTGACCCACACCGCCCCCGCGAACACCCCCCGTGCGCATCCTCCGCGACACCCCCTTCACCTTCGGCTACGTCGTTCACGCGCTCGAGCCGCCGCGGCGCTCGGTGGTGGTGGTGGTCAAAGGGACCTTCGTCCCCGGCGTCGGAGGCGCGTGGGTGCCATGCCCCGAAGACGACCAGGCGGGCTGCACGGGCGAGGTCTTCTGGGATGACGACGACGCCCAGAGCCTGCGCTACGACACCGACTTCGCGCTCTTCAAGCGGCAGGCGGAGGTGCTCCTGGCGGGGACGGCGCACGCGCCGGGGGGCGCGCCGACGACCTCCGTGGTGGTCTCGTTCCGCTTCGGGGGCGTGCAGCGCGCGCTCGCGGTGTTCGGTGAGCGCACGTGGACGGCCCTCGGCGGGCTGAGCACGCCGAAGCCCTTCACCTCGCTCCCGCTGCGGTGGGAGCACGCCTTTGGCGGCCCCAGCCACCCGAGCAACCCCGTGGGCATCGGGGCCGACCGGCGCGCGCCGCCGCGCCTCGAAGACCCCCACGCGCTCATCACCGAGGCCCGCGACCGCCCCGAGCCCGCGGGGGCCTTCCCCATCCCCCGCACGTGGCCGCAGCGGACGCGGCTCACGGGCACCTACGACGGCGCCTGGTCCAAGACGCGCTGGCCGTGGTTTCCTGACGACTTCGACTGGGGGTACTACAACGTCGCGCCGCCAGCCCAGCGGGTGAGCGGGTATTTCCGCGGCGACGAGGAGTTCGCGTGGCGCAACCTCGACCCCGAGATCGCGCTGCTCGAAGGGCGCCTCCCGGGCCTCCGCGCGCGCGCCTTCCTCCAGATGGAGCCCGTTGAGACCGGGGAGTTTCGTGAGGTCACCCTCGTGCTCGACACGGTGGTGCTCGACGCCGACCACCGCCGCGTCCTCTGCACGTGGCGCGGCGCGGCGCCAGTGGCGAGCGAGGCCCTCACCGAGGTGGCCCACCTCTTCTACGTCCACGAGCCCCTCGACGCGAACACCTCGCTCGCCGACTGCCGCGCGTGGTACCGCCGCGCCCTCGCTGCCCAGGAGGCCGACGACGACGTCGAGGCCGAGGAGGTCGCCGAGCCCTCGCTCGCGTCGGCGCTCGAGCCCTACCGGCCGATGCTCCTCGGGCTGGCGATCGACCCCGACGCCTTCGCCGCCCAGCTCGACGCCCCGCCGACCCCGCCCTCCGTCGCCGAGAGCCGCAAGAACCTCGCCGCCGTGCGCGCGGCGCTCGAGGCCGAAGGCGAGCCCGTCCCGCCCGCCCTCGCGGAGGTCGAGCGCGACCTCGACGCCGTGGCCGCCGCGGCCCCGCAGGACGGCGCGGCCCGGCGCGCGTACGTCACCGCGAAGCTCGCGCGCGGCGAGCGCGACTTCACCGAAGAAGACCTCACCGGCGCCGACCTCTCGGGGCTCGACCTGCGCGCGACGGTGTTCAAAGACGCCATCTTGCGGCTCGCCAACCTCGACGACGCGGCCCTCGACGAGGCCGACCTCACCGCCTGCGACCTCGGCGAGGCCAGCGCCGCCGGGGCGACCTTCACGCGCGCGCTCCTCGACGACGTCGAGGCGGCGGGGCTGCGCGCGCCCCGGGCGGACTTCAGCGGGGCGTCCTTGAAGGACGCGGTGTTCGACGGCGCGGCGCTCGACGACACGCGCTGGCACGACGTCCACGGCGCGGCGGCCTCCTTCGGCGACGCGTCGCTCGCCCGGGCCGTCTTCACGCTCGCGGCGCTCGACGAGGCGGAGTTTGACCGCGCCGTGCTCACCGCGGCGGACTTCACCGAGGCCTCGCTGGCGGAGGCTTCTCTGGAGGGGGCCCGTTGCGCCGGCGCCACCTTCGACCGCGCGCGGCTCACGGCGCTGCGCGCGGGCGCCGGGGCCGACCTCACCGGGTGCCGCGCGCGCAACGTCCACGCGAAGGGGGCGCGCCTGCAAGACAGCCTGCTCGACAAGGCCGACCTGAGCTTCTCCAACCTCGAGGGGGCCGACTTCTCCAACGCTCACCTCGTGCAGGCGCAGCTCAACCAGTGCGTGCTGCGCGGCGCCAACTTCCGCGGCGCCTCGCTGGTGGGGGCGAAGATCGTCAAGAGCGACGCGATGGAGGCCTGCTTCGAAGGCGCCCGGCTCTCGCACGCCGACCTCCGCGGCACCAGCTGCTTCGCCGCCAGCTTCTGGGAGGCCGTCACCGACGGCGCCGCGTGGGACCTCGCCGACCTCCGACGCACCCTGCTCGACAAGGAGACCTGGCGGTGAGCGCGACGATCCGATCGGCGGAGGCGCTCCTCCAGTGGTTTGTGGCGCACGGCGACTTCGACGGGGTGGCCGTCGTCGACTGCGACCTCGCGGGGCTCGACCTCGCCCACGCGACCTTCCGCGGCGTCACCTTCGAACGCGTCTCGCTCGACCGCGCCAACCTCCAGGGGTGCTCCTTCCTCGACGCCACGCTGCGCGCGGTGAGCCTCCACGGCGCCAACCTCGACGACACGGCCTGGCTCAGCGTGGATTTCGGCGGCGAGTCCGCCCCGCTGTCGGCGCTCGACGCCCACGGCGCGAGGCTCCGCTTCCACGGCTGCTCCCTCGACCACGCCCGCTGGGCGCGCGCCGTCCTCGACGACGTCGCCTTCGCCGAGTGCTCGCTCCGCGGCTGCGACTGGCGCGAGGCGCGGATCACGGGGCTGGAGTGCGTCGAGAGCGCCTTCGCGACGAGCTGGTGGGACGGCGCGACCCTCACCCGCTGCGCCTTCGACCAGGCCGACCTGTCCGGCGGGTCGTTCGAGGGCGCCACCTTCGACGACACGAGCCTCTTCCGCGCGGGCCTCGGCGGCTCGCGCCTCGACCGCGTGACGCTGCGCGACACGTCGCTGCGTGAGGCCGACCTCCGCGGGTCGAGCTTCGAGGGGGCCGTGCTCGACGGCAGCGACCTGTCTGGCGCCCTCGCCGACGAGGTGGTCTTCGCGGGCGTGTCGTTCGTGCAGAGCGACCTCGTGGAGACCCACCTGGCCCGCGCCGACCTCACCCGCTGCAACCTCACCGACGCCGACCTCAGCGGCGCGCGGTGCGACGGCGCCGACCTCCGGGAGGTGCGCGGCGACGGCGTGAGCTTCGACGGCGCCGACCTCGCGCGGGTCGACCTCCGCGGCGCGCTGCTGACGGGGTCGTCGTTCATCGCGGCGAAGCTCACGGGAGCGTCGCTCGCGGGGGCCGACCTCACCGGCGCCGACCTCGACGGCTGCGACCTCGGCGCGGTGGTGCTCGACGGCGCGACGATGGAGCGCGTGAGCCTCGTGGGCGTGCGCGCCGCGGGACGTCGCTTCGAAGGGATGAGCCTCCCGCAGACCGACTGGACCCGCGCCGAGCTCGAAGGGGCCGTCTTCGACCGCTGCGACCTCACGAAGTCGTGCATGGCCGACGCGAAGCTCCGCGGCGCCACCTTCCGCGACGCGAAGGCGCCCTTCGTGGAGTTTGACGGCGCGTGCCTCGACGAGGCCGACCTCACCGGCGCCGACCTCGCGGGAGCCCAGTTCGCCGGGGCGCAGGCGCGGCGGGCGGTGTTCACGCGGGCGACGATGACGCGGGCGATCTTGAAGAAGGCCGCGGTGCAGGAGGCGAAGTTCGTGCGGACGGAGCTGTCGTTCACCGACCTCGCGCAGGCTCACGTCGAGAACGCCGACTTCACCGACGCCACGCTGCGCGGCGCCGCCCTCCACGAGACGGCCACCGAGGGGGCCACCTGGACGCGCGCTGACCTCACGGACGTCTCCCGCACCGACGCCCCGCTGGCCCGCGCCGAGCGCTTCGGCGCCGACCTCCCGCCCCCGCCCGAGCGCCCGCGATGACCGACCTCCGCCGCGCCCTCGACGACGCGCGCGAAGACCGGGTCGCCGCCCTGCGCGCCGAGGCCCTCGCGCACGACACCCTCCACCGCGTGGACGTCTGCGTCACCTGCGGCCGCGCCGCGCGCCGGGTGGCCGTCCTCCCCGACGCGCCCGGCGGCGACGGACCCGACGACGTCGCCCGCTGGACGGAGGCGCAGATGAACGCGCTCCCCCTCGCCGACACGGGTTGCCCCTGCGCGAGCGCCGCCGCGGGTCGCCTCTCCGCCCTCGCGTACGTGCGCGCCTGCGCCGGTCGCGGCGTCGAGTGCGTCTACGAAGGGACCCTCACCGACACGTGGACGTGGCGCTGGTGCGTTCGTCCGCTCGACGGGGTCGCCGAAGGGGTCGAAGCCGCTGCGCTGCCGCCGCTCTCGGGGCGCGCGGCGTGGCGCGCGGTGCTCGAGGAAGGCGCCCGCGGAGAGCCCGTGCTGCGGGCGGTGGAGCCGGGTCTGTGGGCGTTTGCCGGGCCGCGCGAAGACACCCTGGAGGGCCGCGTGAAGGCGCTGGCAGCGGGGTGCGGGCGCGGGCAGCTGCTCCCGTTGAAGCTCTTCCTGTGGCAGCCCGTGGTGGCCGACACGGAGGCGTGGACCACCTGGGCCGCCCCCCACGCCGACGCCATTCGAAACGGCGAGCTCCGCGCGGGATCGGTGGTCGACCTCGACGCCCTTCGCCACCTCGTCCGCCTCGCCGCGTCCCGCGGGGGGGCCTCGCTCGCGGGCGAAGACGACCGCGCCGTCACCCTCACCCGCGCCGAGCTCTCGCGCACGCTCGACCTCGAACGCCTCGCCCTCACCCTCACCCTGCGCGGCGACGGCCTCGCGTGGGGAGCGGCCCGCGCCGTCACCGCCACCCTCGACCTCCTCGCCGACGCCGAGGCCGTCGTCGCAGCCGTGCGCGCGATGCGACCCGCGGTTCGCTTCACCGTCGACGGGTGGAGCCTCGTCCCCGAACGCCCCGATGGCAGCGTCGGCCCCCCCATCGCGCTGCCCCGCGTGGCCGGGGAGTACAGCCGCGACCGCGACGCGTTGGAGCGGGCCGTCCGCTTCGGCTGCGACGTGCTCCCGGCCTGGAGCGACCCGTCGCGCGTGTGTCCTTGCGGCGCGCCGGCGTGCTTCGTGGCGCGCCTGCTCCCGGCCCGCACCGCCCTCGCGCTCGACGGCAGCGACGCCGCCCCCGTGGTGCTCGCGCGGTGGCCGGAGAACGCGCCCGTGGCCGCCCTCGTGGTGGGCGTCGGGTGCGAGCTCCACACCTGGTTTCCGCCGGGCGGAGCGCTCGCCGCGCAGGGCCTCGGGGCCGCCGAGCTCGCCGCCCGCGTCCGGGGCGAGTCGGTGTTCGCGAGCTTCGCGTTCGATGCGCGCGTGGTGGACGACGAGGGCGCGCGCTGCCTCCTCATCCGCGGTCATCAGGTGGCCTCCGCGATGACCGACGACCACCTCGTGGCGGCCCTGCACCGCGCGTGCGGCGCCCCGCTGCGCGGCGTCGCGGCGGGCGCGGTGGCCCTCTCCACCAGCGCCCTCGTCCTGCACGAGCCCGCGCTCCCGCCCGCCGCGCTCGACCGCATCTGCGCGCGCTTCGCCGTCGACGCCGACGCGCACCCGGGCGGCGCCGACACCTTCCTCGTCGCCCGCGATGTCCGCCTCGACGCGCTCCCCCGCGGGCGCATGAACCGACTCGCTCCCGGAGCCAACCCATGGGCCTGACCGGCGCCGCCAACCCCGTCTCCTTCCTCTGCCTGGAGTGCCGCACCGTGCTCGACCGCGGCGAGGTGTGCGACCTCGACCCGCGGCACCCCGTCGCGCCGCTCGACTCACCGCAAGGCCGGGAGCGCGTCCTCGGCGCCGTGTGGGGACCCGCCCCGGCCCGTCAGCGCGCGCGGCAGCTCACCCGCGCGGGCGTCGGCGGCGGCGCGGCGGGGGGCATCCTGGAGGGCATCGGCCAGGGCTGCGGCGGCTGCGGCGAGCTCGCGGGGGCGGGCGAGGTGGGCGCGGTCATCGGGGTGATCCTCGCCATCGTCGCGGTGGCCCTCTTCGCGGTGGTGCTCGTGTGGCTCATCGGCCGCGCGGTGGTGGCGTGGCAGCGGCGCAAGCACCGGCTGCTCCCCCGCGGCGCCGCGCGCAACGTCGACTACCGACGGCGCGGCGCGTGGGTGGAGGGCGTCGTCGAAGCGAAGGCGCCGATGGGGTCGTGGACGGGTCAGGCCGACTGCGTCGCGTGGGGGTTGGAGGTGCGCGCCGACAAGAGCCGCGACGGCGACGTGCTGATGCGCGACGGGCGGACGGCGCCGTTCACGGTGCGGCTGGCGGACGGGCGGCGGGTGGAGGTGCCCGCGGGCAGGGTGCGCGTGCAGGCCGACGGCGACGTGCCCGAACACGCCCGCGAGACGGTGACGGGCGACGCGCTGAAGGAGCAGCTCGGCTCCCTCGCCGCGAGCGAGGAGGAGTACGAGGCGCTCATCCCGGGCGAGACCGCCGAGGTGGTGATGCTCAACTCGGGCGATCGGGTGCGGGTCCACGGCCCGCTGGAGGCCGCGGCGACGGGCGAAGGGGGCTACCGCGAAGGGGCCGCGGTGTACCGGCCCGCGGGCGTCGCGTGGCTCACGCGCGTGGGGTGAGCGGAGAAACCAGAGGCCCGAAGGGCAACGGGCCGCGGAGGCCCCTCACGAAGCGCGCTCATCCTTTCGGCCGATGGGCGGCGACGGCGCGCTTTGCTAGAACGCAGCGGCGATGTGGCGAGCCCTTCGAACGCTCCTCCGCGAGCCCCCTCCCCCGCGACCGACGCAGCCCTCCTCGCTGGACGGCGGGCTCGCGCTCGTCGGCGCCGCGCTCGTGCTCGTCGAGGGCGCGCTGCGGGAGGGGCTCGCGCTGCGTGGCCTCCAGGTGCTCGTGGGCCTCGGCATCGCGGCGTCGCTGCGCTGGCGGCGCGTGTCGCCCCTCCCCGCCCTCACGGTCGGTTTCGGCCTCGCCGACGTGCTCACCGCCGTGCAGGTCGCCCGCGGCGTGGCGCTGCCGGGCCTGGCGTCGAACGCGGCGGTGCTCCTCCTGCCCTACGCGCTGCTGCACTACGGCGCGTGGCGCGAGGTGGCCGCGGGCATCGGGGTCGTGCTGCTCACCTACCTCGCCGCGTTCGGGGCGGGCGAGATGCGCGGGCGTGAGGACGCCATCGGCGCCCTCGTGGTGATGCTCTTTCCCGCCGCGCTCGGCGCCGTCGCCCGGTACCGCGACGTCGCCCACCGCGGGGAGGTCGCCCACGCGCAGCTCCGCGAGCGGCAGATGCTCGCGCGCGAGCTGCACGACACGGTGGCGCACCGCATGGCGGCGATCGTCATCCAGGCGCAGGCCGCGCGCGCGGTGGCGGGACGTCGCCCCGAGGCCGCGGCCACGGCGCTCGGCGCGATCGAGGGGGAGGCCGCCCGCGGGCTCGCCGAGCTCCGCTCGCTGGTCGGGGCCCTGCGCGACGACGCGGGGGCAGCGCCCGGCGCGGGCGACTGCGTCGAGGCGATCGAGGCGCTCGTCCGCGACGCGGGGGCGCTGGTGTCGTTCACGCGCGCGGGCGACCTCGCGGGCCTCCCGCCCGCCGTCGCCCTCGCGCTCCAGCGCATCGCGCGCGAGTCGATCCACAACGCGCGGCGGCACGCGCGCGGCGCGACGCGCATCGAGGTTCGGCTCGCCGGCGAGGCCGACGCCGTGCGCCTCACGGTGCGCGACGACGGCGCGCGCGTCGACGCGGCGGCGGGCGCGCGCGCGGCCTTCGGGCTCGTCGGGATGCGCGAGCGGGCGACCCTCCTCGGCGGCACCCTCGACGCGGGGCCGCACCCCGCGGGCGGCTGGCAGGTGGAGGCCGCGCTCCCTCGCGACGGAGCTTCGCTGTGAGCCTCCGCGTGCTCATCGCCGACGACCAGGAGCTGGTGCGCACCGGGCTCCGAATGATCCTGGAGGCGGAGGACGACCTCGACGTGGTGGCCGAGGCGCCGAACGGTCGACGCGCCGTCGAGCTCGCCCGCTCGCTCCGCCCGGACGTGTGCCTCCTCGACATTCGTATGCCCGTGATGGACGGCATCGAGGCGACGCGGCAGCTCGCAGGGGCGGGCGTCACCGACCCCATCGCGGTGGTGGTCATCACCACCTTCGACCTCGACGAGCACGTCTACGCGGCGCTCAAGGCGGGCGCGCGCGGGTTTCTCCTCAAGGACGCCGGCCCGGCGCTCCTCGCGGCCTCGCTGCGCGCCGCGGCGAGCGGGGAGGCGCTCATCGCCCCGTCGGTCACCGCGCGGCTCCTGGCGCGCTTCGCCGACCTCGGTCCGCCGCCGCGCGCGCCGAGCGACCCGCTCACCGAGCGCGAGGAGGAGGTGCTCGTCACGGTCGCCCGCGGGCTCACCAACCACGAGATCGCGCGGGCGCTGCACATCAGCCTGAGCACGGTGAAGACGCACCTCGCGAGCCTCATGACGAAGCTCGACGCCCGCAACCGCGTCGAGCTCGCGCTCTGGGCCTACGAGACCCGCCGCGTCGCGCGCTGAGGCCGCGCCGCGCGGGGCCGATGAGACGAGCCCGAACCGTACTTTCGGCCGATGTCGCCCCCGCGCCGCGCGGCCTACACCTCGGGGACCATGACGCTCTCCGCGAACGACGCTGCCCCTCCGCCGCCCCGCCGCTTCGACGGGTGGGCGCCGCTCGGACTCCTGCTCCTCGGCGCCATTCCCGCGCTCGCGGGCGCCCTCCGCCTCGCCAGCTTCGCCCCCGGCGGACCGCCCCTCGCCGACACCGCCCGCTTCGCCGCGCGGCCGGCGGTGCTCGCCGTCCACATCGCCGCGGCGCTGGTGTACTGGCTCGCGGGAGCGGCGCAGTTCTGGCCCTCGCTGCGACGGGCGCGCCCCGCGTGGCATCGGGCGGTGGGCTACGCGGTGGCGCCGTCGGGGATCATCGCGGGGCTCGCGGGCCTCGCCGCGATGCTCGTGTACGCGCCGCAGCCCACGGCGGGCGTGACGCTCCACGCGCTCCGCGCCGCCTCCGGTGTGGCGATGGTCGGGTCGCTCGTGGCAGGCCTCGCGGCGCTGCGTCGGCGCGCGTTCGAAGCGCACGGCGCCTGGATGACGCGGGCCTACGCGATCGGCGTCGCGCCGGGGACGCAAGCGCTGATGCTCGCGCCGCTCACGTTCGCCTTCGGGGTCGACACGGAGCTGACGTACACCGTCGGGATGGCGCTCGGCTGGCTCATCAACCTCGCCGTCGCGGAGCGCATCGTCCGGCGTCGTGCGGCCGCGCGGGCGCCGTCGATGCCCGCGGTCGTCTACGATCGCTACGGCGGCCCGGAGGAGCTTCGGCTCTCCCGCGTGCCGCGGCCGTCGCCGGGCGCGGGGCAGGTGCTCGTCCGCGTGGAGGCCTCGTCGCTCAACGCCGTCGACCGTCGGATGCTCCGCGCCGACCCGTTTCTGGTGCGCCTCGTCAACGGGCTCGTGCGCCCGCGCGGGCGCGTCCTCGGGGCCGACGTCGTCGGCGTCATCGAGGCCGTCGGGCCCGAGGTGCGCGACCGGAGCGTCGGCGAGCGCGTCTTCGGCGACGCGTCGAACCACGGGCTGGGGGGCTTCGGGCACCGGGTGTGTCTCCCCTCCACGGCGGTCGCGCCGGTGCCGGCGGGCCTCGACGCCTTCGCCGCCGCCGCGCTCCCCCTCGCCGCGGGGACGGCGCTCCAGGCGGTGCGCGAGCGGGCGCGCGTCAGGCCGGGGCAGCGCGTGCTCGTCGACGGCGCGGGCGGCGGCGTCGGCGCGTACCTCGTGCAGATCGCGAAGGCCTACGGCGCGCACGTGACGGCGGTGTGCGGGCCGGGCAGCATGGCAACCGTGCATGCGCTCGGCGCCGACGCGGTGATCGACCGCACGCAGCCCGACGGCCTCGCGACCGACGCGCGCTTCGACGCGGTGTTCGGCGTCAACGGCGAGCGCCCGCTCGCGGAGCACCTCGCCCGCCTCGTCCCGGGCGGCACCTACGTGATGGTGGGCGGCGGGCGGCGACAGCTCTTCGAAGCGTTGATCTTGGGTGCGTGGCGGGCGCGGCGCGCGGGCCGTCGCTTGGAGGTGCTGACGATGGACCCCGCGCTCCTCCCGCGCGACCTCGCGGAGATTCGGGCGCTGGTGGCGCGCGGCGCGCTGCGGCCGGTGGTCGATCGTGTGGTGCCGATCGAGCGGGCGGCCGACGCGATGCGCGACCTCGAGGCGGGGCGCGTGCGGGGCAAGCTCGTGCTCGACCTCGGCGCCTTCGCGGTGCAGTCGTCACCCGACGCGTCGCACGCGCCGCGAGCGGACGCCGTTCACCGAGCGGGGACGCAGTAGCGGACGGCGTGCACCTCGCCGCTGAATAAGACCTCCGCGGCGCCCGCGCAGGTCATCCCGGTGCCGCAGGTGCAGTCCGCTCCCCGGGGGTTGCCGGCGCACAGGCACGTGCAGAAGGTCGTCGTCGCGCCGCCAGCCTGCTGCGACGCGCAGAGGTTCGAGCGGCACTGCGGCGTCGTGAAGCTCAACACCGTCGGCGCGGTGGCGGCGCACGCGGCGCCCCCGAACACGCAGGTCGCGGGCAGCGGGAGCGCGCAGCTCGCCCCAAGCTCGACCGGCGGGCAGGCCAACGACGCGGTGCCGTCCTCCCGCAGCGCGCAGCGGAGCGAGGCGTTGCGGAGTCGGCCGGTCGTTTCGTCCGTCAACACCACGCGGTACGCGCAGGCGCCGCCGCTCCCATCCACCAGGTAATGCCCGTGGCTCCCGGGCGCCGGGGAGGACATCGGGGCGCCCGTCGAGCCGATCTGCGTGACATCGCAGCGCCCCGGCTCGGTGAGCGTGGGGGTGCGCCCGAGCGCGGCCGTGCACCACGTGGTCAGCGACGCGCCGGACGGTGGGTCGAGCCGCAGCAGGCAACGCTCGCCGACGGGCCGTTGTGTGATGCAGCCGTCCTCGGCCACCGGCAGCGTCGCCGTCCATTCGGTTCGCGCCGGGCTGCTCGTGTCAGGACATGCAGGCGTCCGGTCGTCCGAGGGCGACGCGTCGCCGCGGGCCGGGTCGGGCACCGTCGCGTCGGGTCCGATCGGGGTGAGCTCGATCGTCTGGTAGCAGCCGAGCATCACGCCGAGGACGACGATGGAGCGCGCCTTCACAGCGCCTCCATGCGGCGACGGATGGCGCCCGCGCTGGTGTGCCGCGGGTACATCTCCAGGTAGCGCTCGCCCTCGGCGCGCGCCCGAACCCGGTCGCCCATCGCATCGAGCGTGCGGAAGAGCTCGGCGTCGCGCTCGGCGCGGAGGACGCCGCGCGGGAAGCGTCGCCGGTGTTCGAGCAGAAGCTGCATCGCGGCGTGCGGGTCGTGGGCGCGGGTTTGTCTCGCCTCGCGGATCAGTTGGTTCTCCTGCGCCAGCAGGCTTCCGTCGCCGCGACCCACCCCGGCGAGGCCGCCGCCCGTCCCCGTCGCCGCCACATGGGCCCCTCGGGCGGTGGCGCGCGGCGCCCCATCGGCGGGCTCGACGCGCGCGCTCTGTGGTGAGGGCGAGGTGGCAGGCGAGGTGGCGGGCGGGGTGGCGGGCGGGACCGCGACGTTGTTCGTCGTCGTAGCCACACGCACGGGGAGAGGAGCGTCGGCGAGCAGAGGCAGGGGGGCGATCGCGATGACGTCAGGCGCCTCACGCGGGGGCGGGCGACGCGGCGGGGGGGCGGGCTTCGGCGCGGTCACCGCGGCCGTCGCAGGGGCGCTCCGGGTGGGACGGGGGGCGGGGGGGCGTGCGGTGGAGAGCGCGGCGATGGACACCGCCACACCGATCACGGTGGCGCCGAAGAGGCCCTTGATCCAGAGCGCGGTGGCTCCCACAGCGGGCGCGGCGCCGATCTGCGCGAGGCGGGCGGCGCTGGCGGCGCGTTCGGCGGCGGTCATCGCGCGCACGGGCCGGGCGGCGTCGAGCAGGTCGCGCGCGAGGGGGGAGGCGTGGTCGTCACGAATGCGGGTCGGGGGTCTCATCGCCCACCTCGCCCCACGGCCTCGCCGTCGCGCGCCTGCCAACGCGCCACCGCGCGATCGAAGGCCTTCCGCGCGTGGTGCAGCCGCGAGTACACGGTGCCCAGCGGGACGCCGCTGATCTCCGCGATCTCCTCGCACGACATGCCTTCGAGCTCGAACATCACGAAGGCCGCGCGCCGCTCGGGGTCGAGCTCGTCGAGGATCGCGTCGAGCCGACGCCTCGCCTCCTGCTGCTGGGCCGCGCGCTCGGGGTCGGGCGCTGCGTTGGTGGGGTCGGCCACCTCGGGCACCTCCGCGGCGATGTCCTCGCGCCGCGCCTGCGTCTGGCGCCGCCGCTCGAGCGCCACGCGCTGGCAGATGGCGTAGAGCCAGGTGGTGAGCCGGGAGCGCCCCTCGAACTCCGGCAGGCGCCGGTGCACCACGATGAACACGTCCTGCAGCGCGTCGTCGAGGTCGGCCTCGCGGACGCCGAACCGTTGCAAGGTGCGCCAGACGAAGTCCGCGTGCGCCCGGTGGACGGACGCGAGGTCAGGCACGGCAGCGCGTGCGGGCAGATCGAACATGGCCTCCGTGGCTCCCTCCAAGAAGTGCGCGCTCGGGTACGGCCTCATGGCACCGACACCCCCGCGCCAATCCATGCCGCACCGACCACGGGTCCCGTCCGGTGCAGCTCCACCCCGACGCTCTGATGAATCACTCCGAGCAGCGTCGCGCTGCCCGTGAGGTTGGCCGTGAGCAGCAGCGGCCCCACGGGGCGGACGCGCAGCTCGGCCGAGGCGCCGACGCCGATCCACGGGCGGTCGAGGTCGGTGCGGTAATCTGTCACCCCACGAACGTCCGCGAAGCCGACGGAGACGCAGGCGTCGAGCGACCACCGCGGCCGCTCCCAGACGCGGGCGCACGGCCCGGTGCGCATCCCGATGGCGCCGATCCGCACCGTGCGCTGCGCGTCCACCACGAGGTCGATCCCCGACACGTGGATGAACTCCGCCGCCCACCGGAGCCGACGCCAGATTCGCGCGTCGGCCTGCGCGCTCAAGGCGAACGCGGGCGCCGGGAGCAGCCCGACGGACACCCCGACACGCACCACCACCGAGAGCGCGTCCGCGGGCGGCGGTGGCGGCGGTGACGAGGGCGGCGGTGACGAGGGCGGCGGCGGCGAGGGCGGCGGCGGCGAGGGCGGCGGTGACGAGGGCGGCGGCGGCGTGGGGGGCAGCGGCGTGGGGGGCAGCTCACACCGAGGCGGCGGCGGCACCTCGACCTGCGGGTTGACCGCGAGGGCGATGGCGACCGCGGAGGCCTCGGCGAGGGTGGCGCACCCCTCGGAGCTGTCGTTGAGCGACTGCTCCCCGACCGACGCGCCGTCGAGGGTACGCACCCGAAACTCCATGCGCCAGGAGAGGCGACGCGCGATGAAGGCCTCGATCCGCTGCGTCTCGCGGCCCGTGAAGGGGTCGTGGCCGAGGATCTCCACCACCCGCCGCGCGATCGCAGGCTCGTCGGGGCACCGCTCGGCCCCCTCGCCCCGCACCCACGAGAGTCGCACGCCCACGACCGGCGCCGGGGACGCTCTGAGGGCGTCGGCGGGCGGCGGCGCCGGGTCGGCCGCGGCGGATGAGCCGACGGCGAGCGCGGCGAACCACCACACCAGACGATGGACGGAAGGAGGCTTCATGGGGCGGAAGGCTGGGGCACGATACTCTGTGTGGCGGCGGAGGGGGCTCCTTCACAAAATCGACGCGGTGGGTGGCCGAGGCCCCCGCCGCGGGATGTGACCCCATCGACGTCAGCCGTCGCCCTCCACTACCATCGCCCCGATGTCTTCGCTCACCCACCGCTCCTGGCGCGCCGCGTGGGCGGCCGCGCTCCTGAGCCTCGGCTGCAGCGACGCGAAGCCGCCGCGCTTCTACGTCGAGGGTGACGCCGCCGCGCCGCCGCCGTCGGGCATGTGCGCCTCCAACGCCGACTGCGACGACCGCGTCGCCTGCACGCAAGACCTCTGCGCCATCGGCGGCGCCTGCGACCACATCCCCACCACCCCCGGCTGCATGGCCGCGCGCCGCTGCATGCGGGCCGCCGACTGCGACGACAACGTCGCCTGCACCCGCGACTCCTGCCTCGTCGACGGCACCTGCAGCAACTCCGCCCGCGACGACCAGTGCGCCATGGGCCAGCGCTGCGACGTCACCCGCGGCTGCACCGGCGACGCGCCGCCTCCACCGCCGCCGCCCCCACCGCCCGCACCGCCGCCCCCCGCACCGCCACCGCCACCGCCGCCTCCCCCGCCGCCGCCTCCCCCGCCGCCGCCGGGTCGCCCGTGCACGACGGACGCGGACTGCGACGATCGCCTGCGCTGCACCGGGGTGGAGCGCTGCGTGGCGTCGCGCTGCGTCGATGGCGCCCCGATCGTGTGCAACGACGCGAACGAGTGCACCACCGACGCGTGCCCGGAGTCGGGGGCGATGATGTGCACCTTCACGCCCATCGCCGGGTGCCGCCGCGTCACGCCGCAGTCGGGCAACTACACGCTCACGCCTCGCCTGGCGCACCAGTGCCAGGATGAGCTCTTCAGCGAGGACGTCGTCAACTTCAACCTCGCGTCCATCCGGCTCGACGCCACGCCCACGTCGGTCACCTTCACGGGAGGCCCCGTACCCCTCGTCGGGGGGGCCGTCACGGGAGGCGCGTTTCGAGCCACCGGCACCGTCCCCGGCATGTGCATCACCACCCTCACCCTGTCGGGAACCTTCTCCGACGAGACCCGCTTCACGGGCCAGCTCGCCCTCGCCTTCCTCGGCACCTGGTGTCAGGTGACCAGTTGCGAAGCTAGAACGATCATGGTGAGCGGCGTCCGCGCGCCCTGACCCGCGCTTTTTGCCGACAGTGCGGGTTGCATTCCCGTGCCGTTCTGGTGACAAATCCCGCCATGCGCTTCCGGCGGACGGCCTTCGGGCTCTGTGGTGTGGTCTCCCTTTCCCTCTCGTGCAGCACCGACCCGACGCCGACGCCCGTCGACGCCGCGCGTGACGCCGCCGACGCCACCAGCGACCTCGGCGACGCCGCGCCCGACGTCGCCCCCGTGATGTGCACCCCGCGGGAGTTCGAAGCGGGCAGCGCCGAGGGCGACCCGACGCCCCTCACCGTCGCCGCGGGCGCCGTCCGCGCGGGCCGCCTGGAGGCCAGCGAGCTCCCGACCGATCGCACCGGGCTCACGTACCTCCGCGCGGGCGACTACGTCCTCGCCAACGAGCGCATCGCCCTGATGATCGAGGCCGCGCGCCCCTCGGCGGGCTACGACCCGTGGGGCGGCAAGCCCGTCGGCATCGCGCGCGTGGAGGGCGGGCGCCTGGTCGACGCGGGCGACTTCAACGAGATGATGCTCGGCCTCGGGCGCTACACCGTCGCCACCAACTCCGTCACCGTGCTCCGGGATGGCACCCGCGACGGGATGGCCGTCGTCCGCGCGGTCGGCCCGATGCGCCCCATCCCCTTCATCGACGAGTTCGGGCGCACCATCATCCGCGCCGACTACGCCGACGTGCGGGCCGCCATCGACTACGAGCTCCGCCCCGGCAGCGACCACGTGGACGTCTACGCCACCTACGACGTGCAGAACGAGTTTGGCTACAACGCCATGTTCGTCACGCACGCCTTCTTCCAGGGCTACCGCATGGCCCGCTTCTTCCCGGGCTTCGGCTTCTTCAGCACCGGCGACGACGCCGCGCCGCCGCCCTCCAACACCGTCGCCTGGATCGACGACACCGCCACGAGCTGGGCCTGGCAGCTCCCGACGGGGATGCTGAGCCAGTTTATCTCGCTGTCGGGCTTCGACCTGTTCAACGCGCCGGCCATCCAGGTGGGGGCGTGCAACACCCCGGCGGAGCGCAAGCACCTCGGGCGCATCATCGTCGGCGGCCGCGGCCTCGACGGCCTCCAGCAGGCCCTCGCGCGCGGCGCCAACCGCATGCTCCGGGAGATCCGCGGCACCGTCACCGACGCCGCGGGGATGCCCGCCGCCGGCGTGCGCGTCCACGCCACCGGCGCGATGCGCACCGTCGGCATGACCAGCCTCCGCGAGGAGCTCACCCGCGCCACCACCGACGCGATGGGCGCCTTCGTGCTCCACGTCCCCGCCGACCAGGCCGTCGACCTCACCGCCTACCGCCGCGGCGACGCCGTCGTCTCGGGCGTCAACGTCCCCGTCACGCAGGCCACCGCCGCCCTGCGCATGACGGCCGCGGGGAGCATCCGTGTCGTCGCCACGGAGGCCGGCTCGATGGCCGCGCTGCCCGTGCGCGTGCAGGTGATCCCGGTGGGCGCGTCGGCCCCGACGGTGCCCGCCCACCTCGGCGAGACGGCGATGCCGAGCGGGCGCCTCCACGTCGACTTCCCCACCACCGGCGACATCACCCTGCGCGCGCCGCCGGGGATGTACCGCGTGGTGGTCTCCCGCGGCTTCGAGTACGACCTCAGCGACACGATGGTCGCCGTCACCGCCAACAACACGGCGGAGGTGCGGGCCTCGCTCCGTCGCGTGGTCGACACGCCGGGCGTGCAGTGCGGCGACTTCCACATCCACTCGACGCGCTCGCCCGACTCGCGCGACAGCGGGCGCTACAAGCTCGCGTCGGCCGCGGGCGACGGCCTGGAGGTGCCCGCCCGCTCGGAGCACGAGTCGGTCGCCGAGTGGAGCACCACCATCGCGGACATGGGCCTCTCCCGCTGGATGTACGGGCTCACCTCGCTGGAGCTCACCACCTTCGCGTGGGGTCACTTCGGGGTCGTCCCGCTCACCCCCAACCCCGCGCTGCCCAACGGGGGCAACTTCCAGTGGGCGGGGCGGCCGCCGCCCCAGGTGTTCGCCGAGGTGCGGGCGCGCCCCGAGCAGCCCGTGCTCATCATCAATCACCCGCGCGGCGCGGCCATCAGCGGGTACTTCACCGCCGCGGGCTACAACGCCGCCACCGGCGTGGCGTCGCGCCCCGACCTCTGGGACGACACCTTCACCGCCGTCGAGGTCTTCAACGACAAGAGCCTCTACGACGCCGACAACCGCGACAACGTCGCCGACTGGTACTCGTTCTTGAACCGCGGCCGCCGCGTCGCCGCGGTGGGCTCGTCGGACAGCCACTCGATCCTCAGCAACAGCCCCGTCGGCTACCCCCGCACGTGCATGTACCTCGGCGCCGACGACCCCACGATGCTGACCGCCAACGGGGTGCGTGACGCGCTCCGCGGCGGCCGCTCGTACATCTCCGGCGGCGTCTACATCGACGCCTCCGCGATGGGCACCGGCGGCGCCGTCGGCCCCGGTCAAGAACTCCGCGGCGCCGGCGCGATGGCCCGCGTCCAGGTGCGCGTCCAGGCCGCCCCGTGGGTCACGACGGATCAGCTCGAAGTGATCGTCAACGGGATGGTCGTCCAGACGATCGCCCTCGACGCCTCACGCCGCGACCCGATGAACCCCACGGTGCGCTTCCGCGGAGACATCACCGTGCCCGTCCCCGCCGCGGGCGGATGGGTGATCTTCGCCGCGCGCGGCGCCGAGCTCGCCCCCGTCCACCCGGGCCGCAACGCCTTCGGCGTGACCAACCCGATCTACCTCATGCGCTGATGCGACGGCTCC
Organism: Polyangiales bacterium; assembly: GCA_044375895.1. Lineage (GTDB taxonomy): Bacteria > Myxococcota_A > Polyangia > Polyangiales > CAISKJ01. The sequence goes on along the minus strand of JBILLV010000084.1, from coordinate 300 downwards.
TCGTCGCCCTGCTGCTGGTCGCGTGCGCGAAGCCCGCGCCGCCGTCGCCCACGGTCGCGGCCCTCGCCCGGCTCCATGACGCCCTCGCGGGCGGCGACCTCGCCGCGGCGACGGGGTTGGTCACGCTCGCGCGGGCCGAGCTGCTCGCCCAGATGGCGCGGATGCACGACATTCAAGAGGGCCACGGCGACGTCGGCGGCGCGTCGGAGGCGGGGTGGCGCGTGATGCTCGCCGACCTCGCCGCGCACGCGCGGGGGGCGTCGCTGGCCCGGGAGTTCGCGCCGGCGCGCGGGCTGCTCG